>JAHELS010000367.1 GCA_024644085.1 Rhodopirellula sp.
GGCTTATGAAGCGGCAATCGCGGCCGAAGAAGAAATGATGAATGAAGATCCACCGGAGGATCTCGAGTAATCCGAGCCGTCGAACGAGACAAGCCGAACGGGAGATCCGATCGGCTTTTTTAATGCGCGCATCATTCTTGCTTTCGCTATCGTCCCATAAAGAAACCTCGGCTTCCGGAGAAGCCGAGGCAACGTTTTTCTAAGGTCGCGAAACTGAATCCTACTGGTTCAACTCTTCTTCGATCGTCTCCTTGAATGCTCGCGAGCCGAGCGCACCCCACAATCCGTAGGGGCTTTGCGATCCCGGAACATTTGGCGGCGGATCGGGTCCAAGATTGGCACCACCGCGCCAAACCATGGGAGCGCGGCTGTTACCCGCTTCGACCGAATCGGTCATGAAAATCACGGCGCCGTCAGCCATCAGAATATGAGCACCACCTTGATGGCGGCTCGAGACCGACGAAACCATCGTATTCCCAGGATTGTTAATCCCACAGATTTCCGAATTCGGCGGCAGAATGGTGTGGCAACCGCTGAAATTGACACGAAAGTCGGCCCATCGATAACCGCGTCCGTTGGTCACACCGGAAACCGGCACTCCCGGCGCCCAGAATTGCGGTCGTTCCGGATCGATTTGCCCTTCGTCCTCGCACCACTTGGGATTTTCCTTGACGACCGAGTTGTTGCCCGCCAGGTTGGCGTTGCGAGTCTGGATCGTCCTTTTGTCGCGGTCTCCCAGATCCGTCGCGATCTCACCCATCATGATGGTGTTGGAAAGTCCGTCGAGGATGTCACGAAATTTGGATTCCGCATGAGGAACGAAAACGCCGCGATCGGCGGCACGCGAGTGCTGCGCCCATCCGGAGTTGGTTTTCTTGAACGTCCAATTGGGTTGCGGGTTGCCAAAGAAGTGCCCGATACCGCGAACCGACCAGTGCATCGAGTCACCCATGCATGCTGCGTAATTGGTACGACCCAGCGCGGGCAGCCCGACACCGGGGTCGCTCGGGCATCGGAGCGTAGGTATCTCGGTCGCCCAGGGCACATAGCGATTCAAGTGAGGTGTTGGTCCCATCGCCGGCCATGCCTGCGGGAAGGGTACGCCGGGATTGTTCGCGTCTTCAAGGCTCGGGTTGCTGATTTTTTCCCACAGAGCTTGCTGCTCGAAAAATGGCGTCAATCCAACAAACGCACTCAAGCGCCATGCATTCGCATGACCGTAACCAGTCCACCAGTTGGTCGTAGCCCCGTTGCTTCCCTGGTTAACCGGAACGCCGCCAGGGCCCTCGGTACCGACGCCGTGAATCGGTAATTGCTTATACGCGCTGTGGTAGTTGTGCACAGCCAATCCGAGCTGCTTGAAGTTGTTACTGCAGCTCATTCGACGGGCGGCTTCACGAGCGGCCTGAACCGCCGGCAAAAGCAAACCCACCAGAACACCAATGATGGCGATCACGACCAACAATTCCACCAGGGTGAAACCGAGGGGTCGATTTCGGCGTCGATTCATATGAAGTGCCTCAAATGTGAAAACAAAGAATCCAGCCACCCGAGTTGATGACTGACGAGACGCCCATCATAGCAGCAAAAAACCTCGCAAGGGATACCTCAGAGACTCAAATCCCACCGAAAGAGGGGCAGCGTGCCATTGTCACTCCAAACGCCACGCCGACGGATCGTTCTCGACCAGCAACCAATGGCCATTGACCGTGACATCGTCGAACGACTGGCTCGTGCCATCAGGCCATCGCACATTGATATCGCATCTGTTTTCAACAAGTTCGCCGAGGCCGAATCTCAATGTCCGTTCATTGCTGCACATGTAGCCATCGCCGGAAATCTGCGGCGAAATCCAACGACGCTCGCCCACGCTGACTTCGACCACCGCGCCGACGGCGCCGCGTGAGCCGTTTCGGGCGACCAGATTGACGGCGAGCCACTTGCCACGCGATTCCGATTGATTCATCAGCAACGCAAGGGGCTCGGTTTGGTGCGTCACGGCAATATCGACTCGTCCGTCGCGGTTCGCATCGATCGTCCAGAGTGCACGGCCGACGTGAGGCTTTGAGATGTACTCACCTCGTAGTGAATCCGCGATCGAATCAAACACATGGGCATCATTGCGACGGAAAATCTGCATTCTCTGTGCATAGAGAGCACGCTCAATGCCTCGAGAAAAAAGATCAACGTGCCCGTTGGTTACGATTAATTCGAGCGACCCGTCATTGTCCAGGTCAACCGCCTCGGTCCCGAATCCAACCAATCCCATGGTCGGTTCGGCAAGTTTTACCGCGGACGTCTTGTCCTGCCAGATTCCCGCTCCGCGATACTCGTGGTAGGTATTGTATTCCTTGCTGAAATTGGTCACGTAAAAATCGACGTGCCCGTCGTTGTTCAAATCAGCCGTTGCGATCCCCATCGATCCCTGGGCAAGTGAGCGGTCATCGGCGCCAAGGCCGCGAAGCATTGCCGACTCGACCAGAGAAAACGTGTCCTTGCCCGGCGAGCCGCTCCAAAAGTGATTGTTGGTCATATCGTTCGCAACGAACACATCGTTGCCGGGTTTGTCGTCCAGCGCACCGGCAACGATCCCAAGGCCGCGGCCGCGGACGGTCGGCTCTGCACCCCAGATCGCAGTCCGATCGACGAAGGCCGCTTCGGAAGTTCCCTTTAGGAAGAGATCAGCCAGTGCGGGGAAGGCCACCGGCGTACAGGAGTACAAAACTGTCGAGTCCTCCGACGCACAAGTCTTCGTGACCGGTTCGAGTCCGGCACAGTAGTTCACGATGACAACGTCGGTGATTCCGTCGCCATCGACGTCAGCAATCGCCGCGGACGTCGACCAATCATCACCGTTTGTGCCCAATCGCTCGGCGTGATTGCTGAAGGTGCCGTCGCCATTGTTGATGTAAAGGGAATTGGGTCCGTAGTTGAGTACCAACAGATCGTCAAAACCGTCATCGTTCACATCGCCCACTGCAACGCCTTGTCCAAAACCCGTGTCATCGGTACCGGTGGGCGCGCCGACTTCGACAAAGTCGCCTTGGAGGTTACGCATCAGCGCATTGGCCGCGGAATCTCGCCGCGGCGGCGTGCCGCCAGCAGCGACCAGATAGAGGTCGCTCCAACCATCGAGATCGAAATCGATCGTCCCGCCGCCGCATCCAAGTGTTTGATAAAGCATGATGCCCGGCACGTGCAATCGATCGCCCGTGCGGCCGAAGAACTTTAAACCGCGGCGGTCGGCTTCATCGACCAGATGCAGATGACTCACATCGCTCTGGGCGACGCCCTCATCGGTCGCCGCTTGAGTCACTGCGATGCTGATCGAGGGAAGTTCGAGACTGGCCAGATCGAGTCGAAACTCGGGGTGGTTCTCAGTCACTTGCCACGGCGTATCGCTGCTTAACTCGGCGACGATTTTGTTGCGCAGCGGTTCGACTTCGGCTTCGTCGTCCTCGGGTAGCGTCAATGCGATCGCCGCCCAAGCTTCGGCTTCCCAAAGCCGCCCAAGATCATGAAGCGTTTCGACGATCTCGATGACGATGGCCCGCGAGATCCCACCGGTTCTCTCAAATCGGTTTTTCAGCTGGTTGAAACGGCTTAACAAGGTAGACCGCCGTTGGACACCGGCGAGGACGTCCGGCCCAACACCGCTGCCGTCGGCGGTTAATTGCACCAGGGTCGTGTGGAGTTTGGACCAGGCTTCCATCACATCCACATCGCGGCGAGTCGCCTCCCAGTAAGCACGTGCCGCAGCATCGAGTTGGCCGTCGGACCTTGCCCAATCTCCCATGGCAATCCAGTAATCGACGTACTCGGTGATCTGTTCCTCCTGGGAGACCGCCCACTTTTCGAGGCGATCGTTATCCCCGGCAGCCGCAAGCGAACGTCCGAGCAACGCCTGGGCGGGATAGTAGTCACCGTGCGATTGGACAATCGATTCGAGAACAGCGACGGCACCGTCGTAATCGCGAAGGTCGAACTTGGTTTTCGCCTCGCCGATCAAGGGCCGCTTGTCCGCGGGATTTCGCGCCGTCATCTCATCAAGCGGCGTGGAATCCTGTGTGCGTCGTTCGGTGTTGCTGAGTGTTTGCAGCAATTCGAGATCGAACTTCCGCTGTCGCACCAGGACTCGGCCGTGGGGCAATCCGGCATTGCGGTCTTCGGTGCCCATGAGAAAATCGTAAAGCAGCCGCCGCGTTTGGTGCTGATCCGGATGGGTCTCGACCGCCTGATCCAGCATTGCCATCCCGTCGTGCAACCGGCCGACACCGATCATGGCGATCATCGCCTGCTGGACGCGCGATGGATTGCGATAGGATTCGGCGCGACAGGCCCGTGCTAGCAGATCGGCAGCGTCGGCCTGGTTGCCGGTCTCGTAGGCGACACGCGCGACCGTCGCGATCGCTTCGGCATCATC
>JAHELS010000368.1 GCA_024644085.1 Rhodopirellula sp.
ACCCCGAGGCTCGCGATATGGTTGGCGGAATCTTCAATGGGCACCCGTGGGGCGCCGGTGGGACCTGGGCGTTCAAGCTGGACGACCCGGATCACGTTTTGAATAAGGCATTTGATGGGAACGGGTTCTGGCACCAGGACGAGATTTACCAATACCACCCCGAGTCTTACGTGGGTCCGGAGTCGCTGCGCGTGTTGGTCAGTCTGGATATGAGCAAGCAAGAGGTCTCCGACCGAATCGACGATGGCCCGCGCGAGGTCCCTGTTTCCTGGGTTCGTCGGGCCGGTGAAGGTCGCGTTTTCTACACAAATTTTGGCCACCGCGAAGAAACGTTTGCCAATCCCGTCATCCTGCGGCACATGCTCGATGGAATCCAGTATGCGATCGGAGACCTTGAGGCCGATGCTGCGCCGACCGCACAAATCGAGGCCACCAAACCGTCGTTGGCTCCGGCGAAACCGTAAGTGTGGCTTGGTTGTTCCAACCGAGATCCGTACTTTACTCGGTTCGTTTCCGCAGCACGAAAAGTGCGTCGGTTAAATCCTCATCGAATTTGCGTGGCTGGTCGATGTCGTAATCGAAATCATAGATACCTGCGATTTCGAAAACGTCGTCCACTTGAGCGAGGAGTTCGCGAGCCTGGTCCGGAGTATAGATTCGCAACGGGAACTCGCTGCGAATGCGTTGTATCGCTCCGGACGGTTTCTGCGCCTTGACCGAGACCCGCAGGGTTTCCTGGCGTGTCTTGCGGTTGAAATCAACGACGCGAATCGTCACGTGAACCCGCGTCCCGCCGTGCGATGCGCTCCATCGTTCTATGCATTCGGGGTCGGCGTCGAGCGGTATCAAATGCATTCCGAGAATGTAAATGCCACCGCCGTGCAGATGATCCGCGACCGAGCGCAGATGCTGCACGGCGTCCCGGTCGCTGAGCAGGTGTCGAAACGTATTGAAGGTGCAGAACGCCGCATCGAAATCCTCGTCGAAGTTCATCGCGGTCATGTCGCCGCGAATCAGGTCGGCTTGCAGTCCTCGGCGGCGCAGCCGACGACCGAGGTAATTGAGCATCCGCTGGTTCAAATCCAGCCCGGTGACTGCATAACCCTTGGCCGCGAGATCGACGACCAACCTGCCGCCTCCGCATCCAGGTTCAAGCACGCGCGAAACGGGACGTGGAACGAAGCTGTGAAAAGCCTTCTCAAAAAAACTGACTTCGCCCGCGGTTTCATCGCGGAACACCATGTCGAAGTATTGAGGGTGGTCGTACCAGGTGCTCATTCAGTGTGTTTCCGAGATCCATTCGTCGTGCATCGCACGCGCCGATGTTGCTCTGAGCAGAGTCTGTATGATGGGCGACACGAAACCGAGGGTGAACTACAGCGACTTCAAAAAAGCGATCAGGTCAGCGGCTTCCTGGTCGCTCAGTTCCGCCGCACCGTTTACTTTTTCGGGGCTGTGCAAATCGTTGACGACCCGATCGAGGCTGCGGGCTCGACCGCTGTGTAACCATCGAACCTTTCGGTAAGTGCCCACCAGCGGCGGCGTATTGTACCCATCGTAGTGATCCGAGTCTGACCCCAAGCCGACGTCGTGAATCTTCCCGTCGCTGAAATAGGGGCCGTTGTGACAATCGGCACAGGCTGCTTTGCGGCTAAAGAAGATCGCTTTGCCACGCTCCGCCGACTCGCTCAATGTGCCGTCCGCTTTGCGAAACGGATTGGGAGGTTGCCGGAGCGTCGCGAGGAACTCGATCAACGCGCGTTTGTCCTCCTCGCTTGGCGGATCACCCTGCATCGTCGACGTGATCGATTTGTGCATTGCTTCGGAGAGGTTCCGTTGCCAACCGTGCCATGTCCACGGGAATGTGGCGGCGACATCGTAAAGGGGCAGCACGGTTTTCAGCGTCATCTCCGTGCCGTCGTTCATCGTGTCCATCGGTCGAGCGTTCACGCCGCCGTCCTGGTGGCAAGAATGACAACTGTACCACTGGTCAAGACTTCGCCTGCCGTCGTAAAAAATCTCCATTCCCTTTCGTGCCAGCGTTTGATTCGACGGGCCGCCGAGCTCAATTTCTGATGTCACAGTTTTCGATTCGAGATCGACGACTTGGACGGAATTGCGAAGGTAGTTGGCGACATAGACCGTGCGATTATCGTCGTCGATCCTCAGTCCCATTGGACGGCCACCCAATTCGATGCGATCGAAGCGTTCGCGGTCGCGCTGTAACCGGCGATCGATCAAGTCACCAGGGCCCCCTTGGGCGACGAAGGGCAAATCGGGCAATCGGTAGACAAGCAACTCGTGCGTCCCCGATGCCGAGGCCACCAGGTGTTGTTGGTCTTTGCTGATTTCCAAATCGAACGGATCGGCGACCGCCTGGCCCGGGACGTCCAACGAAATCGCCTCGCGGTACGATGGCCCATCAAGACGGACTCGCCCGATTCGGCTCGCCAGTATCCATCCACGGCGGATGTTTCCGACATTGATCGGATTCGTTCGATACACCATCCAAGTGAAGTAGGCATAGTTGCCATCCTCGGAAGTGCGCATTTGGCCCAGGTTCGTGCCGTTGCCGAGCGGTTCCTCGTAGAGCGCTTCGCCGCTTGCCGTGTCGATGACGGCAACCTTTGCGTCGCCCCCATAGCCCACCGCAAGCCGGCTGCCGTCACGTGACAAGGTCAGGTAGCGGGGCCAGTTACCAACCTCGAATCGGCGCAGCAGCTCGAAGCGTTCCAAATCGATTTCTGCGACCTCGGCCGAAGCGACTAAACCGACGTAGGCCCGCGAGCCGCCCTTTGCGATCGCAATGCCGTGGGGTTCAAAACCGACGTGGATTTCTCCCACACGATTCAATCGTGAATCCTTGATCTCCAACACGACCACGTCGCCCGACCATTGGGTCGTGACCAGGATTCGTTCTCCGCCGGGCGTAAAGGCGATGTCGACGGGATGCTCGCCGATGCGAACTTCGTCGACGACTTGGCCACCGCGAATCAGCGATACTGAATTGGAGATTTGGTTGGCGGTTACAATCCATTGACCATCGGGTGATCGGGCCAGATCAACCGGGGAACGGTCGAGTTCCGCCGGCAAACTGGTTCTGTCCCGTGGTTTCGGGTCATTTTCGGCCCCGGGCGATCGGGCGCTGTCGGGGGATGCCAGCATCAGGCAGGAAAAGAGACCGGCGATTGCCGCAAATTCGAAGTGTCGTCTCATGACTTCTCGGTGGATCACCTTGGGAGGACAGCGAATTTCGGTGGATTCCGCTCGAGAACGGTGGCGGACCGGTTTCCGTTGCGGGCATCTACCCGTAGCATAACACCCGGTTTTGGGAGGGATACATCGTCTCACCATGCCCCTTTCTTTACAAGCATGCGCGCCACGCGGTGTGGCCCGCCGCTGAATACCCTTTCCAAAAGGACATCCCGTGAAGAATCTCTTTGTACTCAGTCTCGGTCTTGTCGTCGCGTTGGCGGCCAGCGGAATTGTCACGGCCGAAGAGGCAGCAAAGAACGAACTCAAGAGTGGCCCGCAGACTGGTGACAGCCTCGGTGCGTTCTACGTTACCAAGATTGCCGGCGCCGAGGATGACGGTGTCGACGAGGGCCAGAATCTGTGCTACCGATGCCGAAATGGCAGCAAGCCACAGGTGATCGTATTCACTCGATCGACCGATCCGAAGGTGGCCGAATTGGTGAAGAAGCTCGACAAAGCCGTTTCTGAAAACGAATCGTCCAAGCTTCGTGTGTTCGTCAACCTGCTCGGCGAAGACAAGGAAGACTTGTCCGAAAAAGCCAAAAAGTTCGCTGCCCAAAGCAGTGCGAAGAACGTTCCGATCGTCGTCCCGAACGAATTCGAGAACGGCCCCCTGAACTACGGCATCAACGAAAAGGCAGCTGTCACCGTGACGCTTGCCAGCGACCTCGGCGTGAAAGCCACCCACGCGTTTGACGATGCGGACAATGTCAACATCGATTCGATCATTGGCGATCTCGAAAAGATTTTGAACTAGCCGATTCGTTTCGACCCGATTTACGAAAGCCCGATTCGGAAACGAGTCGGGCTTTTTTGATGGCGGCGAAGAGACCGCGGCTGGTGCCGCCGGCTCGAAGCCCGCTAGGCACTGTCCCGTAAATGAAGAAAAGCCGATGGTGAGCCGACGGCGCTAGCCGCGGGCCTCATAACTGAACCGTTCTCAACGCGACGCCCGACGCTAGCGCGTTCGGCTCACATTTACGGGACAGTGCCTAGGCTGCTTTTGGCGTGCCAGGCCGCTGCTGAGCCATCGCTTCGATCGCTGATTCGAAACGCCCCAGACGGGCGACCAGACGCTTCAGCCGGATCGCCTCGCTCAGGCTGGAGTCCATGGAGAGATCTTCGAGCAATTCCTGGAGTTCGGCGTAGGTCATCGCCCCGA
>JAHELS010000369.1 GCA_024644085.1 Rhodopirellula sp.
GGCTTTGACCCGATTCGATTCCAACCCCCGCCATCACACTGCGAGGTGCATCGGTGCATGCCGTCCACTTTCCGCTACCAGGAGTGAACTTCCAAACATCCTTCAAAAATTCAACTTCTTCGCCGCGTTGGCGACGCCCGCTGATCACGTAGACCGACGGGTCGTAGCCGTCATGCTGGGCGACCGTCAAATTCAGTGCTCGCGGCGGTCCGGGCATCGCTTCATGCTGCTTCCACCGAAAGTTGCCCGCGTCCCCTTTGGTGGACAGATCGAGTGACCAGAAATTGTTCATCGCGGTGGCCAACGACTGTCCACTCTGGCCGCCGGCGACGTAAATCACATCGCCGATGATCGCAGCAGCGGTGAATGCGCAAGGCTTGGGCAGGGCAGGGTAGTCGGTGATTTGAATCTCGTTGGTCGCCCGGTCGAACTGGACCAGGAACACTTCGTCAAATGTTTCATCCGCGTCATTGCCGCCGATGCAAACGACACCATCGGCGGTCGAAACGGCCGCGCCATAGGCGACCGCGCGGGGCAATTTGCCTCCGTCGTACCACGTGTAGTCATCACCTTCGCGAACGAGCACGTGAATCGCATCGTGCCACTCTTTGTCACTTTCCCAAACCGGCCTGGCGAAATTGGCTCCTCCGGCAACGATCAATGCGTCGTTGTGCACACCCGCGAATGGACCAGCCACGCCAAGTTCATCCGGCAGCGGCGGCAACTCGCGCCACTCGAGCATCGGCTCGGCAGAGCGTGCGAGTGAAACCAGCACACACACCGCGGCAAGGCAAAGAACAATCCGCGTCATCCAGCTTGCCCGTGTGAGTGTGAGTCGTGCCCGCACCAATCGAAGAAACCGATTCGATCGAGTTGCTGCCGCAACAATGTAATTTCTTCTTGTGACAGATTGACCATCGGCAATCGACACGGTCCGCCCGGCATTGCCAACATCTCCATGATTTGTTTCAGCGCCGCGTGAAACGAAAACCCTTTCATCACTTCGATCATCGACACGCTTTGCATTTGCAACTGTCGCGCCTTATCGAGATCGCCCGCCTCGAATGCGTCGATGATTTTTCTGTACAGCGGCGCGGCGATGTTGTAGGTGCTGCCGATCGCGGCCGAGGCGCCTGTTGCCCACGCACCCAACAGCATTTCGTCGCATCCCCAGACAATGTCAAACCGATGATTCTCGACATTCAAGCAGGCCTGGTACTCGTGCAGCAGCGTGTTGGTGTATTTGACGCCCGCCAGGTTGTCGATTCGATCGCCGCCGATCTTCAGAAACTCGACCACGTCGATACTCGAACCAGTCAACGCGGGAATGTGGTAGTAATAAAACGGAAGATCCTCCGCCGCCGATGCGATGTCGAGCATACAATCGACGAGCGTTTTTTCGTCATTCACCTTGAAATAGGAGGGGCAAGTTGCGGAGATGACATCCGCACCCGCCGCGGACGCGTGCCGCGCAAGATCGCGAGCATCGGCAAGACTGTTGTGGCCCACCTGGACGATCACCGGAACTCTCGTCGCGACCGCAGCCACCGTGGCGTCGACAACGTCTTTGCGCTCACCGCAGGTAAGTGACATCCCCTCGCCCGTGCTGCCGCATACGTACAACCCGGAGATGCCCGATTCGAACAAACGGTCGATCATCGGCGAGATCGCATCAAGATCGATTGAACGATCGCCGCGCATGGGTGTCGGCGTGGCAGCAATCAGCCCCTTCAGCGGCGGAGAGAACATCGATCGCCCTTGAAATCAATCTTGTGGCTGATGCAAAAACTCGGAGTTCAGCAACGGGTCTTCGGTGCTGACGAGATAAGATCTTAGCCCAAATTGATCCTGCTCACCGTCGACATCCCAGACGCGGACGGCCGACGGAGTGAACTTCATCCACGTTTCGGTATTGAGCAGCTTTTCCAATCGACTCCGCACATTGCGAGTTTCGCCGACATACAACGGCGCATCGTCGTCCAGGACGAGGTAAACGCCGGGAAATTCGTACTCACTCGTCAAACATTCTTCGATGGCCCTCGGTGTCGGCGATTGCTGCTGTTGCCAACGCGGTCGTTGCTCGGCCGCCACTTCACGAAGCCGTTTCGTCGTGGCGCGCTTGCGCAGCGACAACGCTGCCCAGCGGTATTCAAAGGGCGAGTATCCCGGAGCGAGCAACTTTGCCAATCGATCAAACTCCGTTGCCGCCTGAGGACTGCAAAGCATTTCATCGAGCGTCATGCCGTAATCAAGCCGAATCAGCTTCATCGCCGCTTCGGCCGCATCGCTGTAAGGATCCATTTCGACGCTCGACAACCGGCGTCCCTGAGTGGTCGATTTTGGCAGCTTGCCCGACTTGCGAACGCGCAGCAAAAACGTGTTCCACATCCGCGGATCACCCGGAATCGAACGTTCACGACACGCCTTTGAAAAAGCCGCGCCGAGTTCCGGTTCGCAAAGCAGGTAATCGGTCGAATATCCCTGGGACGACTGCGTAAACGCTTCGATCACCGCGGCCTGGGCCTCATCGCTCAACGGAATCACCGGACGGCCATTCTTGAACTTCGTCCGCTTCTTTCCCTGGGAAGTTTTCGGAGCACTGCCGATCGGATCAGCCGCCCCGTCAAGCGGATCGCCCACCCGGCACTCGTCGAGTCGCGTCTGGATGTGCTGGACATATTCTTCGGACAACTCGAATCCCATCCATTGGCGGCCCAACTTCTTGGCGACCGCCAACGTTGTTCCGCTGCCACCGAAAGGATCGACCACAAGGTCCCCGGGATTGCTCGAAATTCGAACGATGCGGCCGAGCAATTGCTCCGGCATCTGGCACCCGTGAAATCCCTCACGCTCTTTGAAGGTTCCCGCCACGCGAGAAAAGAACCACGTGTCGTGCGATGGCGCGAAGCCGGGCGGCGGAACATCCTGGGGCCGTAGTATCCATGTGTTATCGGGTAACCGTCCCTTCGTGCTGGCGCGGGCGTCGGCGTAAACCAATTGACGCGCCGAAGCAACGCGGACCGCCGGGTTCTCGCCATTGAAAGTGAACTCGTCCGGATCCTTCACGAAGTGAAACAGGTGCGTGTGCGAACGGCTGAACCCGCGCGCGCAATTGACGCCGAACGTGTAGTACCAAATCACCCAACTGCGCGAATGAAAACCGAGTTGTTGCGACAACACTTTCAACTCGGCGGCGTACTCATCACCAATCGCCAACCAGAAGGTACCGTCGGGCTTGAGCGCCTTGTAAACCTCCTTGATCCAGGCTTCGCAAAACTCCAGGTAATCCGACGTCGTTCGTTGGTCGTCGTAGACGTCGTATTCGTAACCGATGTTGAAGGGCGGATCAGCAAATACCAGGTCAACCGATCCGTGCTCGAGCTGCCGGAGCTTCTCGATACAGTTACCCTGGTGAATTCGATTTGGTTTCAAAGACAAGTCCGCGTTCTCCTGTGCACCGGGCGCCTCGAAAGCCTGACTGGACAGCGCCAGGTTCTTCTCAGCTGGGCTCCGCGTCCGCAAAAGCGTTCGAACCTGATTCTGAGCCGATGGCGCTAGCCACGGGCCTGGATACGTAGGCCGGACCGAGCTCTGCGAGTTCCGGATATCACTCAATACTCCGCCGGAACTCGCAAAGCTCGGTCCGGCCTACCTCGCAGGGCTCCATTTGCGGGACGGAGCCCAGATCTTACCACCAACGTGCGGTCAGTTCGACGACCACGTTGAACGATGTGTTTAACGCGATATTTCATCGCGGTGCACGCTTTGGGTCACCGTGACGCGTGCTTCTAATGGCGCGCAAGAAAAACACGATGGGCGAGTCGTAGGCCGCTTTTTGCGAGTTCCGACGATCACTCAGAACAATGCCGGAACTCGCAGAGCTCGGTCCGGCCTACCAAGCTACCAAGCTGGCCATGATCTTTCCAATCGGCGTCGCGTCACCTGATCGCGTGGCCGCGCGAATCGAGTGTCTTCGTCAATCGCTCGAGTTCTCCGCGAATATCGTTCCCCTCGTAAAACCACAATCCTCCGTGGACATGGACTGTTTCGCCCGGCGGACAATCGGGGAAAACCGGATCGCTGTGGATGCAAGGAACCGGCGGGTTGTCCCACGCTCGGTTGTTCGGTTGCCAGGCCGTCATGATCCAGCGATCGGGCAGGTCTTTGCCGGTATCGTCGGTATCATGCCTTCGATCTGCTTTGATCGCGATCAACGGCCCTTCGACCAACGCATCGCGGCGGCGCTGGGCATTGAATCCCACCAGACCTTTCAACATCACGCATACCTGCGACCTCAATCCGCTCAGCAATTCGTCGCTGCCGTTGGTAAGCGACATCTGCATCGCCACCGCGCCGCTGCGAACTTGAGCGCGACTGCGAATCGTGATTCCGTTGGGCAAGTCGCGCGTAAGCT
>JAHELS010000132.1 GCA_024644085.1 Rhodopirellula sp.
GCATGAAACCGCGACCTGGGCCCGGTTGGCCCGATCGACATTCTTTGATTTTTCGGTGCGGATTCCCGGCGCACTGCACGCATCTCCCTGTAACGCGTCGTTCGTCTGAACACGCGGAGCTCGAATTCGACGCTCCACGTGCGGCAGGCGAATCGGCCTCCAATCGGCTGGGGATTCCCACAACTCGATGACCGTCGAGTCACCCGATTCACTATCGTTTTTCGATCATTTGGGTGAATCGAAATGTGCGATTGGAAGTGCGAGGATCGACCGGGGAATTCATTGCCACCCCAATTGGTCACGGCGCGTGTTTTTTCTGCCTCTCACGCTGAGGGACATTTGCCGACGGCCGTCAAATCGCAGCCGGCATGAAATTCTATTCATTCTTTGGTTCGAGGACGATTTCCCAGCTGTCATCGTCGTCTATCTGCCGCACCAAATCGGGCAACGCGCTTTGCAAACAAGTAGCGTGTGGCGCATCAGGCTGGCCCACGAGGCATTCGAGGGATTCGAGATCTTTGATTGTCGAACCACCGTGTCCGCGATAACAGGTCACCGGGGGTCTGGTCATCCAGGTATGGAAGTGATCGGCCAACCGTTGCAGCAATTCAGAATCGGAATCGGGCAAGTTGTCATCGGCGATCAAGACAATCCGGGCGGCCTTCGCTTCTTTCGCCCATAGTCGATCACACCCGCGCTGCATCGCACCCGAAAGCCGATGGCGCAGAAAAGAGAGCTGCTCATCGTCGCTTTGCCCAACGTACTGGTCCAGGTTTCCGCGTTCAGATCGAACCAGAGGCGTGACCGTTCCCTCGGGACCGATTCCGGCAACGTACCACTGTTTCAGAGCGGCCCGGATCACAACCACCAACAGTGCAGGTGACTTTTCGTGCGTCATGCTGGGGATATCAGTGGGGCGAATCCTGGATGTCAATTTCCTTCTGCAGCTTCGATCGCAAGAGTTCCGCTCGTTCGCGAATCCCACCATCGCTCAAGGATCCCGTGCCCGGTTCACCGAGAGCCTCATCGAGAAACTGCTTCATTTCGTCGACTAGCATTCGATGTCGCAGGCGCCTGCTGAACTCTTTTGCCGCATCGTGAAGGGCTTCGACCAGATCGTCCGGGTCCCAGGGCTTGGTAATGTATCGGTACAAGTGGCCTTTGTTAACAGCGTCAACGACTGCTTTGATATCGGCGTAACCGGTAAAGATGATGCGGACCGAATCGGACTTGGCACGTCCGAGCAGTTCGGCACCGGTCATCTCCGGCATCCGCTGGTCCGTCATGATCACGTGGATCGAGTTTTGATCGAGAATCTCCAGTGCTTCTTTTCCGGAAGTGGCCGTGAAGAGCGTGAACTCGCGACGAAGCAGGCCTTTTAACGAATTGAGGATTTCCGGTTCGTCGTCGACCAACAGGATTGGCGGCTTCTCTCTTTCGGCAGTGTCGTTCTCGGAAATCATGGGCGCCATTTTACTTGCCAGCCGGATCATGCGTTGGAATCTGACGCGGCAATTGCAACCGGACCGTCGTTCCCTCGCCCGGCTCGCTGATCACATCAATGTCTCCACCGTGTTCGCGGACGACGCCATAGCAATGCGACAAACCAAGTCCGGTCCCGGACCCGATCGCCCTGGTTGTGAAAAACGGTTCAAAGATTCTCGGCAGATCCTCGGCGGATATGCCGCAGCCGGTATCAACGATTTCGACCTCAACGGTTTCTGAATCGGAGCTCACGTTGATCGTGATCTTGTCACCAATGTCGCAGGCCTGGATGGCGTTCATCAACAAGTTATGAAGAACCTGGTTGATTCTCGCAGGACGGCAATGGATCACCGGTTTTGATTGATCATTGACAACGACGTTGACTTGTTTTTCGTCGAACATGTGTTTCATGATCGAGAGTGTTGACCGAATGGTGCCCCCGATCGACACGGTGTCAAATTCTGCTTCATCAAGCCGTGCAAAATCACGAAGATTGCTGACGATATCGCGAACCCGCGTCAGGCCGCCGATCGAGGCGTCGAACATCGAACTCATGTTCTCTTCGATCCATGCGATGTCATGTTCTTGTTCAAGTTTTTTACAGTGCTTCGCCAGTTCCGGATCGATGTCGTCGTCTTCGCTCACCGCCCCGCGGTAGGCCTGGAGAACCTCGAGCAGCGAAGCGATATCGCGCCGCAGAACCGATAAGTTGTTGCTGACATAGGCAATCGGATTGTTGATTTCGTGCGCCATACCCGCGGCCAGCTGCCCCAGGCTCGCCAGCTTCTCGCTCTGGATCAGCGCCGCCTGTGCGTGACGGATCTCACGGTTCTTTTCCGCGAGGCTTCGTTCGAGTTCGAGAATTCTCGTTCCTTCGCGAAGCCGAACCCGAAGCTCCTGGTTGTCGCATGGTTTGACAAGGAAATCGTCCGCGCCCGCATCCATCGCGTGCACCAAATCGTCTTTTTCAGTTTTCGCCGTCAACAAGATGACGTACACGTAATGGTCGACCTCGGACTCGCGAATCCGACGGATCAATTCGAGCCCGTCCATCTCGGGCATCATCCAATCGGTCAACACCAAGGATGGTTCGTGTTGTTGAAACAGCTCCCATGCCTGCGCACCGTTTTCGGCTGCGATCACATCCAGCCCCCATCGGGTCAATTGCGCCTGGAGCAATGTTCGCATCGAGATGCTGTCGTCCGCCATCAGCACCTTCCGACGGGGTTTGCCCGTTTGGGAAGGCGGATCGGTCGCCGGATTGATCTGCTCCGCCACTGTAGACATCTCAGGTTGGCCCCCGTATCGTTGGCCGCGAGGAATAAGTTCCTTTATATACGCAATTGCGTCGAAAAACGTGCGCTGTTTCAACCATCGCTTCCATGGTTTGCCCGAAATTGAACGGATATTACGAATACGGTGATTTTCCTGACCGAGCCAATCCACAGCGGTGCGAATTGTCCCCGAATGATGGACGCAATGTGATCGCCGGCGGCCGGTCGAGCTCTTCGGTCAATCGCGTTTCTGCGTCGGCCAGCGCACTATATTAACTTTTTGAAGCCATTTTCAGCCTCCGATAGAAGACACGCCATGAGCGATATCCTGCCGCGTACGATCACGCGTCCGATGCAGTTTCAAAACGGGTGTGCCAACGGGATGAGTCATCGTTGGCAGGGCGGACAGTATTGTTCGATCATGACCCGCGTCGGTATCGTTGGGTGCGGCATCTATGACTTGAAGACAGCGGCGGAATTTGGCCAGGCAATCGCGATCGCGAAGGGGACTCCGGATCACCCGCTCGTCGACCCCGAGGACTTGCTGGAGGCAAAAATTGTCGACGCCACACCCCAGGCAACGCAGCTTGGCATCGCAATCGGCATGAGCGGAAAGCAGGCTGTCGAATTGATGCTCGAAAAGGGGTGACGATCGGCGTTGCAGCCGACCTGAGTGACGACTCTTCATGAATGCTACGGAGGCACAATCGGAATGTCCTTGACGGAACGGAATCCGAGAGATTCAAGTCAGTCCAAGGTGCTTTTCGCGCTCTGCGTGTTCGTAAGCGCTTTCTTGCTGTTCCAGGTTCAGCCGCTGATCGGAAAGTTCATTCTACCGTGGTTCGGAGGTGCGCCCTCGGTTTGGACCACGTGCATGCTGTTCTTTCAACTGATGCTGCTGGCGGGTTACTGTTACGCGCATTTGATCGTCAAGTTCCTGACGCGACGGCAACAGGGAGTTCTGCACGTCGTGTTGCTTTTGGTTACGCTCGCGCTGTTACCGATCATTCCTCGCGAGGCTTGGAAACCGACCAGTACTGACGACCCGACGTTCCGGATTCTCGGCTTGCTGACGCTCAGCGTTGGCGGTCCCTATTTCATGTTGGCGGCGACGGCACCGTTGCTGCAAAGCTGGTTCTTTCATGCTCACAAGGGAGCATCACCATTTCGACTTTACTCGTTATCCAACGCAGGTTCACTTCTGGCGCTGTTCTCCTTTCCTTTTGTTGTCGAGCGCGTGATGCGGTCAACGACGCAGGCTTGGGTCTGGTCGGCTACGTACATTCTGTTCGCCGTCCTTTGTTTTGGGTGCGCTCTGGGGCTGAAAACCGCAAACGCGTTTGGCAGCGTGGGTCATCAATCCGGTGACTCAACTCCGCTCTCGGGCGACGATGACCAGCAAAGCGGAAACAGCGGCATCACGATTGCGAGATTGATCCTTTGGCTCGCGCTCGCGGCGTGTGGATCGCTGATGTTGTTGGCGGCGACAAACGAACTGTGCCAGGATGTCGCTGCGGTCCCGTTTCTCTGGGTTCTTCCGCTGACCATTTACCTGCTGTCCTTCGTGATCTGTTTTGACAACGAGCGTTGGTACCATCGTGAGTGGTATGGCGGATTGTTGATTCTAAGCGTCTTGCTGATCAGCGCCGCGTCAATCTCGAAGGCACACTTCATGCCGGTCCCTTTGGTATTGCAAGTCGCGATCCATTCGCTCGTGCTGTTTGCTTGTTGCATGACATGCCATGGCGAATTGGTAAAACTGAAGCCCGCACCGCGGCACCTGACGACTTTCTATTTAATGGTCTCTCTTGGTGGGGCCATGGGAGGCGTTTTCGTTGCATTGATCGCACCTGTGGTTTTCGATCAATTCCTCGAATACGGGGGTGGGATTGTCGCGACATGCATTCTGGCGGTGGTCGTCCGGCGGTACGAACAATACCAGGCCATCCCCGCGACGACTTGGCGCGGCATTGCTGTACCCGCGGGAATCGTTACGGCGCTGGCGATCGTTCTGGCAGTCGTTCTGCGGTTGTTCGTATTCACGCCCGACGAGGGGGTGTTGGAGAGCGAGCGGAACTTCTACGGGACGCTTCAGATCACGCGCGACGGAACGTTCGATCCATTGCGCTCCAAACGGTGGATCATTCACGGCACGACTCGCCACGGATTTCAGTACGAAGATGATTCGAAACGAGAATTGCCGACACTTTATTACCGCCCCGATACGGGTGTTGGATTTGCACTTGAGAATCACCCGCGTCGACGACAGGGGGACGAACTGCGGGTAGGTGTGGTCGGTCTCGGATGCGGGACACTTTCAACATACATGGGCCAGGGCGATTATCTCGGGTTCTACGAGATCAATCCCGCAGTCGTTTCAGCCGCACGTAAATACTTTACGTATATGGAAGATGCCTCCGATCGCGGAGCCGAAGTGGAACTGTTTGTCGGCGACGCACGTCGCTTGCTGGAATTGCAACTCGATTCACAGCGGAGCCAGCAATTCGACATCCTGGTGATCGACGCCTTCAGCAGTGATTCGGTGCCCGTTCACTTGTTAACCGCGGAGTGCTTTGACTTGTACTGGAAACATTTGAGGAGTGACGGCGTTTTGGCCGTTCATATTTCCAACCGATATCTTGACCTTTCACCCGTTGTTCGAACGTTGGCGGCCCGTGCCGAAAAGTCCGCATTGCTTTTCAAGACAACCGGAGGCCGGGTCGAAGGCGAATTGGACCCTTTGACCGCGAGCACGTGGGTGGTCGTGACAGACAATCGCGGACTGATAACAGCCAGCAAGCAGGCGCCTGCATTGGCCCCTTGGTCGGATGATCCCTTGCAACCGATCCTCTGGACCGACAATTTCAGCAATCTTTTCAGCGTCCTGCAGTAGCAATCCCCGCGACGCGTACATCCGCCGGTGTGGGCGGTTTCGCACCTCAGCGACTTCAGCGAAACTCTGAGGATGAATCCCGTTGCGCCCGAGTTGTTTCCGTATCCGTCCAATGAGATCCAAGTTGGATCGCATACGATGCGCTACCTCGATGTCGGCTCGGGCGATGAGGTTCTGCTGTGTGTGCACGGAAATCCCACGTGGAGCTTCTACTGGCGTTCAATCGTCGAGCGGTTTTCCGATGGCCGTCGCGTCGTCGCCGTCGATCACCTTGGCTGTGGACGCAGCGATAAGCCCCCGCGCGGCGAATTCCCGTACACGCTGGCGGCCCACCGCGACAACCTTGTTCAACTGATCGAAGCACTCGATCTGCGCAACGTTTCGCTGATTGCCCACGATTGGGGCGGCGCGATCGGGCTGTGTTCTCTGCTCGAACGACAAGATCGTTTCAATCGAATCGTCTTGTTGAACACTGCGGCCTTCCCCCCGCCGTACATGCCTCTACGAATATCCGCGTGTCGGGTGCCCGTCCTCGGGACGGCCGCGGTCCGCGGGCTGAACGCGTTCGCACGGGCGGCAGTTTCGATGGCGATGTCGCGGACCAAGATGGATCCGATGGTTGCCAAAGGCTTGTTGGCCCCCTACGACAACTGGCGTAATCGTGTGGCAATCGATTCATTTGTTCGTGACATCCCAACATCAACGAATCACCCAACTTACAAAGTGCTCGAGCAGTTGGAGTCACGACTGCCGGATCTTGCACCAATGCGGGCGCTACTTGTTTGGGGGATGCAGGATTGGTGTTTTCGGCCGGAATGTTTGCGAAGATTCCAGGAAGTCTGGCCCGACGCGCAATCGGTCGAGATTGCCGACGCCGGACACTACGTGATTGAGGATGCGCCGGCCGAAACGCTCGGCGCGATCGAGGAATTCTTGAATCGTCGTCTGACCCCAGGCGGCGGAAATGAATGAGCCGATCGATTCCTATCGGTTGCTTGCGCAAACTCCGGCCGAGGCGGTACGGTGGGCCTGCCTTCTGGAAGCGACTGCTCCGAAAGCGGGCAATGTTTATCCGGGGCGATCGTTTGAGAAGCTGACCTACGCCGACTTTGTCGCGGCTGCTGAGATTGCTGCGGCGCAATTCGGAAATTCTCAACGTCGCATTAGCGAACGAATGAAGGCAACAATCGACAAGACCGTTTCCGCTACGGGCACGAACGTTAATCTCGGAATCGTTCTTCTGCTCGGGCCGCTCGTGGCAGCCGACGAAGCGTTGAGTCGAGACAAGTTGCCGCGAACCGCTACGCGTTGGTCGAGGACAATCGGTGAAGTCTTGCGAGCTTTCGATGTCACCGATGGGCAGAACATTTATTGTGCCATCAACCGCGCTTCCGCCGGTGGACTTGGCACGGTCGAGGCGATGGACGTGCATGAAACGTCGGGCCCGGTCGACATTGGTGACGCGATGCGATTGGCCGCCGATCATGACCGGATCGCCCGTCAGTATGCGAGCGAGTTCTCGGACCTGATCGAAAACGTCGCTCCGGTGGTCCGCGCGTCAATTTGCGATTCAAGTGACGTATTGGTGGGAATCAGCCGTGCCCATCTACGATTGCTGATGTCTGATGTCGACACCCTGATCGCGCGCAAGAATGGTGTTGAAGTAGCATTAGCGGTGCAGGAGCGTGCCCGTGCGGTCGATTTCGACGATCCCTCGAGCATTGCGAAATTCGACCAGTCGCTGCGGGGCGACGCAAATCGTTTGAACCCTGGAACCACCGCCGATCTGATCGCGGCGGCTGTTTATTATCTGCTTCGAAGCACTTCCGAGGACCAAAAATGAGTGAGGCAATCTTTCGCGTTGACGTGACGAAGCAACAGTTTGTTTTTTCCGCAGCGCATTTCATTACCTTTGCCGGTGACATCTGCGAACGGATACACGGCCACAACTGGGGAGTTCGGGCCAGCGTCGAGGGACCGCTGGACGAGAATCGTTACGTCGTCGACTTCATAGCACTTCGAGATGCCGTACTCAAAGAAACCAATCATTTCGACCACCATGTGTTGCTCCCGAGCAATCATGCGGAGATCAAGGTCACCCGGGATGAGACGGAAACGACGGCGCGGTTTCGTGAACGGAGGTGGGTTTTTCCCAACGAGGATTGTCTGATCCTTCCGGTGGTCAACACCACGGCGGAAGAGATCGCTCGTGTGCTGGCAGAGCGCGTGATTGAAAAAACGAAATCCCAATTCGGCAGCGCATTGTCGTGGATTGAAGTCGCCGTGGACGAAAACTGCGGCCAATGGGGCGTCTGTCGGATTCCCTGGCCGTCGGAATAACAATGGATAGCGTGATGCGCGGCTACGCTAACCGCTGTTCCCACACACCGAGGTGGAAGTGGTACGATCGTTCGACTTCCGCTCGCCGGCCAGATGGCATCCGATTGGGTATTTTGGTCCGGGCGTAAAGAGACATGGATTTTCGAACGCATGCTGATCGTCGAATCGCTCACGAAGACGTTTCCGTTGGACGAGGGGGATCTTTGCGCGGTCGACCATCTTTCGTTCCGGATTCATCCGGGCGAGGTCTTCGGATTGCTCGGGCCCAACGGCGCAGGGAAAACCACGACGTTGCGAATGGTTTTGGGACTGCTCGAGCCGGATGGCGGTTACGCCGAAGTGGATGGAGTGAAGACAGCGGACGACCCGATCGCGGTGAAATCTCGGCTCGGATTTGTGTCGGCCACCGACGGCGTTTACCCATGGTTGAGTGTTCGCGAAATGTTGATGTATTTCGCTGACTTGTACGCGGTCGATCCATCCGTTGCGGCCCGGCGCTGTGAAGAGTTGTCTCAGCTGATGGAAATCGAACCGCTGTTGGATCGCCGCGCCGGAACCCTCAGCACCGGTCAACGCCAACGAGTGACACTGGTCAGAGGTCTGATTCACGATCCTCCGGTGATGTTATTGGACGAGCCGACCCGCGGATTGGATGTCGTCGGCGTGCAAACGATTTTTGAATACATCGAACACCTCCGCGAAGTGGGCAAGGCGGTTGTGGTTTGCACGCATCGGCTTGACGAAGCGGAAAGGCTTTGCGATCGATTCGGATTGTTGCACAGGGGCCAATTGAGGCATACCGGCACGCTCGAGCAACTTCGTTCGTCGACCGGTCGCGATCATCTGGTTGAAATGTTCGTCGACCTGTTGCGGAGTTGACCGGATGTCTCGTCATCGAATCCGCGGCCGATTGCTGAGATTGTGCCAGAAAGAGTTGAAGGAAACGATCCGCGATCGCCGCACGATCGTCACACTCTTGTTGATGCCGCTGCTTGTCTATCCGATCCTGAGCATGGCATTGAATCGATTTCTGTTAGCGGCCGGTGCGACGGCCGAGGGCTACACCGTGTGCGTGGCCAGCGAGGCCGAGCGTCAACTGCTCGATACATGGCTGAGCGACCCTCGCAGTATGCCGCCGACGCCGATTCTGGAGGCAAGCGGCAACGAATTGGCGAAATTCAAAGTCACCGTGTTGAGTGAGGGTACGGCCGAAGAAGCGGTCAAGCGAAACGAGGTCGACGTCGGCGTGAAGATCGAGGGGCGCGATTCGCCGCGGCAATCGGTCACCTTTTTTTCGTTCCGCGGGGATACGGCCAGCGAATCAGCGCGGCGCGTGCTGGTGGAACGTCTGCTGTGGCTTCGTCTGGCCGATGCGGAGTTGTTGATACGCCGCGCCGTCCCTCAATACGAGCCGGCGATCGATATCGTTGCCAGCGACGTTGGCGAAGCACAAAAAGGCGCGCTTTTGAGCACGATCGTCCCCCTTGTGTTGGTTCTGATGACGATCACCGGTGCGGTCTATCCGGCGATCGATCTGACGGCGGGCGAACGCGAGCGGGGCACGATGGAATCGGTCATGGCGTCTCCCGTTCCACGAGGTTACGTGCTGTTCGCCAAATACATTGCGGTGGTGATTGTCGCTCTGTTCACAGCGATCGCGAACCTCGTGGCGATGTTCACGACCCTCTGGGCCGGTGGGTTGCTTGGGTTGTTGACCGATGATGAGGGGTTTCCATGGATCGCGGTCCTGAGGATCCTGGGATTATTGATACTGTTCAGTGGATTTTTTTCGGCGCTGTTGTTGTCGTTGACCAGTTTCGCAAAATCATTCAAGGAGGCCCAGGCATACTTGATTCCCGTGATGCTCGTCTCCTTGACCCCGGCGATGTTGTCGTTGATGCCGGGGGCCAGTTTATCGGGGGCGCTGGCGATCTTGCCGCTGGTGAACATTGTGCTGCTGGCCCGCGACTTGTTGTCGGGGTATGTCGATCCGGTCGGTGCGTTGGCGGCGGTGGTCAGCACAATTGCATATGCCGCAGCGGCACTTTCTGTCGCGGCGAAGTTGTTCGGCAGCGACGCCGTGACGAGAACGAGCGAGAAATCGATCGGTTCAATGCTCAAGCGTCCCCGTGAACCGTCGTCGCATCCGACACCACAGAGCGCGGCAATGATGTTGGCTCTGCTCGTACCAATCTATTTTGTGGTTTCCAACGGACTGATGCGATTCCTGCAGCAGGTTCGCGAAGTCGTCTCCGTCGAAACTCAGTTGTTGTTCAATGCGGCGGCGCTAATTTTCACCTTCGGTTTCATTCCCTTGCTGGCCGCTTTCCTCGGTCGCAATCGCCTGCGTACGACGTTTCGCGTTCAGATGCCCAACGCGATCTGCTTTGTCGGCTCCGTGTTGGTGGGGCTCGGCGCGTGGGCGTTCGCGCATGAAGCGTTCGTGATCGCGGATTCGCTCGGTGTTGGCGGGTTGAGCGAGAACCAGGTCGCCAGTGCAAAGCAGATGATTGAGCGTATGCGTCAGGCACCTCCATGGTTGTTGTTGGGAGTGTTCGCTCTGACTCCCGCGGTGATCGAAGAGCTTTGTTTTCGCGGTTATCTGTTTTCGGCGCTTCAGCACGCTCTATCGCCGCGCCGAACCATCCTTGTCACGGCCGTGCTGTTTGGGTTGTTCCATGTCTTGACCGGCAGTGCGCTGCTCGTTGAAAGATTCATTCCGTCAACGCTGATGGGACTGGTGATCGGCTGGGTTGCCTGGCGAAGCGGCAGCGTGTGGCCGGGTATCGTGATCCACTTCGTGCACAATGGTCTTCTGAATCTGGTGTTGTACTACCAGGAGCGGTTGACGTTTCTAGGCGCTGGTTTCGATAACCAAGCGCACCTGCCCGCGCATTGGATCGCGATTGCCGCGGCGCTCGTGTTGATTGGGGGCGGGTCGATCTGGTTGTGCACGCGCCCAGAAAATCCACTGAACGCCAGGGCCGATGCGTGATGCCGCTCAGGAGATTGCGATTCCGGTGATGAAACCTAACAGCGCGGCACCGAGGGCGATGCCGAGGAATCGGTACTTGTAATGCATCGCGGACGTCGTTCGGTTCTCATCGATGTCGGGCGTCAGCCCGAGAATTTCGGCGACCTTGACCGGAGTGTCGCGATGTGTGAAGGCGATCCCGGCAATGCATCCGTCCTCGCTTTCCTCTTTCCATACCGATTTCGCATCGACGATCAATGATGTTTCCTCGCTGACCTCGATTCGAAGCCGCAGGCGGACATCATCGGGAATCGGTACGGAGGACAAGATTCTCATTCCGCCGGTGGAATAATCCTGTAAATCGACTTCGACCTCTTCGCGATTCAAAGGCCACGTCACCTTTGCTTTTTCGCAAAGACTGATTCTTTCTTCAGTGCGACGACAGACTACCCCTTCGTGGAACAATTCGTCGAGAACAGAGTCCGGAATCGGATCGTTGAGGCTGCAACCGAGAATCGATTGTCCGCCCACCCAAGGTTCGACGCGCCGCACCACGCCACGATAGACGCCATGCGAACGATCGGTCGTCAATTCCGTGCTGATCGGTTGCCCAGGTTCGAATTGGCCCTCGCAAAGCAGACGCACGCCGCGTGTGGAGAGGTCGACCACGGTTCCGGGAAGGAGCTCTCCTTCACCGAGGGCGGTTTCGCAAGCCAGCGGGCTTTCCACGCTTGCTTTGAACCGCCGTTCCCGGCGATGACAGATAGTTTGGTCCGCTACGACGTTTTGATTATTCATGGGATTTCGGGCTCATTTCCGAATACGACGGAATCAAGGGTCTGATTGTTTCTTAGCTTGTCAACCAATCACGGGCATCGAAAAGACTCGCTACTGTGGCGCGGACATGACCTTCCATTCGGTTTGTGACGGTTGAAGCGGCAGTGACGTGCCAGTAGCGGACTCACGAGACACCCAACAGTAGTAGAATCGTGGCTGGCTCGATCCCGCGAAATGAGGCACACGCTCAAGCTCCGGTCGAAATGGCATGAGCATCTATTTCTGAGCTCCGGTGTAGTGCCGTCGGTTTGGGAGCGCACGCGAATTGAGTCACGGGACAGAGCCTGGCTCGCAAATCGAGGAAGATGGGCAGTGGGATCACGACGCATTGGCGGATTGGGTGCATTGGCGTTCGTGGTTTTGATCTTCGGACTGCCAGTTTCATCGGCCGATTGGCCGCAGTGGCGCGGCCCGCATGGAACAGGCGTGGCACCTCATGCGAAACCTGTGACGGAGTGGAGTTCGGAGAAGAACATCCGTTGGAAGACTCGGCTTTCCGGGCGCGGCCACAGCACACCTATTGTTTCCGGCAATCACATTTTTGTTACTGCCGCAATGCCGATCGGTCCCCACTTGCCACCGCGGACCAGCGATCGCCCGGGCGCGCATGATAACTTGCCGGTCACGCAACGTCACCGATTCACCGTCACCGCTATTGATCGAAATAGCGGTGAGGTGCAATGGGAAAAGACTGTCCACGAGTCGATTCCACGTGAAGGCGCTCACTACACTGCCAGCCTCGCTTCCGCGTCTCCGGTCACCGATGGCAATCGACTTTATGCCAGCTTTGGTTCATACGGTTTGTATTGTCTCGATTTCGACGGGAACATCCTGTGGCAGAAACATTTCGGTCAAATGCATACCAAGCATGGTCACGGTGAAGGGAGTTCACCGGCTCTGCATGATGAAACTCTCGTCGTGAATTGGGATCACGAAGAGTCATCCTTCATCGTCGCAATCGACACTCAGTCCGGGAACATTCGTTGGCGGCGTGACCGGGCCGAAGTAACGTCCTGGAGCACACCGTTGATCACGAACGTCGATGGAGCGACGCAGGTGATCGTTTGCGGTACCGACCGTGTCCGAGGCTATGATTTGGAAACAGGAGAGGACGTCTGGCAGTGTGGCGGGATGTCGGCAAATATCGTCGCAACGCCTGTCGCTGAGAACGAGATTGTCTACGTCGGCAGCAGTTACGAGAAGCGGATGCTAATGGCCATTCGCTTGACCGACGCACGTGGCGATGTAACGGGATCCAATCATGTAATTTGGAGTCGCGCCCGCGGAACTCCGTATGTGCCGTCACCGCTGCTCTACGAGGGAGCACTCTTCTATCTGGCTCATTACCAGAACGTGATCACGCGAGTGATTGGTGAAACGGGGGAAGACGCACCCGGAGCGATGCGTCTAGGTGAGCTTGGGAATGTCTACGCCTCTCCGGTAGGCGCCGGCGGCAACGTGTTCATCACGGACCTCGATGGAACGACCCAGGTGATCACCAATTCGGATATTCCACGTACCGTGGCCGTGAATCGGCTTGGCGAGCCGATCAGCGCATCGATGGCGATCGTCGATCGAGAGATCTTCCTGCGAGGCGAAGAACATCTGTTCTGTATCGCCGAAGAATGATGCGGTATCGACGGAAGGATCAATTTCATGACAATCATTGGTCATGAAAGAAGCAGCTCAATTGCCGATGTTGATCACGGGGATCGCGGGGGTCCCCGGATACAACGCATTTCACTACTTTCGTTCGCGGCTCGGCGAGAGGGTTATCGGGATCCGCCAGCAGTCGATGTGGCCGCTCAGCGGCGATGGAATCGTTGCATGCGATATCGAGGACGCGTCGTCGGTCGAGCGATTGTGGGATCAGCACCGATTCACGACCTTGCTCAACTGTGCCGGAAGTTGTCGCTTGAAATCGTGTGAACTTGATCCAGAAATGGCGCACCGCGTCAACGTCGCTGGAACCGAGAACATGATGCGCGGAGCGCGGAAACATGGCGCAAACGTGATTCATCTCTCAATCGATCTTGTTTTTTCGGGTCACGGAGATGGCCGGTACGTCGAATCCGATACGCCCGATCCGGTCACGGTCTACGGGGCCAAGATGGTCGAGGCCGAAGAAGTCGTACGCCGTTGGTGCCCCGACGCGTGCATCTTGCGCATCTCGCTTCCCATGGGGATCAGCTTCAATGGACACGCGGGAGCGATCGATTGGATTGCATCGCGTTTCAAAAACGGCAAGCCCGCAACGTTGTACTTCGACGAAGTGCGCACACCCAAGTACACCGACTGCATGAATCGGCTGTTCGCGCGATTGATCGACGATCCACTTCCGGGAATCTATCATGCCGGAGGTCCTCGACGGTTGAGTCTTTTTGAAATCGCACAAATCGTGAACGTCGTAGGTGGTTACGATCCCAAATTGCTCCGGGGATGTCCGCGGGTCGACGCCGGGCCGATACCGCCGCGTGCCGGAAACGTTACCCTCGATTCGTCCAAACTGGCCGAGGCGATTGGGGCCCAGCCGTTCGATCCCTGGCCATATCACGATGATCTGGTTCCAGAGGATCGCCTTTGGCATTGTCAATCGCGAACGGCCGAAGGATCAGTCGATCAAATTCAACAACTTCTCTATTCGAATCCGAACGACCCTGGCGAGGTGCCCCCCAGTAGAAAAGAGCTGTGGTCGGGCCGTCGATTTGATTGACACCGCGCAAACCTATCGTCCTTCGACGCCATCGGATTAAACTTGTGGCCGTCCCAGTTGATGGTCCACTTCGCCTTCGGTTTACATCCATGCTTGCACGACTGTTCAATTCGCTTCTTCTCGCATCGAGCCTGATGTGCGCCGCGGTCGCGGTGGCGCATGAGACGTCAAGCGAAGGGAGCAATCCTGATCCTGATTCCTTGGTCAAAGCGCGCGGCATCGTATTCGATGATCGCAACGGAAATCAGGTTCGCGATCCCGGAGAGCCGGGCATCGCAAACATCCGCGTCAGCAACGGCGCAGATATCGTTCTCACCGATGAACAGGGTGGTTACGAGTTAAGCGTCGACGAAGACGAAATCATCTTTGTTATCAAGCCAAGAAACTGGGCGACACCGCTGGACGGAAACAATTTGCCGCAGTTTTATTACATTCACAAACCGGCGGGATCTCCCGCTAATTTCAAGTTTCCCGGAGTGGATCCCACTGGGCCGCTGCCCGATTCAATCAATTTTCCGCTTCGTCGGCGCGAGGAACCCGATGCGTTCAAAGCGATCATGTTCGGAGATCCTCAGCCGCGCAACGTGAAGGAGGTCGAGTACATGACGCACGATGTCATCGAACAGATCATTACCGAAGAGGCTCACGGCGCTGCGTTCGGGGTTACGCTCGGGGACATCGTGTTTGACGACTTGTCGGTGATGACGCCGTTGAATCAAGCCGTCGCGTTGATCGGAATCCCCTGGTACAACGTGATCGGCAACCACGATCTGAATCTCGACGCAACGTCGGACGAGCAGAGTGACGAGACGTTCGAGCGAATTTACGGACCGGCCTACTACTCGTTCGACTACGGACCGACTCATTTCATGGTTCTCGACGATGTCGAGTGGCACGGTCCCGAGAATGGGGAAAAGGCGCATTACCACGGCGGCATCGGTCCGAGGCAAATGGAGTTCATTCGCAACGACCTTGCGATGATTCCCGAGGATCAATTGGTTGTGCTGATGATGCACATTCCGGTCAACGACGTTTTGGATCGCCATGATTTGTATCGCTTGATCGAACAACGCCCCGCGGTCGTATCGATATCCGCCCATCGACATTACATGGAGCATCGATTGATCGGGCCCGAAGACGGATGGAAGGGTCCCAGGCGACATCATCACATCGTCAACATCACAGTCTGCGGAAGTTGGTGGCGAGGGCACAAGGACGAACGCGGGATTCCCCACGCGACGATGAGCGACGGAGGACCCAACGGTTATTCCATCATGGAATTTGACGGCGACCGTTACTCGCTCCAACTGCGTGCTGCCAGCCGTTCGCCCGATTATCAAATGAATATCTACGCGCCTGAGGTCGTGCCGAAAGCCGAATTGCCACGTACCGTCGTGATGGCAAATGTTTTCAATGGTTCGGGGCGATCAAACGTCTCGATGCGCGTCGGTCGCCAGGGGGATTGGAACACGATGGAACGAGTCACGATCGACGATCCAGCCTTTCTCGCGGAGAAAGCACGTGAGCAGTCGCTCGAGAATCGTACCTGGACCGATTTGCCGGCAGCTCACCCAACGCCGCACATGTGGCGGGGCATGTTGCCCGCGGGGATCGATGTGGGAACTCACCTGATCGAAGTCCGCAGCCAGGAATCCGATGGAAAAGCCGTTTCGGGACGACGCCTCTTTCGTGTCGAATGAATCCCCTAGGGGGTTGATTCGGATCCGGCCAAACGCGCGTCTGGAAAACGACGAAAGACGCGGATGGCAATGAAGATCGATGCTACCAGCAGAAGCGAACTGACGAAAAAGGGTGCCCCAGGCAAATGCACGAACGCTCGATCGCTGATGAAGTAACTGAACAACACCGTATTGAACAAGATGGGTGCGGCGATATTCGTCAGACTGATCAGCGAAGTCAGCGCTCCTTGAATCTTTCCTTGTTCGGTTTCGTCGACGGTTGAAGTAACCAGGCTCTGGATCGCAGGGCCGGCGACCCCACCGAGCGCACCGAACATGATGATCAACGGAACCATCCAACCTTCGCTGGCCAGCGCGTAGCCGAGGAAGGCGACCGCAGCGATCGAGGTGCCGAGGATCACCGTTACACGCTCTCCGAATCTGCGCACGATCGGCCGTACCATGCCTCCTTGCACAATCGCCGCCGTGATCCCCACGAGGCTCAAAGCCAAACCATTGGTCCAGGGATCCCAGTCGTATCGGAACCCGGTATACAGCACCCAAACATTCTCCAAACCGCGCTGGGCCAGCGACTTACAGGCAAAAATGATCGCCAGACCTGCAACAAACGGATAGACACGTAGTTGGGCAATGGTCCCGAGCGGATGCATGTGCCTGAGCTTGAATCCGCTGCGCTTCTCGGGCGGAAGCGACTCGGGCAGCACAAAGTACCCGTACAACCAATTCAGAAGCGCGAGCCCGGCGGCGGCGAAGAAAGGCCAACGCAAATTGAAGTCGCCCAGCAAACCTCCAATCGCCGGGCCGATGGAAAAGCCAAGCCCAAACATCATTCCGACGAAGCCGAAATTACGCGCCCGTGTTTCGTCGGTCGAAACGTCCGCGATGTAAGCGTTTGCCGTTGTAAAGTTGGCGCCCATGACGCCCGCCAGCAATCGCCCGGCAAACAGCCACCAAATGTTGGGCGCGAAACCCTGGATCAAGAAATCGATTCCCAACCCGAACAGCGATATCAAGATCACCGGCCTTCGACCAAATCGATCGGACAGCGCGCCCATGATCGGAGCGAAAAGAAACTGCATCAAAGCATACGATGCACCGATCACTCCGACGTACCGCCCGGCCCGTGCGACGATGTGCGGTTCTCGAGGCGTATCTTCGCCGGAATCCCCGGGCTGCACATTGAGATCAATCGTCTCGGTGGGATCGGTATCGACGAGCTCGATTACCAGATCGGGAAGAACTGGGACGATAATCCCGATCCCGAGAATATCGATGAACAGCGTGACCAGGATGAACGCAATCGCGGCTTCACGTCGGTTACCGGAGGGTTGCGTCATGTTGGAGAATGGATTCGAAGGTGTCTCAACGGTGTGCCGGCGGCGGTCGGCATTCTATCCGGTGGCCGATGGGGCAAGAAGGACTACGAATCTTCCTCTCTGCGAGACGGGAATCAGGAAATCGCTGATTCCGCCGGCGGTGGCGGTGAGGGCGCGTGGTCGGTGGTCAATTGCTGGAGCGTTTTCGAGTCGATCACTTTCTCCTCGAGCAGTTGGTCGCGCAAGACTTCGACCAAAGCAAGATTCTCAGTCAGGATGGTGATCGCCCGCTGACGTTCCTGTTCCAGAATGTTGCCAACCTGGCGATCAATCGCTTCGAGCTGG
>JAHELS010000370.1 GCA_024644085.1 Rhodopirellula sp.
ATCACGTCGACGTCGATGCTGGCCGAAGTGGCTCCGGCGGCGATGGTGACGCTTCCCGAGAGTGCCGTGTAATCGGTGCCGGCACCCGCCGTTCCGGTGACCGTGTAGTTGACAACGGTTGCCTTGTCGCTCTCGTCGCTGATCGTGACGGCGAACTGGCCATCATTGCCAGGTTCGGCTGCGGTTGCATCATTCGCCGTGATTGAGACGGTCGCCGTGTCATCATCGGCGATCACAACCGTAGCGGAGTTGCTGGCCGCATCGACCGTGACGTCACCGTCATCGGTTCCGGTCAGGGTAACGATCACCGTCTCGTTGTCTTCCAACAGGGCGCTGTCGATCACACCGACGTCGATCGTGGCCGAAGTGGCTCCGGCGGCGATGGTGACGCTGCCCGAGAGTGCCGTGTAATCGGTGCCGACACCTGCAGTCCCCGTCACGGTGTAGTTGACCACGGTTGCCTTGTCGCTGACGTCGCTGATCGTGACGGTGAACTGGCCATCATTACCCGGTTCGCCAGCGTCGGCATCATTGGCGACGATTGACACCGTGGCGGTGTCGTCATCGGTAATCGCCACCGTGTCGCTGAGGGCAGCGCCCAAGCTTATGTCGGAATCTCCCGAATTGATGCCTGTCAAAGTCAGCGTGACGGTTTCGCTTTCTTCGAGAATGGCATCGTTGAGTGGTGTTACGTCGATCGTCGCGGACGCTTCTCCCGCGAGAATGGTTACTGTGCCGGACAACGCGACGAAATCGCTTCCGGCGGTCGCGTTTCCGCCGACGGAGTAGTTGATCACGGTATCCGTGTCGCTCGCTTGGGACATGGTGACTGTGAATTGGCCGTTGTTACCTGGTTCTGCGGCGGCGGCGTCGTTGGCCAGCAGGGTAACTTCGGCCGAGTCGTTATCACTGAGAGTGACCGTCGCGTTATCAGCAGCGCCGATCGTGATAGAGGACTCGCCCGATGTGATGCTGTCGAGCGTCACGATTACGGATTCATCGTCTTCTAACAAACCATCATCGAGCGTCGTCAAGTCAATGGTAGCTGAGGTTGTGTTGGCCAGAATGGTCACAGTCCCCGACAGCGCTGCGTAGTCGCTGTCGCTGACGGCGTCGCCAGAGACCGTGTAGGCGAGCGTGGTGTCGGTTGTGCTCGCCTGGCTGATCGTGACGGTGAACTGTCCGTGATCGGAGGGTTCGGCCGCGACGGCATCGCTTGCAGCAATCGTAATCTCACTGGACGGATTCACCGTGATTGTGAACTGCTGAGACGCGGACGTGTCATCCCCGCCGTTGGCCGTTCCACCGCTGTCGGTAACCGAAACGGTGACCACGGCACTTCCGCTAATGCCACTTGCCAGGGTGAATGTAAGTTGACCGCCAGAGTCGATGGCGGGTCCGACCGAGAACAGGGTCGCATTGTCGTTGGACACGTTGTAGGAGAACGTTTGACCGCTCTCGTCGGCGCCACCGCCGGCCGCCGGCGAAGCGAATCCGGCCACCAAGTGGGCACCGGTGTCCGCGTCGACGGTCTGGTTGCCACCGAGTGTCAAAGTCGGAGCATCGTTAACAGGGTCGACCGTCACCGTGAACGTGTCCTCGATGGTCAGACCGGGGGAACCGGAATCGGTGGCACGAACAATGATGGTGGATGTGCCGTTTTGGTCGTCCAGGTAGTCAAGTGTCAGGGTGTTGCCGGCGACGGCGGTGCTCACCAGACCCGTGCTGGAATTCGATACCACGGTGTAGCTAAGGCTGTCGCCGTTGGTAGCGATGTCGGCGTCGCCAAACACTGTGGAAAGATCGATCAACGTATCAGCTGCGTCTTCATTGACACTGAAGTCGGCGATTGGTGAGTCGACAGTCGGGTTATCGTTGACCGCGGTGATGTCGACATTCACCGTTCCCAGATCGAACGTCCCTCCACCGCCAGTGCCCGTGTTTCCGTTGTCGGTCACATTGATTGCGATGGCATCGGCATTGTCACCGTTGGCGTGTTGGGGACCGAGGAATGAAATGCTTGACGCATTATCGAGGAATGTGTTGAGATCTGCGAGCGTTCCGTCAAGCGTCAGCGTCGTCGTGCCGGACCCGCCAACCGTGACGCCGCCGACGCTGTTGGCAAGCAGACTGGAGCCGGTGCCGGTGGTCAGGGTAATGGTCATATTGCCCGAACCGGCATCAACATCGGAAAGATCGATCGCGCCGAGATCGACCGCGGTCGCGACGTCTTCGGTCACCGTCACATCCGTTGGAAGACTTCCATTGTTGGTGGGGTCATCATTGAGCGAATTGATCGTGACGATCGTAACGGGCAAAGGCGTGTTCGACGAACTTGCATCGTTAACGGTAAACTCAATCGTCCGATCGGTTGTATCGGGGTTCTGAGAACTGTTGTTGTACGTGACAGATCGTAAAACCTGTTCATAATTCGCAACGGTGTCCGTACCGCTGAGTGCGAGCACGCCGGTTGCCGAGTCGTACGTTGCGGTAATGGAGGTGCCAGACGTCGTCGCGGCAAGGGATTCCAGATTGCCGTCGAGCAGATTCGTGATCGTGACGGTGGCGGAGCTCAGGTGTGTGCTGTCGCGATCCGTGATCGTCAGCGCCCCGGCGTCGACCGCAGCGACGGCACCGCCGTCTTCGGTGAAGGATGCCGCGTAGTCGAGCCCGGCCCCGGCCCCATTGAGGTCAATCTCGGGTCGAATGGTTGTGGTTTTGACGATCGATTTGATCGTGTTGTTGACCGCGTCAACTTTTTTGTCCAAGTAGGAAACGGCCGTGATCGTCGTGTAGTCCGATGCCGAAAGACCCGCGCCAGGCGTGACTCGCAGCACGAAGTTCTTCGATTCACCGGCGTCGAGGACGCCTGTGTCGAACGACCCGTCCCCGTCGGTGTCCGCCAGTACGTTCCCAAGGTCGTCGAGCAACTCAACTGTATAGCCGGCCGCGGTGCCAGTGGTGCCCAGGTTGATGATGTCGGACGTTACATAATCATTGGATACAGTGAAAATGTGATCGATCGACTGGCCGTCAGACGTTGCCAGCGCGTTACTGGCCGAAAGCGCAAATCGGCCCGCTGTGGTCGGGGCATCTTCGAGCAAGAACAAGTCGTTGCCGTCGTTGCTGGCTTCGACAATCAATTGGTTGTTCTGAGTCCAATTGGCAAGTCGATAGGTCCAGACACCTGCATCATTGAGTCCCGCACCGAGTGTGTCACCCAGGGCGACGACGTCGGCACCTGTGTTCAACGTTCCACCGTTGTTCCAGACGCCGTTTCCGGATGATGTCCCGGCGATGACAGTGGTATCGGGGCGGACGTAAGTGAGACTCCCGTTGTTGTCGATGTCGAAGTTTCTCAGTTGCAGATTTCCGGAGGCACCGGCGCCGACGATGAAATACATGTCGAGGTTCAGATTCGCGCCGGTATTCTGTTGCAGAGACGATTGGTCGAGGCCGATCATTCCGCCCTGCTGCGAGACAGTGATCGAGAACGCATTGTCGTCGTCATTGTCGGTGGCGGCCGCGCTTCCGCCGATGGGGATGCCGCCAGTCACGCTTTGGACAAAATAGTAACCGCTCGTGTTGACAACGAAGTCGACATTCGTGCCGTTTGCCGACCCACTCGGAACGATCACGTCGTTGGCGCCGCCAATGCCGCCGACGACAGTCGATCGATCTTCGGCCAGCAAACGAAACCGGGTGGGATCGCTATTGCCTGCGACTTCGTCCGGGGCTCCCGCACCGGCGGTGGAATCGGCGTCGTTGACCGTGATCGTCACGCTCCCGCCGCCGGCGACTAACATGTCGTCAGTAACTTCGACGAGAATGTAGTGCGCGCGGTCTGTGCTCGCGGAAGTCGCGGTGGTGTACCAATCTCCGATATTGGCGCCGCGAGCCTGGCCGCTGGTTTGCAGTGCGAGGCCTGGTACGCCACCAAACATTGTCGCCGTACCGTCGTTATCGATGTTGGTGACCAAAACGTCGTCGGCATCGAGGCCACCGTAGTAGACATCGGTGCTGGTCGCTGCTGCAGTGATGACGTTGAACGACTGGTCACCGTCGTCGACCGCGTCGTCAACACCGGTCACAGTGACGGTTTGTGCCTGATTCCAATTCGACGTGGTAAACGTCAGCGTGCTGGTCGATAGCGTTCCCTCACCAGCGTCGCTGGTAGAAAGGTTGATGGTGACGTCAGCGGTTGGCGCGCTTTGCAGAACCACATTGAACGAAGCCTGGCTGCCCGCTTCTGTGACTGTCAATCCGACGGTGGGTGTGACGGTAATTCCGAAGATCGGATCGACGGTCACCGTGAATGTTTCGTCGACTGATAACGCGGGCGATCCGTTGTCGGTTGCCCGAACGGTGATGGTGGCCGATCCAACCTC
>JAHELS010000371.1 GCA_024644085.1 Rhodopirellula sp.
GACACCCCACGAGAATGATTGGCGGCATCGCTCACGGAACAATTCGGCCACGGATGGCACGGATCAACACGGATGATTCTCTCATGCAGGTTCTTTGTTCTTATCCGTGCAAACCTGTGCCATCAGTGGCTCTCTTCTCCAAGTCGATCGTCGAATTGAAGAGCGTTGACCAGATCAAAGGCATTCACGAGGCTCAATTGTTGACCTACATGAAATTGGCGGGAATTCAGACAGGCCTGCTGATCAATTTCAATGTCACAAAACTGAAGGTCGGCATCAAACGATTTGTTCTCTGACCCCTTCGTGCTCTTCGCGTCCTTCGTGGTGTACTCTCACCCCATCCGATAAACTGATGGCACTACAACTGGCATCAGAAACGTACCGCCGCGGCGAACCAATTGATGAACCGGAGACCTCGAAAGGGTCTCTTGGGTGATGGTCACCGCATTCGCTCGGTCCCGCTGACGCCGATCGTTTTCCGGTGACTTTATAGGGTATCAACTTTCCATGTGGATCCATGCCACCTGCTTTCTTGACTTCAACATTCCGGTTGCAACTCCATTCTTGTTTATGCTGCGACCCCGCAGTGGGTGGCAGCAGTGGGTCGGACGCGAACAGTACGTTTTGACCCCCAGTGTCCCTGCGATCGAGTTCACCGACCCGTTTGGCAACCTTTGCCAGCGGTTGATCGCGCCACCCGGGCAATTCTCCGTCCACACATCGGTTGATATCGAATCCGCCGAATGTTCCGATACTGCTCCTGGGGCTCACTTTGTTGAGGTGCAGCAGTTGCCTGACGAAACGTTACCGTTCCTGCTGCCAAGTCGATTTTGCGAATCCGATCGCTTCGGCCAGATGACGTCTTCGATCGTAGCGGGTTGCGCGCCCGGGTACGATCAATGTGCTGCAATCGTCGATTACATTCGCCAGACGACGCAGTACACGCCTGGGGCGGGCGAGCAAATTGTCAGTGCCTGCGAGGTCAATGAGAGGTCACAGGCCGTCTGTCGAGATATGGCGCATTTAGGCATTGCTTGTTGTCGTGCGCTTTCGATTCCTGCGCGCATGGTCGTGGGTTATCTCGAGAAGCTGCAACCGATGGATCTGCATGCCTGGTTCGAGGCCTATGTCGGAGGTCGGTGGTACACTTTCGATCCGACCCAAGACAGCCTGCACGGTGGACGTGTGGCGATCGCCTACGGTCGGGATGCCGCTGATGTCGCGATCTACACGCAGTTCGGCGAACCGGTAGAATTACTTGCGATGGAGGTCACAGTCGAGCGAATGGCTGCACCTTCTTACTGAGTATGCATTGCGTCTTGAAGCGGGGAACCAGGCATTGTTCGCCCGTCCCCGCTGATCACCGGAGTTACCCGGAAACGCACTCTCGATCAAACGTTGCGCCATGCGTTTCGCAAAGCCCATCATCTTCAGCGTTGCCGGTCTAGGGATAATCGTCGTATCGTGTGGAGTCGCGGGTCCGTTCATCAAACGGTGCTTTCCGTCGCCGAGCGATGCTTACGCGTCTGACTGGACGTCCGCTTTCGTGATCGATCACATCCGAACATCGGGCGAATGGCCCACGGGCTGGAATGACCTGCGTGACGAATTCGACCGCTTGGCCGACGCCAGCCACTACGCTTGGACTTTCGACCAACTTCAAGAACGCGTTTGGTTCGACTGGAATGCGACGCTTGCTGATGTCCGAGACAGCGAAGTTCCGATGCAAGTGTTTCGGCTCACGAGCGGACGTCGAGTTAGCTACAATGGTGATCCAAACTTGCTGATTCGTGAATACCTCCGAACCGGCGAAGACCCTTGGCGTGTTCATCCGCCAATAAAACGCGGCGGGTAACCATCGCGTGCGCAAAAGAACGTTCGACGTCCGACCTGAAGCAATGTTTTATGGCCGCCGCCACGGTATCCGGGTCGTTATCCGACTGACACTTGGCACATGAATCCTTACCAACCTACAAACGCTGCGCAAAAGGAAAACGCCCGCGTTCGTCTTGCGCATCGTCGTTCGCGCCGACGTGATCAAATCGTGTTTGGGTGCGTATCTGCCGTGTTCTTGATGCCCGCAACTTTGCTGTGCCTTTCACTTCTCGTAATCTGGACGCACCCGAAGGGCGGTGACAATCTGAAATCTGCCCCAGTGCTAACCGTTTCTCAACGAATCGATAGATCGCTGCTTCCCGGTGCATTGTTCACCGGATGCATCGTGGCACTAGCTGCGATTTATCGTAACAGACCTGACACTATCGATGACGACCTAAACGAGAGCGTGACAAGTGCGGAACACGGGATTCACGCGGACGGATAATTACGACTTGCACCGAAGGTCCGGTGGTTACGATCTGCAATGTGGAAACTCGTTCCGGACCTCGGTGACGTCCATCGTTGTCCGACTAACAGAAACCTTGGCTTCTGATCAACGCAACACCGTTCTACAAAAGATGGGAATTCTATGCGGATCGCATTCACGCTCGTTCCGTTCGCCTTGTTTTTCGTTTGGCTGATACTTTTCTCAGGGCGAAACGTTGCTTGCGGGAACTGCAACGCGACTTTGCCGAGATTTCAATCTCCGTTATGACGCTGAAATCATCGCGATGCAGGAGACTGCGAAACCACCGGATGGATCGACGAGATGCCTCTGGGCTGGAGACCTGAAACACAAGGGTGTCTCACTTTCATCCAACGTGCCCTGCGAATCCGCTGAATGCCCTGACGAATCTTCTCCGTCAATTGCTACTCGAATATCTGATTACGACCGCCGTTAGCCGACTGAAGTCCATGAAATTCGGCATCGCCACACTCTTTGAACTGACACTGATTGTCGCCGTGTGCATTTCGCTGCTTGCATACGTCCCGCCACTTGGACTGATGCTACCATCGGTGTACGTTTCGTCGCGAATGGTGGCCCGTTCGATCCGCAACGGGAAGACTGCATTGCCAACACTGATGAAAACCGGTGCGATTGCAGGCGTCGTCACCATGTACGCGATTGGTGCTCTCGCAATGCTGATGATCGTTTTGCCCCGGTTTTCAGGTTCGCCCGGCGCACCCACTTCCTCGTGGCTAACCGCAATCGCTGCCGGGTTCGTTTTCGGCTACGGCGGCATTGCGGCTGGGATTGGTGCATTGATTGGGCAGTGGTCCGGAATGTACGTTCGTTGGAACGCTAGCCGGGAACGCAAGCAATGCGGCGGACAATAATGCCTCCACGCGAAGGACGGCGTGGCCGCTAGGACATGGTGATTTCAACCCTTCTTCGACTGAAAAGCCCTCGACGCGATTGCGGCACCGAATGAAAAACCGAACTGTCTCACTGCTGATGTTGCTTTTTCTTGTGTTCGGCATCTACGCGGTAACGCGATCTAAATTGAATCTATCTGCGGACAAACGCGGCTATGATGCGATTGACTATGTGATCCTTCACGGCAACGTCCAGCACGACCATCCGGTTTCGCCAGTACGGCCAACCCCCGGTGAACGGGGCCGTTGTTCGACGGAAGCGATTTACGCTCAATGAAGAAATACTCGCTTGTGACGCTGCTGCTTGTTACAGCAATAGCGGCGCTTGCCGGTTTGAGCCGCACTCAGCAGCAGAACAACGCGAGAACGCGGACAGGAACGGTGGATAACCAAGCCTTCGACAACTGAAAGAGTTGAGTGGTTTTTAAAAGGTTCTTGCTGTTTGGATTTAATCGGAGCGTTTCGCTATCGCGACATCTTTTTGATTCACCAACAACACGACAAAAGACAGAAATGACAAACCACAATCGAACGTACGCGGCGGCGCTTGCCGTTTTGGCGGTGTTTGCCACACTGAGTTCCGGCCTGCTTCTGTACTTGATCAGGGCTTCAGGTGGAGGGACAGTTGAGACTCTTCTTCCTGAGTGGTCTCTGCTTTGGGTGGCCATCATCAACTTGAGCTACGCCATTGCCATAATCGTTACGCTCAGCGCACGACGATTCCGGCCGGAGACCGGTCGCGTGTTAACTCGCATCTTGAACTGGGCGCTTTTACCAGGCGTGCCTGTCGGGACATTTGTCGGGCTCTACGGCTTGTTGAGGGCGGACAGAGAAAGTCAGTAACCACGGCGCAAGACAATGTGATGCACCGAAGTCGGGCTCGCGCGTTCGCTGCTGGGAAGCTTTGACGGTAGGGAACGTTATGGTCGGCAAATGCCCTTGCAGGACGTGGCGTCGGAGAATGTGTTCGATTCGATTAGTGGATTGCCGCCGTATGCTTTGGCGTTAGCTTCTTACCGACAACTCTTTGGAAAGCGTTTCGGAGACGACGGTTCAGCGACTATGCACCAAGTCCGTTTTCGCGACTGGCGAGCGGATGCATGTTCGTCTGCATCTTTTACTTGGC
>JAHELS010000133.1 GCA_024644085.1 Rhodopirellula sp.
CCCGACACTTTGTCGCACAATCGACGCCCATCCATTCGTACCTGATGAATCGGAGGAGCTTGATGCGCGTTGCGCCGAGATTTTCGCGATCCAGACTGCCGGGTTGGTCAAGCGTCTGTCGCGGCTTCCCGGCAAGTTGACCCTTGCGATCGGGATCTCAGGCGGACTCGATAGTACGTTGGCTTTACTGGTGGCCCTTCGCGCGTGCGATGCCTCGGGCCGTCCACGCAGCGACATTCGCGGAATCACGATGCCCGGCTTTGGTACCTCCGAGCACACGCGAACCAGTGCGGACCAGTTGATTGAGTTGACCGGATTGACGCGTGAGTGCATCGACATCCGCCAGCTTTGTCTCGACACGTACCGCTCACTCGACCATGACCCACTCGGCATCCGAATTGACGGCGGCACGACGGTGGAAACTCTTCAAAAGAGCTTGCTTGAGATTTCCACTGACGCGTCGGACCTGACTTTCGAGAACGTTCAGGCGCGGATTCGCACCATGTTGTTGATGAGCCGTGGGTTCGTTCTCGGAACCGGCGATATGAGCGAGCAGGCTTTGGGATGGTCAACGTACAACGCCGATCATATGTCGATGTATAACGTGAACACATCGATACCTAAGACACTCGTGCGTTTTCTGGTTCGATACGCAGCCGATCATTATTTCGATGGCGAGTTAGCGAGTCTGTTGCATCGCATCGCCGAAACTCCGATCTCACCCGAGTTGATGCCGCCGTCGAAGGACGGATCGATCCGGCAAGACACCGAAGAGGCTATCGGTGCTTACGAATTGCACGATTTCTTTCTTTATCACTTCGTCCGCAACGGGTTTAGCCGCGAAAAGATTCTGTACCTGGCGCGGCACGCGAAATTCTCGGCTGATTATCCGAGCGAGACGATCGCCGGGACGCTCGACACGTTTTTGAAGCGGTTTTTTGCGAATCAATTCAAACGCAATTGCGTACCCGACGGCCCCAAGGTTGGCTCGGTCAGCCTCTCGCCCCGCGGCGATTGGCGCATGCCAAGTGACGCTGATGCGGATGCCTTCGGCGATACATAGCACGCAACTCAGACGAGCACGTCGCGTTCGGGATCATGCTGCGGTGCGCAACAGGCGGCGTTTCGCTTCCAATTCGTCAATCGCCTCGCAGACGTGTTCCACGCCAATTTGCCGCATCGCCGCGTTGTCGGCTTTGTTTCGGCGGTGCCAGAGTGATCCGCCCTCAAGCGCATTCTGCAGTGCAATCTGTCCGTAAGGTCCGGAGTCACCAGGACGAGTCGCCCCGTAGAGCCCGATCGTCGAAGTCCCGACTGCGACCGCCATGTGCAGCGGCCCGGTATCGCCGCTGATGAACAAATCGGCCGTTTCAATCAATGCTGCCAGGTGATTGAGGTCCGTTGCCGGTGCGAGCGAAGCTGCACCTCGCGAGCATGCAACAATTTGTTCCGCAGCCAATCGCTCGGACAGGTTTCCCCAGACCACAACGCTTCGATACCCATAACGGTCGTTCAAATAGCGTGCCGTGGCCCCGAACCGATCCGGTTCCCATTGTTTCGAGTCCCATGCGGCGCCCGGATTCAGCACCGCCAATGATTCGGCTTGAACTGTTCGACGAAACCTCGCCGCCCACGTGCGCGACGTGGTCGGGATCGGAAGTTTCCACCGCACCTTGGGTGAATTGATTTCAAGCGGAATCAATAACTCGAGGGATTGGTCGGTCAAGTGCGTGAATACCGGTTTGATCCGGCTGTTCGTCAGCATGCAACCAAGACGCTTGCCGCGCACGCCGGCGAAACCGATTCTCTTTTCGGCGCCCGACAACCAACCTGCCAGCGCCGACGCCGGCGTTCCCTGGCAATCGATCGAAACGTCAAATCGATGCGACTGTAATTCACGACGCGCCTGCCTAATGCTCCGTGGAGTAAGGTTCCAACCACGGTCCAATTCGATCACCGTATCGAGCGAGGGATGGTGACGGATCAGTGGTGCGGCAGCCTTTTCGACCGCCCAACCAATGTAGGCCTCGGGAAAATGCTCTCGCAGCGCACAGGCAACCGGCAACGTTAAAATCGTGTCACCAATCGCACCCATTCGACAAATCAGAATGCGAGGCGTGGCTTCAGCAGACATCGCGGCGATCCTTCGCGCGGGGACAAGCTTCCGGTCGAAGTCTACAAATCCGCGACGGCCGAAAGCCAGACCGGTTCCCAAAGGGTTGCGGCGTGCGCGGTGGAATCCGAAGCCACGAATGTCGTGTCCGCCGCGAAATTCCGACGCTTCGACAAATCCTCGCCCGCTTTGTAAAACTTTGCGGCAACCTCAAACCGCCTCCGGCCATCGACCGGCTTTGCTATCATTCACCCCTCGTTCAGCCTCAACCGAGCATCACGTCATGAAATACACAGCCGCCTCGCTCTTGATAATCCACATGCTTTTCGCCTTTTCAGCCTCAGAGTCGCAAGGTGACGAGGGGATGTACCTGTTCAATGATCTGCCCACGGATTTGCTGAAGGAACGCTACGACTTTGAACCGACCGAGCGGTGGGCGGACCATCTCCGATTGAGCAGTGTTCGATTCAATAGCGGAGGGTCGGGGTCGTTTATTTCCAGCAACGGATTGGTGCTCACCAATCATCACGTCGCGAGCGACACGCTGCAGAAATTGAGTACACCGGAGCGGAATCTTATCGATGATGGATACCTGGCCAAATCACTCGATGATGAATTGAAGGCACCCGACCTCGAATTGAATCAATTGGTGTCGATCGAAGATGTAACCGAGCGCGTCAATTCCGCAGTCGACGAGAACGCGTCGGCCGAGGATGCGGTCATGCAGCGTCGCGCGGTGATCGCGAAGATCGAAAAGGAATCGCTCGAGAAAACCAGCTTGCGTAGCGATGTTATCACGCTGTTCGGCGGTGCAAAGTACCACCTCTATCGATACAAGAAATACACCGACGTTCGATTGGTATGGGCACCGGAGACCGCGGCAGCGTTTTTCGGTGGCGACGCCGATAACTTTGAATATCCGCGTTACAACCTCGACGCAACGATCATGCGAGTCTACGAAAACGACAAACCGGCCAAACTCGATCACTTTTTACGTTGGAGTGACAATCCGCTAAGCGAGGGTGAACTGGTATTTGTCAGTGGGAACCCGGGTCGCACGCAGCGGATTTTTACCGTCGCCGCGCTCAAGTACCTGCGAGACGATCGGATTCCGTATGTCCTCGATTACCTGCGACGCAAGGAGATCCTGTTTCAACAATTCAGTCTCGAAGGTGTCGAGGCCAAGCGGCGCGCGAGGGACGAATTGTTCGGAATCGAAAACGCCCGCAAGGCATACACCGGCATGTTGGCCGGTCTGCAGAACCCTCAGACAATCGCTACCAAACGGGGTCGTGAAGATCGCTTGTTGGATCGCGTCAATGAGAATCCCAAGCTCGCACCGCTGGCGAAAGCGTGGGAAGAAGTAGCGGCGATTCAGAAAGAAAAACGGGAAATGCTCGGCGAAACGGTTTCCTTCCGCAGCCGGTTGTTTGACATCGCCCTGGAAATCGTGCTGCTCGGCGCCGAGGATTTGAAACCGGATGAAGAACGACTGCGAGGATACACCGACGCGTCGCGCGAATCGTTGCTTCAGGATCTGCTCAGCACCGCGCCGATTTACGACGACCTGGAACAGGTCAAGTTGGCCGACGAGTTGGCGCGATTCGTCGAGTTGCGAGGCGGAGACGATCCCCTGGTCGCGGAGATCCTGGTTGGGAAAGGTCCTCGCGAGCGCGCGGCAGACCTGGTCAACCGAAGCGGGCTGAAAGATGTCGACAAACGCAAAGCGTTGATTGATGGCGGCCATAACAAGATTCTCGGCAGCGACGACCCGATGATCGAGCTGGCACGCAAGGTCGAGGATGAATACCGCCGAATTCGAAAGCGCGGTGAAGAGATTGACGAACGCGAACGCCAGGCCTATTCGCGGATTACCGAGGCGATCACGGCGATTGAGGGAACAGGCGGATATCCCGACGCAACATTCACCTTGCGGCTCGCATTCGGTGCAGTCAAGGGCTACCAAGAGGATGGAAACAGAATCGAGCCCACGACGGATTTTGCCGGTGCTTACAAGCATGCAGCCGAGCACAAAGGCCAGGAGAACTTTGATCTTCCGGAGTCCTGGATGAAGGCGAAGGACCGTGTCAATCTCGATACGCAATTGAACTTCGTCTGCACGGCCGACATCATTGGCGGCAACAGCGGGTCTCCGGTTGTCAATCGTGACGGTCACCTCGTCGGTTTGATCTTCGACGGCAATATCCAAAGTTTGACCAGCGATTACCTGTACTCCGAAGAACAGGCGCGCGCCGTCAGCGTTTCGGGCGTCGGAATCATCGAAGCCCTGCGGAGCATCTACCGGGCTCGTGATTTAGCTGGCCAAATCGGTCGTTGAGCTACGCAAGTGGACCTCCGTAAAACCGCTACAATGAGGTTGCAGTTGGAACAATTCATTTCCACGGAGTCCCGAGTGATGAGTGAACCGACAACCCAGGTCCTGCGAGAGAAAAAGTGCCTTCCCTGTGAAGGTGGCGTTCCGGCGATCGGCCCAGAGGACGCGATCGAGTACGTCAAGGCGACTCCGGCATGGAAGCTGGCGGACGACAGCAAATCGATCTCACGCAAAGTGAATTGCAAGCACTTTGTTGAGGCGATGGGGCTGTTGAACCAGATTGCTGACGTCGCCGAGAGCGAACAACATCATCCCGACCTGCATTTGACGGGGTATCGCAACGTTCGCATTGATCTGATGACCCATGCGATCGGTGGTCTCAGCGAGAATGATTTCATTGTGGCGGCGAAGATCGACGAGATTCTCGAGTGAGAACGCAGTTTTCGCGTTCGTCCATCGGCGCGAATCGGGCATAATTGTCGCTCCTTGGCGAAAGACCGAGGCAGGGAAATTGGGGCGTAACCACGCCGTTTTTCAGACCGCAGGGATGGTCCAGCATGGACGCGATGACGCGTGATCAGCCGGAAATTGGATTTGGCGCTGATCCTCTCAACCCACACGACACCCGACCATCGGATTTGGTCGGAGCGGCGTCGGCGGATCAGCTGCGGCGCAAAATCATGCAAGCCTGTCCGCGCGTGCCGGGCGTGTACGGAATGCTCGATCGCAAGGGCAAACTGATTTATGTCGGTAAAAGCAAATCGTTGCGGTCGCGCCTGATGAGCTACTTTGCCGCGTCCAATGCCGAGGAAAAGGGCGGACGCATCATCGGCAACGCAAGGGCGATCCAGTGGGAAACGCAGCCGAGTGAATTTGCGGCGATTGTCCGCGAGCAACATTTAATCCGAAAGTTCTCGCCGCGCTGGAATGTGCAGGGCGTACCGAAGCGGCAACGGCCATGTTATTTGTGTCTCGGCCGCGCGCCTGCCTACTTTTTTCTCGCACCAACGCCGCCGGAGAACTGCGTTGCTGTGGAAGGCCCGTTTTACGGTGCGGCGCGAATGCGAAGCGCGGTCGATGCGCTCAACAAGGTGTTCAAACTGCGCGACTGCAGCGAAAAGCAAACGTTTCGGTTCGCTGATCAATTGCAGCTCTTCGACATGGAGCATCGGCCCGGCTGTTTGCGGTTGGAGATCGGCACCTGTGTCGGTCCCTGCGCGTCTGCGTGCACGCGAGGCCAATACGACCAACAAGTCAACGCGGCGCAGAGTTTTCTCGATGGTTTTAATAACGAACCACTCGTTGTCGTCGGCGACCAAATGCAAGATGCCGTCGTGAACCGCCAATATGAGCTTGCCGGCCGCGCGCATGCGACATTGAAATCACTCCAGTACGTCGAGCGTAAATTGGCAATGCTCGCGCGGGCCCGTCGGACCTATACCTTCATCTACGCGGTTCCGGGTTACGATGGCTGCGGATCGTGGTACCTCGTTCACAGTGGCGAGATCGCCGATGTCGTCGCAGCACCGCGAAACCAACAGGAGTGTTCGGGGCTGAGGTCGAAACTCGAGCATTGGGCCAAAGTCTCTTGCAACCGGCTTGACCGGGGACACGGCGCACACCCTCACACGCTGCAGGTCGTTGCATCGTGGTTCCGCAAGAACCGGACGGAACTTGACCGCACTTTCCCGCCCAAGCAGGCGGCCGCCAAGTACAAACGGAAATCAAAGACCGCGTGAACATGACAAGGTTGCGCGGCCGGGCGGTCAGTGCCGGACGCTAACGATATTGTTCGTGACAGGCATCACATCGCTGGCGGATCTCCGAGACGCCCATTCGCACTGCTTCGGCATCACCCCGTTCGATCGCAGCGGTGACCGACTTGGAGGCGGTGGTCATGTCCCGACTCAACTTCGTGTAATCCTCGTCGTCGGCTTCATCCATTCCTTCCTGGGTCAGAACAACGCCCACCAAGGCAAGCAGTTCGGAATTCCGCTTGATCAGATCGGGCTTGCTTTTGACCGAGGCCTCATTTCGGCTTGCGTCCTCGAGCGACTCGATCAGCTTCTCGATGTATTCCATCAATGGTGACCGGTCGGCGATCATCGCCCAGTCGGTTTCGGACTCAGCCTCCCGCGAACTCAGTCCACCACCGGAGACGAGGTCCTGGAGGTCCCCTTTTCGAAGCTTGGCCTCGTTATACACCTGGGTCGAGCCCGCTTTGCAATTGAACGCAGTACGTGCAATCAGATCGCGTGCCGCCGCTGCCTGGTCTTTCCAACGAACTTCACCGGTATGCTCGTGAATGACCGCGAACAACATCGCCAACACAGTCAAGTCGAGTCGTGCGTCCTGGTATCCACCGCTGTTGAATGCCCCCGGCGTCGATACGACCGAATCGAAATGCAATTTCATCCTTTTCACTTCGTCTTCGATCGACGTCGGGCTGATCAGCGGAGACCAGAGGTCCGAGCCCGGCTCTGGGCTTCCACCACCGGTCGACGAGGGCGCCGGATTCGCAGCGACCGTCGCCGATTGACGCACCGAGGACAGGGATGGCCGCGGACCGCGAAACGCGTCGTCAAGATTCTCGAAGAAGACGCCGCGAAGCTGATCCGCCGAGAAGGTTGGTGCCGGCGCACGACGCTCGTCGGCCTGCAAATGAGGCACGCTTGCGATCAGAGCGATCAGCAGAGTGGATTGCAAGGCTTGAGATTTAGACATCGTATGGCTCCGATTGATGCGTCCGACAACTCACCCATTCTAGCCCAGTCGAAGTCCGCCGGTTCACCCACAAAGATCGAGGATCCGACGCATTTCACTCACCGCTTCCTTCATCCCCACCATCACCGCCCGACTGATGATCGAGTGACCTATATTCAGCTCGGCCATTTTCGGAATCGACGCGACCGCACGCACGTTGACGTAATTAAGGCCGTGACCGGCGTGCAAACGCATGCCGGCCGCAGAGACGGCGCGTCCGGCGTCGCTGAGCCGCGCGAGTTCGGCAATCCGACCTTCCCCGCGAGCCAGCGCGTAAGGACCTGTGTGGAGCTCGACGGCGTCCACACCTAGCCGTGAAGCCGCTTCGACTTGATGCAGGTCCGGATCGATAAACAGGCTGACAAGAATGTTCTCGCCCTTCAGCTTTTGCACGGCGTCCGCGACACGTCCGTTGTCGGATGCCACATCAAGTCCGCCCTCAGTCGTCACCTCTTCGCGGCTCTCGGGAACGAGCAGGGCCCAATCGGGATGAATTCGACACGCGATCGCTACGACTTCGTCGGCGCAGGCGAATTCCATGTTTGTCTTGACCGTGACCGTCTGTTTTAGCAATTCAACATCGCGGTCCTGGATGTGTCGCCGATCTTCGCGCAAATGGAACGTGATCCCATCGGCACCACCCTGTTCGGCCAACGCAGCGGCCACCACCGGGTCCGGCTCGTAGGTCTTTCGGGCCTGGCGCAAGGTCGCTACGTGATCGATGTTGACGCCGAGTTCAATCATTGCGGATCAGCCAAATCTTCTGACCTGGAATGAACCCAATCGAACCGGATGCATGAAGCCCACACCGCCCTTGTTGAACGAGTCCAGCAACTCGGATGCCTGTTTTCACGAATCAATCTCCACACGTTCGCCGTTTGCGTCGCGACAATCCATCTCGAGATGCTCGGGGTAAAGCGCCTCACTACCGAGAATCTGAACGGTCATGCTTCCGACGTCTTCCATTTCCATGACTTCGCGTCGCTTCTTGTTGTTCAAGTGCGCCGCGACGTGATCGTTGACGCGGACGGTCACCCTCGCGATGTGGTCGTTTTTGACGGCCAGTGCGAGTGTCCGAATGACTTCGATCGACATGCTCTCGGCGGTCTTTACCAATCCGCGTCCTTCACAGCAGGGGCAATCGTTGTAGATACTTCGTTTCAAACTCGGCCGGATCCGCTGGCGCGTCATTTCGATCAAGCCGAATGGACTCGTCCTCAAGATCTTTGTTCGGGCCCGGTCATTGGCCATTGCATCACGCAGCGTCCGTTCCACTTTCCGACGGTGGCTTTCCTTTCGCATGTCGATGAAGTCATTGACGATCACGCCTCCAAGGTCACGCAGCCGAAGTTGGCGGGCGATTTCTTTCGCAGCGGCCATATTCAACCGAAACGCATTTTCCTCGGCCGAATCATTGCCACGGAAACTGCCGCTGTTGACGTCAATGGCGACGAGTGCCTCGGTCGGATCGATGACAATGGACCCGCCCTCACGTAATTGCACCTGGCGCTGGTTGATCTTGATGATTTCCTGTTCCAACTTGTACTTGTGAAACAGTGGCGCCGCACCTTCGTAAAGTTTCAGACGATCGACCACGCGCGGCATGACCATGCGTAAAAAGTCGCGGGCCTTTTCGTACGACTCGCGCTCGTCGACCAAAATCTGGTCGATATCGTCGCTGTAGATATCGCGGATTGTCCGGATGATCAAATCACTTTCTTCGTAAATGACACCCGGTTCACTTGTGCTCTTGACCCGACGCGCGATCGCCTTCCAGAGCCGTAACAGATATTCCAGATCGCGCTGGAGTTCCTTTTCTTTGCGGCCCGCTCCGGCGGTACGGACGATGAATCCCAGCCCCTTGGGCGGATGAAGCGACAACAAGCAACGCTTCAGTCGTTTGCGGTCATCCTCGTCTTCGATCTTTCGGCTGACGCCAACGCGTGAGAGCGAGGGCATCAGCACGAGGTAACGTCCGGGGATCGAAATGTATGTGCTAAGCGTTGGGCCCTTGGTGCCGATGCCCTCCTTGATGACCTGGACCAGCACCTCGTCGCCGCGACGAAAGATTTCCTGGATCGGCGGTTTCACGCGTGGCCGTCCACCTTTGTAGGCATGCTTGCTGCCGCGGCCGGACTCGCGGGCCCGCTTGGCCGCCGCCTCGGCCATCTCGTCCGATTCCCGCATGATTTCTTCGGGATCGTATCCGCCCTGCCTGAAATACTGCGGCTCGACATCGCTGATGTGGAGAAAGCCGTTACGACCGACGCCGAAATCGACGAACGCGGCCTGGATGCTCGGCTCAAGGTTGACGACCTTGCCCCGATAGATATTTCCTGCAAAAGCTTCGACGCTCTTACGCTCCATGTACAGCTCATCGAGCCGGTTGTTCTCCAGGACCGCAATGCGGCATTCTTCTGGTTGCAATACGTTGATCAACATTTCTTTCTTCATCGACAAGCACCTCTGGGGTGTTGGGCCAGCTTGATGACGGAACTCAAAATGGATTCCGGCATGGACGCTGACGGTGGTAATGTTCGTTTCGCTCGAGCCGCTTCGTGCCACTGGTTTTGCACGCAGCAGAATCGACTCGCGGTAAGTTGATTAGTCTTCGTGGTCTCCGATGCCGTGGACGGCCGAGACACTTTCGTCATCACATTCAAATTCTTTTTCGAGCACGACTCGCACTCGCGATATCAACGATCCGCGTTCGACCCAATCGCCGAATCCAAGCAGATCGAGCACGTCGGTCGGACGCAGCGAAGCTGACTCACTTGCTGCGAGCGAAAGGAGAAGGCCGTCACCATGCAATTCGATGCTCTCGACGTGCAAAGCGATTTCGACCGTCAACGTTTTATTCTTTCGCTCGACCGACACCGTTTTTCTGGCCAATAATTCGTGAATCGCCTTTTCGACAACCTCCGAGCTGATGGCGGGCGGCAACGAGATCACGTATTCGCTGCGCCGCAATCGTGCTTTGCCAAATTGGTCCGGCAGCCTGCATACGCTGGCGATCGCCAGCCCCGGTTGGTGATCGCTTACCAGCCGCTTTAACAAGTCGACCGGGGACATCTCTTCGGCCAGTTCGATTTCAACGACTTCGTCGAGACCTTCGACGCCGAGCGCCAGGGCGGACGGAAAAGACACGCGCGGCTTGGGATGAAAACCTTCTGTCATCGACAAACGCAAGGCAGCCCGGCGTAACATGCGTTCCCACAGACGCGCCAAATCGCGGTGGCTGATCCAGCGCAACAAACCCGATTTTTTAAATCGAATTCGATAGCGAATTCGCAACGGCGCTTCACCCGAGTCGCGCGTCACGGATGAATCAAGATCCGCGCTCTCTGGATTGGTTTCAGTCACGACCGGCATTTGTTAACAGTGGAGTAATGGTGAATAGATAAACGGGTGATGGCTATTTGAGGATCAGTTCCGGGACAATGTCCCCCAATCGATCGAGCAGATACATGTCGACGTCGCGGGCGGCTTCGAGCTTCATGACTCGGCACGCGATCTCGCGGCACTGGTCAATCGACACGCTCCGAATCGCCTTCTTGACCTGAGGCAGGGCCAGGGGCGGAACGCTCAGGTTTCGAACTCCGAGCCCGAGCAACAGCAGTGCGCGGCCCGGGTTACTGCTCATTTCGCCGCAAACCGCCAACGGAATCTCGAATTTATCGGCGACTTCGACGCACTGTCGGATCAATCGCAACACCGCCGGATCGCTCGATTGGTAGAGGTCGGCGACGTATTCGTTGCTGCGATCGACCGCGAGTGTGTATTGCGCAAGATCGTTCGTACCGATACTGAGAAAGTCAACCTCGCGCACGAAATGCTCGAGCATGACGACGGCGGCTGGAACCTCGACCATCATTCCCACGGGGATGTCCGAGCGGAAGGGAATGCCTTCGTTGTTCAAATCATCGGCGACCACGTTCAACAACATGCGTGCTTGCCGCAATTCGGCCATCGTGGTGATCAATGGGAACATGACGCGGACGTCGCCGTGCACGGCCGCCCGCAAGACCGCACGCAGTTGCGGTCGGAAAAGATCGAGATTTCGGAGTGACAAACGGATGCTGCGCAAACCGAGAAACGGATTGTGTTCCTGCTCAGCCAGGGGTCGGTGTCCCATTTTGTCGGCACCGAGGTCAAGCGTGCGGATGACCACAGGCCGTCCGCCCATTTCACGCACCACTTGGCTGTATGCCTCGTAATGGTCCTCCTCACTCGGCTCCTCTTCGCTGGAAAGGTACAGGAACTCGGTCCGGTACAAGCCGATCCCGTCAGCACCGCGTTGGAGACAGACAGCCGTCTCGTGCGGAAACTCAATATTCGCGCTGAGCAAAATACGTACGCCGTCGGCGGTTTCAGCCGGCAGGTCACGCAGTTCAGCAAGCCGGGCGCTGAGCGACTTGCGGAGCTGAATCCGTTGCTGGTAGCTCTCCAGCATCTGCTCATCCGGATTGATGATGACGCGGCCACGGTCGCCGTCGACGATGACGCGGTCGCCTTCATTGACGATGTCGAGGAACGCGCCGATACCGACAATCGCAGGTAGCTCAAGTCCTTTGGCGACAATCGCCGTATGGCCGCCCGGGCCTCCGGTCTCGGTGCAAAATCCACGCACGTAACGCCGGTCGAGATTCGCGGTTTCGCTCGGTGTCAAATTGTGCGACAGCACAACCACTGGCTCGGTCAAATCCGACAGGGGGCGACGTGTCATCGCGCCGAGTTCGAGCAACAATTGCTTCTCGATGTCCAGGACGTCTTCGGCGCGGTCGGCCAGCAGCGGATTATCCAGCCGCCGCAATGCGGCGGCGTAATGGTGCAATACCTGGTTGACCGCGTAGCCGGCCGAATGTTGTTCGTGCCGAATACGACGCCCAAGTTCAACATGGAGCCGCGGATCGTGCAGCATTTGCAATTGGGCGGCAAAGATATCGCCTGTGTCTTCCCCGGCGACCGCGGAAGTCTCGAGGCGATGAGCTTCAAGCCGTTTTGAAACGGCATCGACCGCATCGCGCAAACGAACATACTCGTCCGCCGCCTCTTCGGCGGCGACGATCGTCCGGGGAATTCGAAAACCATCGGAGTCCAGCACTAAAGCAGGACCGATAGCGACTCCCGGCGAGACGGGGATACCTTGCAGTTCGACCATCGTCGTGCGACAGATCGAATCTCACGAATGACGCTGGCTTTCGCGACGCATCGGAATTGATTCCAGCGACGGGAAAGATTTGATTGCGATTGCGGCTGCTCCTGCGGCCGGGGATTCGTGAAGCGATCCATCAAATGTTCGGTTGGAGGAGATGTGTGTGGGATGCGTCAGGCGTCCGGTGTCAAACGTACCAGCCAACCCGTCAAAGGCTTGCTGGGTGACCGCGCTGGGTCACGAGTCGACGGCCGGTTCCACCCCTTGCATCTGGTTCTTGTCGTCGAATCCCGCCTCGAACAGTTGAGTGATGGACTGGAGAGCTTCAGCTGCGTCAGCGCCATCGGCACTGATCGACAACTCGGTGCCCTGAGCGGCGCCGAGTGTCAGCAGCGAAAGAATACTCTTGCAATCCACTTGCTCACCGTCCTTACCGATCAGAATGTTCGCCTCGAACTTGCTGGCCAATCGGACCAACATGTCAGCGGGGCGCGCGTGCAATCCCTGGGGATTGCGCACGGTAACTGTTCGGGTCAGCGAGGATTTATTCATTAGCCAGAAACAAATTGATTGTCGTCGGCTTCTTGAAGCAATTGGTTGATGTCGTCGGCAGTCTTGCTCTGCTTGAGGAATCGACAAAACGTTTCGTCACGAAGCTGCCGAGAGATGTTCTCGAGCGCTCGCAAGTGATCGCCGGGTCGTTCCGGGGGACTGATAAGAAGGAAAAAAAGTTGAACGCGTTCACCGTCCAGGGAATCGAAATCAACTCCCGATTCGCTGACACCGACGGTGCCAACGAGCTTCTGGACGCTGGGATGTTTGGTATGCGGAACAGCGACGCCGCGGCCAATTCCGGTGCTGCCCAGTTCTTCACGTTTCATGATCGAAGCAACAATGTCTTCATGCTGGTCGGCATTGATCTCACCTGCGTCGAGCAGGGCCTGGACCAACTCTTCGATCACCGCTTCTTTCGACTGAGCTTTTAACTCGGCGCGAATGGCCTTGGTGGTGATAAAATCTGCGAACTTCATCTCATTCCTTCGTTTGGAAATCTCGGTGTGGGGTAACCGCCGGCTTCACCGTGATCGCAAAGACTGGCCGAACCAACGAGCAAGCGCCACGTGCGTCTCAGCCACGTCTTAGAGGGTCCCTTGAAACCGTGCGAAAATTTGTAACTTGGGTAGTTTGAACGTGTCGAAAAAGGACGCGAACGCATCGTGAACGAAACGTGACGCTTGAGTCACTCTTCGTCCGATACGACCGTGTCGATGTGTTTGTGTCCCGTCGCCCGATGTCCGGTCTTCTTGTCCTTCAAACGACGGAGTTGTTGTTCAACCTTCGGGATCGCTACGTCCATCGCGGAAATCACCGTGGTCGACTCCCCCGTCGCCACGCAATCGTCTGCGTGCTCGGCGGAAACCTGGATTTCCACGGCGGGCTTGCCCAACTGCTGCAGGTCGACGGTCACATCGATGGCGTTAATTCGATCATAAAGACGGCGTAAATTATCCGCCTTCTCCACAATCAATTCCTGATCTCCAGGTTGAAGATTGCCGTGTCGTGCCGAAACGTTGACCTGCATGTGGTACCTCTCCCTCCGGTGAATCATCAAAGAGTCCGCGCCCGCTCTGCAACGTCGGATGCGAACGGAGCATGGGGTGCCAGGCAACCCGGGTCCACGGACTCCATCTCTGTGAACAGCATAAGCGACATCGCCCCCGAGGAATAGCGATACTTTTGCCCCAAAACCCGGTTTCTACCGTGTCAAAGTGCCTCCCCGTGACAGAAGTCTGCCAGGCGTGGTAATCTTCCCGCTCGGATTTTTCCACTTTCCCTCCCCCCCAAACCCCCTTCTACTCCATGGCCCGAAAGGTCGTCAGTCGCAAGGCAAAAGCCGCTGAGGCAGAAGCTGCAGAAAAAAAGACCGCCGCGACGAAAAAAAAGAAGGCAGCCAAAAAAGCGACCAAGCGAAAGTCCAAAAAGAAAACCGCCGCCGACGTGCGTCTGAAGCTCTACTGGGGTGTCTTCAGCCAGAACCTCAAACGGGTCGCCGTTTTCGAGTTTGACCAAAAGAAAGAGGCGCAGAAAAAGGCAACAGACTTGAGCAAGGGCGGAAAGTCCCCCCACTTCGTTCAGAAGGTCAAGGAAGAGATCAAGCCGGAATAGCGCGACGATGTCATGACTGACCCTGTGTCATCATCCGACGTCACTCGCCGCCGGGTCGCTGCGGAATGGGAACCGCAGCAATGCGTCTGGATCTCCTGGCCGCATCACCGCGAAACCTGGCCGGGACACTTTGACGCCATCCCGGAATTCTTTGCCCGCTGGATCCGGGCGATCGCCGAGAGCACGCCCGTTCGCGTGCTGGCCGCCGCCGATTTAGCTCCTCAGTGCGAAAAATTCCTCACCGGCACGGCCGACGTCGAGATTCTTGACGTTGCTACAAACGATTGCTGGATCCGTGACTACGGTCCCAGCTTCGTTCTCGATGAAAACAGCAAAGCGTTGGTGGGAATCGATTGGACCTACAACGCGTGGGGAGGAAAGTATCCACCGTGGGACCTGGATCAGGCAGCTGCCGCTGAAATCTGTCGTCAACAACAGATCCCCTGCTTCCGTAGCGACCTCTGTCTCGAAGGCGGCGCGATGGAGTTCGACGGCCTGGGCCGGATGTTGACCACACCGGCTTGCTTATTAGTGGAATCACGCAATCCTCGCTGGACGGAGTCATCGGTTTCTCAAGAACTGCATCGACAACTTGGAGTCCTGGAAATCGTCTGGCTCGACGGCGGAAGCCTGGCCGGCGATGACACCGACGGACACATCGATCAACTCGCCCGATTTGTCGATGCCGAAAATGTTGTGGTCGCGGTTTGTGATGACCGTAGCGATGAGAATCGCGAAGGACTCGAGGAGAATTACCGCCAACTAAAACTCTGGGGATACTCCACCACGCCGCGAGTGACCGTTCACCGCTTGCCGATTCCGCCGGCGCGGTTCATCAACGGACAACGAGTGCCGGAAAGCTATTGCAACTTTCTGCGCCTCGGGAAGGGGCGCATGATGGTACCGACCTTCGCCGCACCGAGCGACGACCACGCGGTGCGTTTACTTGCTGAACTCAGCGGATCGGAGATCACGCCAATCGATTGCCGCGATCTGGTCTGGGGGCTGGGAGCGCTGCACTGCGCCAGCCGCGATCAACCTGCGATTTAATGTCGACGCTGTCGCTCATTGACCAACCGATTCATCCGGCAAGACGTTCTCGGGATCCGGTAAAGTCGGATTCGGTGCAGTCGGATTCGGTGCAGCAGGATCAGCCTGTTCGACCTCAGGGCTTTCGATCAAGCTTCGTGCCTGGGTGAGCTGGTGCAGCTGGGCCGCAGCGTCCTCACGCGTCTTCCTGGCTTTCTCCAGCTTCAATTCGACCTCCATCAGTTCGTTCTGCTGAATCCTTCCGGAGGCAAATCTTGTTTTCGCCAATTCCCGTGCCTCAGTGAGACGCTCGAGGGACACCACGGCCAGGTCCAATTCGCGCTGGAACTGCTGGGCGAGCGATTCGAGTTCGAGTTCATCGAGCCGCAACTGCTTTTTGAGCTGACGGATTTTCAAAGCTGCCTGTGCGACGACCGAGGCGGCGACCGCATCCCGCTCGCCCAGTTTTTCGAGGCGTTCGAGCTCTGCTTCGGTTGCGTCCAATTCGGTCTTGGCCGCCGCGGCGCTGCGAGCCAAGTCGAATAACGAGCCTCGGTTCAATCGGGCGAAATCCTGAATTCCTGAGGGCATGAGATTAACTCGTGTTCTCTCATCCGAGCCCAGGAAATTTGGTGGGCCCAGGAAACTTGGTGGGCGAGGCGGCTGGACCGCGGCGATTCCTGGGACGGCGTCAGCCATTGGATCGGGATTCACCCCGGCAACACTCTCGATACTGCGAATGTGTGGTGTGTCGCGCCAATCGCTGTTTTGCGGAACCGACCCTGGCGGGCTTTCGACCTTGATTTCCAGCCTCGAAGAGCCTCGGAACTGGGGTGGATTCGAGAGCGGCTGTTGCATGGGAATCGACAAGTCACTCGGACCAGGGACGGCCGTGGGCTGCGGGGAAATTTCCCACCGCAGGGAATCCGGCTTGCCAAGCAGCTCATCGATTCTCCGTTGCACGATCTTGTCTCGATTGTCACCGCGCTGCTGGTGAACACTCTTTAACGAATCAAGTCTTTGCTGCGTCCGCGCGATTTCCTCTGCCTGTTGTTCGTGCATTTTCGAGAACTCCGAGTCAAGCCGCTGACGAAGCTCATCTATTTTTTCGCCGCGCTGCTTGTCATTCTCGGTCATGGACCGCAATTCGTTCACCAGCTGCGTGGTTTTCGGATCGTGCCCTGATGGGTGCGTCCGGACGTACCGCGTGGTCATGACAGGAACCCTTCTTATCACTCTTTGCAGTTTTTCCACCTGCTGGCCCGTTGCCGGGTCGAGGACGGGAACCTTGATCTCAACGGTCTCTTCGCGGTATGCCGTTTCGGTCACGGGTCGAAATCCCTCTCTCGCTTCAGGCTGTGTGGCTACGGAATCTGGGTCACCAGAACTCGCAAAATTCGGGCCACCAACTTGTACGGGGACGGAAGCCTCTCGAGGAACAACGGATCGGTCCTCCGCGATTTGGGTCGAACGATTGCGATTCCGCTCTTGCGCTTCGACCCGCGTTGATTGGTAGGCGACCACTGCCAACGCAAGCATGATCATTGGTAGTACGACCGCAGCCGCGAGCACGACAAGTAGCAATCGCAGCGCTCGGCCACCACGGGAATGATTCCTATACATGGCGTTGGATTCCTTGTTAGTCATGCGTGTTACTCACTCACAATTATCGGTGAAGAAGTTGTTTCAATTGACTCGTCCCCAATATCCATCTCGATGGCAAGTCGAGATAGCTCGGCACTGATCGCGGATAGCTCCTCGTCGACGGCCGGGTCATGCCACGGGAGGGACAATTCCGTCGATTGACTGACTCCATCATCCGAACTTGGTTCCGGTTGCCCGGTCCCCTGCGAAGCAAGCGAGTAGAAAGCGATCGAGGTCATCAGGAGGAGTGCCGCCGCGGACGTCGCAATCATTATCATTTGCCTCCCGCGTGACGGTGTCTTTAACGGATTCGGAAGCGGATTGACCGATGGATTGCGGACGTGGGCGTGGGATTCGCGGAGCAGCTTCGCAGTCTCGTCGGCGGTCGCGATTCGACGCCCGACATCGATCTGCATCAGCCTCGAAACGAGACTGTCAAACCAAACAGGAATCTGCTCGTT
>JAHELS010000372.1 GCA_024644085.1 Rhodopirellula sp.
TGATGTTCGTCCACCGCGAAGAGTACTACCACCGCGGCGACGACCGCGCGCAATATGCCGGCCAGGCCGAGATCATCATCGCCAAACAACGCAATGGTCCCATCGGCGATGTCGAATTGACGTGGGAAGCCGACTACACGCGATTCTCCGATCGCGCCGCGGAACGACACAGCGAATTCGATGACTACGCCGAATTCACCGCCCCGGGCGGATTCTAGACGGGGCGAGGTCTGTAGCCACTGTGCACTCTCTCCGAGAGAATTGGTATCCACACAAGTCGTCAGCAACACATTTCACCCTCCTTCGGGAGGGTCGGAAACGTAGGAAACGTACGCCGGACCGAGCTCCGCGAGTTCCGGCGGAGGCAATCCAAGACAGGCCTCCCCCCAATACCTCGTTCCTTTGCCTTGCGACCGCGTCGGGCGGATTCCCCTGGGGCCGTGGTCTCATTCCGCGGCAAGGGTCCTCTCGACTCCAACCTTAAACTCACTTCCTTGACACGACTCCCATGAGCCACATCACCAAAACCATCTTGCTTGCTTTGCTTTTGATCGCTCCTCCCCTCGTTGCCGATGACAACGTTGGCGAAATCGATGCCGAGTTACACGAGCGCATTGAGATCCTGATCGATGATCTCAACAGCAAGCGATTCACAACCCGTCAATCAAGCGAGCAAGAGTTGCTGCGTCTGGGCAAATCGGCGGCGCCGCAAATGCGTCTGGCGATCGAAGATGCCGACGGCGAAGCGAAGATTCGTCTCCAGCAAATCCTCACCGAACTCGATCGCAGCATCCGGATTGTCGAAAAAATCGTCTTACCGGAACTGAAGAACGTCACCAGCGTCGCGCTCAGCCCCGACGGCGAATTCCTCTACGCCGCCGCGTTCGCCACCAATACGATCACCGTCTTCTCGGTCCAGGGGGGATCCGGTCGACTCAGCAAAATACAGACGATTACCGACGATGCAACCTTGCGCGGGTCGGTCGCCTTGCGTCTCTCCCACGACGACGCACGCTATGCCGTTGCGTCGTGTTTCTCGGGCAAGTGTGTGACGCTCTTCTCGCGAGATCCATTGTCGGGAAAACTGGAGATACTCGACACCTACAAAGGTACGGCCAGGAGTCCCACGCCGACCTTTCCAATCGAAGCGACTTTCACACCCAACGGCAAGTTCATTTACGTGCTCGACGGCTTGGCGACGCACGGCCGCCAGCGGGGTGGGATCATGATCCTCGAAATCACCGACGATCAGAAGCTACAGTGGGTCGACACCTGCATGGGCGAGCGAAGTTGTTTTTCCGACGTGCGTGGAATCGCTTTTCATCCGACGCGGAATGAAATGTACATCACCGCGTCAACCGCCGGCACGTTGACGCGCGCCGCCTACGATCCCGATACCGGCGCGATCGAAGTCAACCAGGTGCTCAGCGACGGAAAAGATGGCGTGCTTGGGTTGTCCGGCGCCTTTTCGGTCGATATCAGCAGCGATGGGAATTTCGTCTACACTTCATCCGGCCGTTTTCGCGGCGACAGCGCTGTGGGCGTCTACACATTCGACCAAAGTGGCAACTTGCAAGTCGTACAGGAATTGATCAGCGGCCGAGAGAAGCTTGACAACTTTCTCGGCGGCAACGAATTGGTCATTTCGGCCGACGGACGCAACGTCTACGTCACCGGCACCCGATCATCCACGTTGGCCGGGTTCGCGCGCGATTCGGAAACCGGAAAACTATCGTTCATCGAAACGGTGCCGTTCGGCAAAAGGAAATTGGGCCCAGCCGGAATCACGATCAGCCCCGATGGAGGCTACGTCTACGCAGCGGTCGAAGGAGAATCCGCCATCGCCGTCTTCCGCCGAGACCTCCCCTAAGCGACACCAATCCCTACGCGGCCCACCCCACCGGCCGGATTAGGGGCGACAGCGATAAAGTTCCGGCATCTCCATTCACCAACGATCGCGCATCTTTTCAACCTCCCTCCGGGCAACGCCGTAGCGGACTTTCAAGCAGCAAAACACGAACATTGTGAGCCGCGACGCGTAAGCGGCCGGGCCCCCGGGTCTGGTCCCGCAAACGATATGCCCGGTGCCTTACGGCCCACGGCTCCCAAAGAATCCGCAACGGTGTTGCCCGAAGCGATCGCAGCACGTCTGCTGTCATCCCTTCAGGATGAGTATGCATCATTGAATTCAACCGTGGGTGCGCTGCGCGACCCACCGGCTAATAGCTGAAAGTCCCTTCGGGACAAAGACATGCCGTGGACAATATCCAGAAATCGACGCAACAGCAGGCCGAATCAACCTTCCGGCGCCGCGCGGCACCTGGCCCGTCTTTACCGCGGAGCGGTTGGAAGCCATTAGCCGGTGATCAGCGCAGCGCCATCACCGGTTCGCAGATCCGTCGAAATCACCCTCCCTCCGGGAGGGTCGATGCCGAGGAACGAGGCTTCGGGGAGGGCGGATCCGCGCTTTTTATCTCGGTCCGCAAACAGGCGAAAGTTCGGGTTAGGAACGGACGTGTTCCAATCCACCGAAGAGTATCACGCAGAGCCGCGGAGACGCAGAGACAAAAAGCGCACCGCCAAGTTCAGCGTGAGCCTCTCGATCCTTCCAACTGAAAGGATTTGCTTGAAGCGGCGCGACGGTCGGTCGAACCATGAGTCGTTTTTTTTCATTCATCCATTTTAGCTCTGCGGCTCCGCGACTCTGCGCGATCCCTGTCTCCCGTCGCCCGACGATCCCCTTCACACCGCCGCACGAAACCGATCCGTCATCGCGCCCACGTCCATCTGCTCATGCACTTTCTCCTCCATACGATCCAGCGGACTGGTGACCGCCAATCCCGGCCGATTCATCACGTGCGTATAGATCTCCGTTGTCTTCACGTCTCGGTGACCCAACAACTCCTGAACCGTGCGAATGTCCGCGCCGTCCTCGAGCATGTGCGTTGCGAAACTGTGACGAAGGGTATGGGGCACGGCAATCTTCGCGATTCCCGATGCCTGTAACGCTCGCTTGAACGCTGTGCGAAACGTACTTTCGTAGACATGGTGGCGGCGGATCACACCGCTACGCGGGTCACGCGTTCGTTGACGCGAAGGAAAGACATACTGCCAACGAAAATCACCATTGGCGCGCGGGTACTTGCGGGCCAGCGCATAGGGCAGGTACACCTCGCCGAACCCGTCCGCCAGATCCTGCTGGTGAAGCAGCTGTACCGATTCAATCTGTCGCTGCATCTCATTGGCGATCGCAGCGGGCAATACCGTGACTCGATCCTTTTCCCCCTTGCCGTTTCGGACCGTGATCTGGCGACTCTCGAAACAGACATCTTTCACGCGCAGCGTGCGACACTCTCGGTGCCTCAACCCGCTGCCGTACATCAACGAGAACATCGTCCGTTTAAGATCCCAGCGGAAGCGGCCGATCAGGTCGGCGATCTCCGAACGAGTCAATACGACCGGCAGATACAAGGACTCTTTGGCGCGAAGCGAATTGACGAACCCCAATTCCCGGCCAAGGACTTTTTCGAACAGGAACTTCAACGCCGAAAGCGCCTGGTTCTGTGTGCCCGCGACGACGTGACCGCTCAGTGCCAACTCGGTCAGAAAATCGGCGATCTCAGCCTCGCCGAACTTCTCCAACTGTTCGTCATCGACATGGTGCATGAAGCGGACGACCCAGCCGACGTATGCGATCTCGGTGCTGCGCTGATGTCCGAGCACTCGCAGCCGGCCGCGCATCTTGCGGACGATTGCCGGTTCCTTTTCATCAAGCTTTCCGGCGTTCCATTCCCCAGGAACTAGTTCGGTATCCTTCCGGTCGCGAGGTTGCCCGCCGCTGTCTTGGCGCGAAAGCTCGTGGAGCTTTTGCTTGATGGGAAAGAAGTCGATCCTGTCGGCGCCGCGGATGATCTCTTGGTAGAGTTCGATTGCTCGAGCCGCCTGCAATCGACGCCATGCGGGGATCTGGTTATCGCGTAGCGAGCGGAGGAATCCGATCACCAACGCCTCATTGATGGGAAGATCGTGGCTGGCATTGCACCCGCAATGTTGCCGATAGCCGTCCAGCCAACGAGGAAACCATTGCCGCTCGGCGTCGCGAAGCGAGGCAGCGCGAATGCGCTGTCGAAACCGTTCAAGAGACATGGAAACTCCGAGACGCGGGGGACAACGGGTAATATGTACAAACGTACACATTCGTGCCATCGTGTCCAGACCCAGCAGGCATCGCCACCCTACTTCCAGGGGGTCCCGGTTATTCGTGGCTGACTCGGGCTATAAAAGGATTCATGCCGGTGTAACTCACCATCGAAACCAGTTCGCACCGGACCGAGCCCTTACTACTAAATTCGTTAT
>JAHELS010000373.1 GCA_024644085.1 Rhodopirellula sp.
AGGGCACCGACGTAGAGGATCATCGCGGCAACGGCGAACCGAAGGCAGCGGCCTGGCGTAAAGAGCGCTGCGGCGTTGGCAATGGGACGATTCATTGCGTCATCAATGTCGGCGTGACCGCAAACAAGACGTGGAATGCGAACGAAGTGATAATTTCACTTCTGTTATAAACCGTTGTTCGTTGACCGTTTCGTTCTTTTTATTGAGGTTGGTTCCATGTCGACATCAGATCCACGCGGCGGCGAAATGGAAACGCCCGGCGCCCAACTCGATCAGGGCGATCCCTACCGCACGCCGGCCGAAGTCGGTGCAAGTGCCAAGCGAGGATGGTTGAGTTCTCCGGTCACCTGGTTCTTGACCGCCGGTGTATTGGCCGGCGTGGTTGTTACGATCGCCTTGGCGCGGCGAGCCGACGTGCCGGAGTACGTTGAAGAATTCGGGATGACAAGGGCAGGCCCGCCGATCGAAGTCATCGAGGAACAGATGTACGAAGAAGCGTACGCCGCGCCCTCGCCAGCACCCGTGCCGTGAGAACTTGCCTCGCGTCAACGGATACCGTTTGCGGAGGAGTGTGGCTCGGTTGTCCCAAACGAGGACAGAGCTTGAAAAGATCTGGGCGGAGATACTCGGTTGGGACAACCGAGCCACACTACGCCGCTCGGCGATCTTCGTCGCTGTCGATGTCGCTGATCGAACCGCGCTGGCGCCTCAGTTCACGCATCTTGACCGTTTGATCGTGCAATTGGTTTTCAAGATCGCGCACTCGGTCCTGGGCTTTTGCGTTGGTATCGAGGCTGTCGTCAAGCTCCGCGCTGAGCCGTTTCAAGTGGGCGGTCAGGTCGTTGACTCGTTGCTGGAGAGTTTTCGTTTCAGCCCGCAATTGCTCGGCGGCCTTCACGTTCGCCGTCAATTGATTGACTGCTTCGGTCTGTTCGGCGAGCTGTGCATTTAGTTTTTCCGTGGCGCGATTGTGCGAGTCGATCTGCGATTGCAGTTCATTCGTCTCATCGCGGTGTTGCTGTGTTCGCGCGGTCATCAATTCCGTCAACTCATTGACGCGGCTCGTTTGCACGTCGAGCTGGTTATTCAAATCTCCGATCATTGTCTTGTGTTTCGCATCGGATTCGACCAACGTGTCGCGCTGTTGGGTGGTTTCGGCCAGCGTGTGGGCCGTTGATTGCAAGTCGGCTTTGATCGAATCGATCTCGGCGAACTCGGATCGCATCGTCGTCAGCTCCGATTCCAACCGCTCGATTTCCGTCGATTGGTGTTCGCAACGGGACTGCAGATCGGTTGTCCTTTCCTCATGATGTCGGACTGACTCGGCGGCAATGTCGAGTTCCTTTTGCAGCGACTCGAGTTGCTGAGTCTGATGTGTCAGTGATTCGATCTCAGTTTGCTGTTGTTCGAGCAGGACTTGCCGTGCCTGCAGTACCGTTTCCAGCTGCACGGCGTGCTGGTTCGCCTTTTCGTAATCCAGGTGGGCCTGGGCCAGTTCATCCTGCAACTTCGCCGCGTCCTGAACCTGATCGTTCAACTTCGCGATTTCGATCGCCTGTTGCCCGATCGTGGTTTCATGGTTCGAGATGACTTCGTTTCGGTCGGCGATCGCCAACGCCGATTCGGCGACCTCGGAGCGAAGCGGCGTCAATTCTTCGATTTGCGACTGCATCGCTGCCATCTTCAACTCGCGCTCGCCGATCGCCGCCGACGTGGTTTGCCGCAGCTCGTCCATCGCTTGGGACATTTCGGCAAGTTCGGACTCGCGCGAATCGAGCAACTCGCGCTGTTGGGCCAGCGAATTGGCGGCCGCTTTCAAATCGGCGGCGAGTTCATCACGTTCGGTTTTCGTAGCACCGGCGGCCGCCAAATTGGTCTCCATCAGGGTGACGTTTTCATTGGCCAGACGCAAAGCCTCGCAAACCTGGTCGTGCTGCGAACGAATCTTATCGAGATCCTCGCAACGCGCGATCAGATCCTGTTGGGTCTGGTGCAGCGAATTTTGCGATTGGCCAAGTGAGTTTTCGAGTTCGATGATCCGTGATTCGAATTGTTGTTTTTCGGACTCGAGCTGCTCGGCGGCATGCTCGTGGATCCGCGCGGCGTCTTTCTGAACGCCCAACCCGGTGCGAAGCTGCAGAACCTCCGCTTCGAGGTTCTGGACTGACTGCTGTGCCTGGACGAACTGCTCACCCTGCGTCGCGAAATCCTGCTCGAGAGTTGTCTTCGCCTGTAAGACTTCTTTCAACTGCGCGATGACGGTTTCACTGCGCTTGCGTTCTTCCGTGATCCGCTCGATGGTACTCTGGTCGGAGATCCGCAACTGCTCGAGTTCGGCCTGTTGGGATTGGCTTGATTTTTGAAGGTCCAGGAATTGTTGTTTCCGCTCGCGAGCCGACCCGCGTGCCTTGAAATAGCGATCCTCGAGTTCGTTGATCTTTTCCCGGTCGGCGGTGCGATCGTGGTACCACAGCAAATGCCCGATCAGGATTCCTGCGAGTACGAAAAGGACCACGGACGATAAGGGGAGGCCAAGAAAATCGAGCATCGGAGGTTCCAGCGGAGAACGAGTCACATCGCCGCGCTGTCAAATCGGCGACTCATCTTGGGCTCATAGCAAAGATCGCGGCGCGGAGTCGACCGCGATTTCGGCTGCGATCGGCGAGTTTCACGGCGGCCCCTCATGTGCAACGCTCTTCCCCACGAAGCATTGGCATCTACACATTTTTTCACCCTCCCGAAGGCATTGGTATCTGCACATCGCACTTCACCCTCCCTGGGGAGGGTCGAAGCCGAGGAACGAGGCTTCGGGGAGGGGTTTGTACTGGTAGGCGGATTGCTTGACTCACCAATGGACCCCTTGTGATACCAATGCTCGTAGGAGGTTGAATTCTTCACACGCGAAGCATTACGCTTCGATCCGTACCACGACGCCTTTGAAGGCGGGGGTCTTGCTGTGGGGATCGGCGCGGCGGGCGACCAACACGTTGGCTTCGGGGTAGTACATCAGTGCATTGCCCGGCCGAATCGAATCAAAACCGCGTGCCAGAATTCCCTCGAGTCGTCCGGTATCGCTGACGACCGTGACGACTTGATCGTGCTCGAGATCGAGGTGCCGCATGTCGTCCGGGTGCATCAGGATCACGTCGCGGCGTTCCTGGTTCCGGTACAAGTCTTCTTCTTCGTAGACGACGGTGTTGAATTGTCCTTCGCTGCGAACCGTCATCAGCCGCAGCTCCTGGTCATCGGTTCCTTTCAACTGTGGCAAACGGTGCACGTGCATCACGGCGCGACCGTCGCCGGTCGAGAACTTGGGCTGGTGAAACGTGCGGCCGGCAATTTGAAACTCCTGTTTCGTTTCGTCAATCTCCGCGATCTTTTCGTAACCGGGAACGACTGATCCGATCCATTGACGAATCGTGCTTGTTTTCTTCATCGCTTCCCAGTCGATGCCGGCAGGCTGGGGCGCGATCCGACCGGCGATTTCGCTGATCACTTCGATCTCGCTGCGCGGTCCCGGCAATCGCCGCGGCCCTCCGTCGCTGAGCCGGACGTAGTTGAACATCGACTCCTGGGTCGTTCCCTGAGGTTCTTCGTCGCGCGCCAGCACGGGAAGGATGATTGTGTCATCGGCCAATCCGTGCACGTGGCCGGTGTTCATGGTGGTGTTGAGCATCACCAGCATTTCCAATCGCGAAAGTGCCTGATCCGCGAACTGAGAATCGGGATTGGACCCGTACAGGTTGCCGCCGAGACAAAAGCCGACGGTCATCTCGCCGTTGGCTGCCGCTTCGATGCAACCGAGCGTGTCTTTGCCGGCGGTCGTTGGCAGCTCGACACCGAACTTCCGCCCGAGTGAATCAAAAATCCTCTCCTTGAGTTTCGGCGTGACACCGACGCTGCCGATCCCCTGGACGTTGCTGTGACCGCGGATCGGCATCATTCCGCACCCCTCGCGACCGATCATGCCGCGGCAAAGCGCCAGGTTTGCGATCGCCTGGACATTCTCGACCCCGTGCGCGTGATGGGTGATCCCCATCGTCCACGAGAAAACGCATCGCTTTGCACCCGAGTAAACTTCCGCAATCGATTCGATCTCGCTGCGTGGGACTCCCGACTTGGTTTCGATCTCCTCCCAAGTCAGTGCGTCGACGGCATCGATCCATGCTTCGGTGCCGCTGCAGTGTTGTTCGAGGAAGCGATCGTCGAAAGCGTCGAAGTGCCTGGTGGCTTTGGCCAATCCCCACAACAACGCGAGGTCACCGCCGATGTGAGGTTGGACGTAATGGCTGGCGATCCGCGTTCCTTTGAACAACGAAATCGGGTCGCTGGGAATTCGGAATTTCA
>JAHELS010000374.1 GCA_024644085.1 Rhodopirellula sp.
CCACTGACGCCTGGCGATCCCCAATAAGGCGCCGGAGGAAAATCTTGAGAACCGGCCGGCAAACTCGTGTCTCGTAAGGGCGCATCGTACGTGTACGACACAAATAGTTCGGGAGTGTTCGGGAAATCGGGATGCAATGCCATTCCAAGAAGGCCGCGGTCCCAATGGTTGTGAACATTGGTCCTCAGATCGGCAAATGTGTCGGGCGTCGGGTCACTTAAACTGTCGAATACTTTGATGAGGCCGCTTTTTTCGGCCACAAAAATACGACCGTCGTCAGCGAATTCGATAGCCGTCGCACCCGTTAACCCACTCAAAACGATGGTGTCCGAATAGAGTGGCGACTCGGTAATGAAGTGCCACGTTTCGTCCTCCTCTAACGGCTCGCCACCAAGTTCGTGCACGCCCAATGGTCCGCCAACGATCGTCGCCTTGAAGTAATCGGCGATGTCCGCCAGGTCCTGGTTTGGATTGAGTGTCGCCGTTCGACTCGGTGCGTCGTAAGTGACCGTCGCAGCGAGGAGCGTGCCGTCGGGGTGTCTTAGCTGAAATGTCGACGCGTTGATCGTCGACGGATCGGCGTCAAAATCGAAAGTCACCTGTACGTCGGAATTGACCGCAACATTTGCCTCGCCGTTGGTCGGCGTGACGGCCAGCAACCCGTGGAGTACCCGACGCTTTTCTAATTGCTCGAATCGGAGACGACGCTGCGCTCGTGAGTGCCCACTACGTTTTTTCCCGGTGCTTAAGACCATCAATGCTGCCCTGAAGAGAAAAGGTTGGACTCCGCCCGCCCGCAGAGCAAACCAACTACTGGCTGCGTCATTAACGCAGACGGTCTACATTCCGCGGACACCTCAAGTTGCCCTGTCGGAAATCTTATCCCAGTTGTCCATTCTGTGCTATCACATTTGCAGTCAAATGATTGTCGTGGAGACTATCCAGACGTACAGTCGCGATTGTCGGCGACGGGGATCAAGGCTTGCACCGCTGTCTACGAAATTGATCGCACTCGACTTTGCACTCGTTGCAAAACATCTGGCTGGCGCGCCACGCGCAATGCATGGTGACGTGACGAGGTGGCGCGCACATTTCGTGAACATCGCTCGCCCTGACATTTGTCTCTTGCATCGCCCATCGGGAGCACTTCAAAAGCGCTTCAACTTGGATCAAAGTTGGTCGCGCGGATGGGCAGGACGAGCCCTGGCTAAGAGCGAACAAGCTCGGGCCTCCGCAGCCCTTGTCTTACGAACCGGGTGTCTCCCAATTGACGACGCGTTGGTGAGCTGCCAACGGAGCGACCGCACGGCGTGAGTGTCGGCATTAATCGCCGATTAGGGATCGCCACGGCTCCCTGTTTTCTCTGGCCTTTCACCGCCTTTGAAAACTACCGAAAGCTCCTTGTGCCGGGTGGTTGGGGTATCTAGGATAGTCCGTGAATCAACCCATTCCTTATAAACTGTATTATTTGCCTAACCGGACTATTTTATGACCACGGTGACCGATTGGTCTTCAAATCCGGAGCCCCACCTCGAGCCCACCGAAGCGCCAATCCATGGTCCAGCCACTGTAGCGAGCTGTGTTCAGATTCGTCGGCGTGAAACTCCACTTTGGAAACGCACGATCGACGTCGGACTTGTCGTGGTGTTTGCCCCGTTGCTGGCGCCGTTGCTGTTGGCGGTCGCGGTCTACGTTCGGATGGTTTCGTCCGGGCCTGTGATGTTCATCCAGTCGCGCATTGGCCACGGTGGCGAGCCCTTCGCAATTTACAAGTTCCGGACGATGCATGTATCCAGTGAGAGCCGCGACGAAACCCATCGTGGATTTGTCGCGAGCTACGCGGGTGATGATGGGGCGATGAAGAAGCCGGACTACAAGGATCAATTGATTTTCGGTGGTGATTTTCTTCGCAAGACATCGATCGACGAACTGCCGCAGTTACTGAATGTGTTGAAAGGGAACATGAGTTTGGTTGGCCCGCGACCGGACGTCATGCAGTTGGAGGATTACGAGCCGGGGCAGTTGCGCCGTTTCGAAGTACTTCCGGGGATGACGGGCCTGTGGCAAGTCAGTGGAAAGAATCGTTTGAGTTTCGAGCAAATGGTGGAGCTGGATCTCCGCTACATCGACACACAGACTTTGACGCGCGACTTGGTGATTTTGGCAAGAACAGCACTCGTGCTCGTTTTTGAACGCAACGAATAGTTTTGACCGATTAATTCTGAAGGAAGCATCATGATTCGTGTCGGTATCGTTGGATTGGGTTACTGGGGGCCGAATCTGGTTCGGTGTTTCACCGACTTGGAAGATTGCAAGGTTACGTCGGTTTGCGACCAGAACTGTGACCAATTGCTGAGAATGAAAGATCGTTTCCCGAGTGTCTATCCAATCGAGAACTACGACCAACTGATCGAGCGTGACTTGGTGGACGCGGTCGTGATCGCGACTCCCACAGAGACCCATCACGAGTTGGCCCGGAAAGCACTGGAGCGAGATTTACATGTGTTCGTTGAGAAGCCGCTGGCGAAGACGGTTGCCGAATGCAGAGATCTCGTCGACTTGGCTGCGCATCGGAACCGTTGCCTTTTTGTTGGCCATGTCTTCCTGCACTCTTCGCCAGTGTTGAAGCTGCGCGAACTGATTGAATCGGACGAACTGGGAAACATCAGTTACATCAGCAGTCGCCGATTGAATCTGGGTCCGGTCCGCGAGGACGTCAGTGCCCTCTACGATCTGGCGCCACACGACATTTCGATGATGCTTTATTTGCTTGACCGCAAGCCGATGTCGGTGAGTTGTTCCGGTTTCGATCGGCTTAATCCTGGGATCCACGACGTTTGCAATTTGACGATGACGTTTGAGGGAAACCAGATGGGCATGATCCACGTCAGCTGGCTTGATCCCCGCAAGGAACGAGTGCTGACGGTTGTCGGCGACAAAAAAATGGCGACCTACGACGACCTCGAGCAGGAGAAAATCAAGGTTTACGACAAAGGAATCGACAAACCGGTCAAGACGAGCGGTGACTACGCAGATTTTCAACTGGCTTACCGTCACGGCGGAAGCTACAGCCCGTTCATCAAGGAACGGGAACCATTGAAAGCCGAGTGCGCGGAGTTCATCCGTTGCATCACCGAAGGTGACGTGCCTCTAACCGACGGCGTCAACGGCATGGATGTCGTTGAAGTGCTCGAAGCGGCTCAGCGATCGCTTGAAAGTGGCGGCCAGCCGATTTTACTCGATTCCTTACGCGATCTTCCGGTAGATGTGGCGTGATACACCCCAAGGCACTCGTTGACGACAGCGAAGCGATTGGTTGCGAAACCAACGTCTGGGCCTTCGCGCACGTGATGGCTGGTGCGCGGATTGGGGATCACTGCAGCGTCGGCGACCACGCCTTCGTTGAATCGGGTGCGGTGGTTGGAAACCGTGTAACCATCAAAAACAGCGTGTTGATTTGGGAAGGTGTCGTCATCGAGGACGATGTCTTCGTCGGTCCGGCGGTTGTCTTTACCAATGATCGTTTTCCTCGTTCGCCGAGAGCTGCAATCGCATCGAGCAAGTACTCCGTCAAGTCGAACTGGCTCGAAGAGACCCTTGTACGCCAGGGTTGCTCGATCGGAGCGTCGGCAACAATCGGTCCGGGGATCGTGTTGGGGCCCTATTGCATGATCGGCGCCGGCGCGGTCGTGACGCACGACGTCGAACCCTACAGTTTGGTGGTAGGTGCTCCGGCCCGACGCATTGATTCGGTATGCAGCTGCGGCCAGCGCCTCTTCGGGCACTATTTGCGCACCGATTGCATGAGTTGTGGTGAATCAGCAACGTCGCGCGATCCGCTGAAATCGGCACGAACGACCAGAGCTTAGTATTTCGCTTTCTTGTTTTACTTCATGAGATGCACCGGATGAATTTGGAAAAAATCCCACTTGTTGACTTGCAAACGCAGTCACGCGCGATCAAAGACGATGTGCTACGTCGGATCGGCGATGTGATTGATGGTGCTCGCTATATCCTCGGCTCCGAAGTCGCTGATTTCGAATCGCAGTTCGCAGCGTACTGCGGTACCGAGCACTGCGTTGGGATGGCCAATGGAACAGAGGCTCTTCACATGGCGCTGAGGGCCTTGGAGATCGGCCCGGGTGACGAAGTGATCACCGCCGGTAATTCGTTTGCCGCGACTGCGTTCGCGATCGCCTATTGCGGCGCTCGCCCCGTGCTGGTCGATATTGATCCCACGGATTTCAACATCGATGTCGATTTGATCGAGCAGGCCATCACGGAACGAACCAAAGCGATCATGCCCGTGCATCT
>JAHELS010000014.1 GCA_024644085.1 Rhodopirellula sp.
GCAACGTCTCGTCAAATTGGATACGAACGCGAGCGTTGGGCCTTGCATCGACAAGGAGAAATGTGCAGGGCCCGCGGCTGAGCCGGCGGCTCACAACCTTGGTAAAAATGCATTAGGCACCCTGGTTCAAATTAACCCGATGGCTTTTCGCAGTACCCAAAAAACTCCTAGCAGTAACACGAGCAGCGCGCCGGTTAACGGGTGGCTCCATAATTGCAGCCGGCGGACCGATGGTGGCGGCATCGGTAACTCGGCTAGCGTTCGGACGACTTCGTCGATTTCGTTCGGAGCGACCGATTTGCCTCGCGAGACCATCGACAACTCAGCCAGCACATCGGGGCGGGCCGGTTTTCCGATTTGCTCCAACGCCTCACCTTGCACGAAGAAACTTGCATCCAAAGTCGCGCCGGTTTGCTGGCACGCCAGCGTGACGTTGTACTTGCCGGGTTGCTCAGGAGTGTAACGACCCTGGAACACTCCCCATCGGTCGCCTTCGGCCACCAACCGCACCGTGCCGATCTTCCCCGAGGGCGATACGATCCGGGCGACGACGTCACCCTTTTCGAGCGGTTCACCCGAATGGTCCATCACGTGGGCATTCAACGTCAAACGCTGGCGAAGCTGAGGCTGATTGGGCGTGTGAAACAAACGCATCGTTTCACCTTTGGCCATGTTTCGTTGGTACGCCATCCAGCGCACCACCTGGCCCCAGAACCGATAGTGATACTTGTCCTCGACACCCTTACGCCACCGCCATGCGCCGTCGGTTCCCATGAACAACACCTTGCCCGCGCCGTAGGTTCGAGTGACCAACAACGGCAGCCGTCCATATTGGTTGGAGGTATCACCGTGAACGGCGAGCACTTCGCATCCGGCCGTGGATCGCACCACCGGCGCGTACCATTGAAAACCGGGCAGGTCTTCCCAAACCTGGACATTTTCGGCTTGGGAATCGGCGAGTTTCGTCAGCAAACTGCTGCGGCCGCGCTCTGTCAATTCGAATCGACCCGGCGTGCGAGAACCCCAACCGCCCGGTTGACCCCCATCGAGGACAACTGGATAGAGTTCGGCGAGCGGTGTATCAAGCAGACTGAATTGACGTCCTTGCCAACCCGGCATCAAGACGAGTCCACTCGCCTGGTGTTCGATCAAGCCTTTGATCAGCTCGCACTGCGCGGTCGTCAATTGGTTGTCTTCCAGGCCCACGTCGCCGAGAAAGACCACGTCGTATTTCGAAAGGTCTTCGATCTCCTCGGGAAAGACCTTGATGTAGTCCTGGGACCCACCGCCGACCTTGTCCAGGCCAGGATGAAACAACAGGCATGACACATCGACACCCGGATCGCGTGAAAGGGCGTTGCGCAAATAGCGGTACTCCCAACGCGGTACCGACTCGACGACCAGCACTTTCAACTGTTCCTTGCGAATCACGATCGGAGCCGACTTGGAATTATTGCCGGGAATCGTTTCGTCGGCGTGCTGGGGAATGGTGGCTTCGACCGTGTAGTCCCCGGTCGTTTCGGTCATCCACTGGATCGAATCTTCGGTGCGGCCCATCGGAGCGATCCGAATGTCTTTGGTCAGCGTTTCGCCACTGGATGTCCTCAAGGTTAAAGTGGTCGAGTATGCCCGTGGCAATGAGCTGTCGATCGTGAATGGAATCCGAACCGGTTTGCCCGCGGCACCGAATGTCGGAACATCAACGCTTTTCAACTCGATATCCGGCAGACGTGTGGGACTTCCGGCCGCAACGGTGAAGATCGGAACGTTTCGCATTCGCAGACGTGAAGCCGCTTCGACCGGCGGCGGTCCTGAATTCCAATCCCCGTCGCTGATCAAGACGACACCGAGCAAATCGTTGATGCGGTTGGACGCCTCGAGCAAAGGGCTGTGCAGATCGGTCAACGCGTCGGCCGACTCGCCGTCTGTTTGCATCAAGGGTTGGATGACCACATTCAATCGATCATCGAGCTGCTGCCATGCCGACTTCTCGACCAGGCTGGAAATCGATTCACTGCGGCTGATCGGGCCATTGCCAACCGCCGCCTTATCAACCACGTCGCGGGTTTGCATGCTCGTCGAATCGTCGTACAGAACGGCGATAGTCGGTTTCGTCTCAGGCCGGAACTCCTCGATCCATTCCGGTTGATTCAACAGGATCGTGACCAGCGTAACGATGGCGAGCCGGAGCAGTTCCAACAGCCCGTGCGGCTTCGAGTAACCGCTGCGCCGCCACGCGTAGTAACAAATGCACGCAGTGACCATCACGATCGCGATCGACAGCAGGATCGACGCGGGTGTTCCGAGAAACGTCAATTGCTTTGTTGTATTCAAGCGGCCGCCCTCTCGCCGCTCGAGTTCATTGCGACGGCGGACGATCTCCGGGGGATGCAGAGCATCGCTTCCAACAACAGTGCGACCAGCATCAAGATGAGAAACAATCGCCAGATCTCCGAGACAAGCGATGCACCGCTTCCGGCCTGGTCATCGACACGGTCAAAGTCGAGACGATCAAAAAGCGACGCGACGCGGTCGTCATCGACGATTGAGAATTCGTCCTCGCCGATGCTTCGGTTGATCGAAAACAGCATCTCGTCGTCGGTGTAGACGCCGGCATGCAATGCGTACATGTTGGATAGCGCCAGCGGGTTTCCCGCCAACTGGGTCCAGTTGCTTGAATCGAGGGCAACCTCTCCCGCAATCATCTGCCGCGTGTTGCCAAGTGACGCAGCGCCGTCGGCGATAGCTCGGTGGATCATCGCGTAAAGGACAACGCCATCGCGCGCCAGTGACGAATCGGATGCGGAGGTCGTCGTTGCGAGAAAATGAACATTGCGACGATCGGTCGTCGCCTGGGCCAATAGCGGTGCGCCGCCGTCGAGCGTCGCCAGCACGCTTGCAGTGCCCTCCAACTCGCAATATCTCGATACCCGCAACTCGCCGACCGGTAGCGACGCACCGCTGCGGGTTCGCGACAAGAGTCCCTGGTCCCCAACCCACGTCGTCACGGCAACGTTTGGCTGTTCACGCCACGAAGTCCATTTCATTCCCGCAAAGACGGTGTCGGTGGGCGATGAGGGAGGAATGAAAACGACCTGGCCGCCACGGTCGAGCATGTTCTGGAGAAGCACATGCGCCGGTTCGTCGTCGCGCGGCAGAGACGCCTTCCAGAGTACCAACGCCACGTCGTCGAGCGATTCGGTGATCAATTGGTCGGGCGCAATCACCCGTGCGGTGCAATCGATTTCCGGATTGGGCGAAATTGCGGCTGCCAATTCGAGGGGACCGACTGTCGAAGCGTCTTCCGCGACGATCAATGTGCTGCGTGCGAGCGGCTCGTCATAAAGAAAATAGAATTCATTGTCCGAAGGCGACGCGTCGGATGCGATCGAGACCCGTCCCCAACCGCGTTTCTTTTCGGGATCAATGGGAATGGAACGATTCTTCAATTCCAGTTCGCTGCCCGTGATCTCAACAATGAATTCTGATCTCGCGCCGTCCAACTCCAACTGGATCGGAACATTCACGGTTTCTTCGTTGCCCGGGTGACGCCGGATTAGCATCGACAGCAGGAGCTGAGCCGAGTCGTCCTTCTCGATGCGGCGGACATTGGTGACCCGAATCGAAACATTCGAATCCGGGACATCGGGATAGGCGAGCAAATGGAAGCGGACCATTTGTGGCAATTCCGCGAGCGAAGCGCGAATCGTGTCCCAGCGACCACTCTCGTCTTTCCAATCGCCGCGTCGGACATCGCTGAGCATCCAGACTTCGCAGCGGCTCGGACGATTGGTGCGGATGTACTGATCGGCAACTTCGAGCATCGCAGGAATGTCGGCGGACCCGCTCACAGCCGACGAATCAGCCAGACCTGCGAGCACGCCCGGTGAATCAATCTCAATTGCTTCAAGATTTGCGCTGTCGATCAAGACGAAACGGCTTGACCGCAGCATCTCAAGCGAATTGACGAGCTGATCGATACCCGAGTCGAGTTTTGTGATTCCGCTTGGCCCGCGCTGGAGCATGCTCGGTGAACGATCGAGCAGAATCATTGTCGTATCGATCTGGCCGCCACCCGCCACGCCTAGCCATCCGCTCGAGAGTGGACGGCTGATCGCGAAGATCAATCCGGCGATGGCCAGCGTGCGGGCCGCAAGAATCAACCACCGGCGGATTCTCGCATACCCTCGTGACATCCGGTTGGCGGCCAACAGGAACTGCATCGCGCCCCAGTTGACCGTTTGAAAACGCCGCTGGTTGATCAAGTGAATGATGATCGGCAACGCAATCAAGGGCAGCGCGATCAGGATCGCCGGCTGGAGAAAGCTCATCGACCGCTCCGCCGTTTCGCTCGACCGGCAAGAAAACGAAACAGCACCTGTTCGTAATCCTCGTCGACAACGATTCGGTGGTAATCGATGGCCGATTCGAGCATGATCGTCCGCAATGCATCAAGGTATTCTGCCAATGCCCGCTGGTAACGGTCCTGGATCTCGTTCGGATCGGCGAACATCGACGGCCCCCCTTCCATATCGACGAAACGTGTGGGACGCCGGAATTCAAAACCGAGTTCCTGTGGGTCGAGCAGATGAAACACCGCGACGTCATGTTTGCGAAATCGCAAATGATCAAACGCTTCTCGTAACGACGCGGGCTCGACAAAGAGGTCCGAAATCACAACGACCAGCGCTCGTTGGGACGTTGTTTCCGCGAACTCGTGCAGCCTCTCGACGAGCTGCGTGTCGCCTTTGGCACCCGAATGCTCGAGGACATCATTGATCCCGCGAAGGTGAGATGGTGTTCGCCGCGGAGGTATCGTTCGCACGATTTCGTCGGCGATGCAGGTGAGCCCCACCGCGTCGCCCTGCTGGACGGCCAGATAGGCAAGCGAGCCCGCAAGTCGTCTGGCATAATCGATCTTTGTCAGTTCGGTTGATCCGAATCCCATCGATCCGCTGGTATCGAGCACCACGCACATCCGAAGGTTCGTGTCGGCTTCGAACTCCTTGACGTAATAGCGGTCGGTGCGTCCGTAGGCCCGCCAATCGAGCCGACGAAGATCGTCGCCGGGGACGTATCGACGGTATTCTGCGAATTCAACGCTCGCGCCCCGGTGCGGGCTCGCGTGCATCCCCGACACGTTTCCGACCATCGGACGGCGGGCAAACAACGGCAGCGCAGCAAGACGCGCTAGCGCGTGCGGATCGAGAAAGTGTCGGTTGCGGTTATCGCCTAACAAAACTCACCCGCGGTCGGGTAGGTAAAAAAACGCCTGCAACGTGGACGCAGAAACGGCTCCACGAGGAATGAACAGTATAGGTGGAGCCGCTGCGTCTGGCCGCCGCGCCAGGAGATTCCACGGATTCCTTTCGCGAGGCGGGGTCATTTCGAGAGCTGGTGAGCCGAAACGACCTCGGCGTTCTTGAAGCCTTCCTGCCAGTGAGCGTCGATCTCGACCTGGCCCTGGAAATCCTTGCTGCCAAGAATTGCGGACGGATCTTCCGCAAGCCGATTCTCGGCATCGACGTAAACCTTGATCAAACACGTTCCGGGCTTCAGCGCGACACCGCCGGCATCCCAATCATGTTGGTCACGGATCTGGTCTGTCTTGAACACGATCAAGCTTCCATTGACCATGCCGCGCGGAGTGATCGTCCCCTGGGTAAAGGCGACCGGTTCCGAATGCCAACCACCGGAATCGTTCTTCGAATGCACCATCAATTGCACGCGTCCAAGGTCGGGCCACGAATCGGGCGTATCCTTCAGACGCAGAACCTGTTTGGTCGGATACCAGTTGTCGGCCGGGAGATCGGTGGCCGATGCGTATCGCTCGTCGTGGATGCTGGCGACGTCTTCGATCCACGTGATGATTGCCTTGTACGACGTGTCATCCACGTGCATTTTCAATCCTCCCATGTGCGAGGTCGGCGGCAGCGACGACGGCGGGGCGAATTTTCCCTGGTCGTTTTTCGGCGGTAACTTCGACGTGGGCTTGAGCACGAACAGACTTTGAGTCGGATCCTCGAGATTGATCAGCGGCAAGGACTTGGACGTACCTTTGTGGTTGCCGGCAAGCATCGACCTCATCGTTTCAGCGGGCGACGATTTGAACAGGTTCATTTTCGCACCGTACTGTTGGACAAATTCGCGATGCCGCTGATTCGGTTTTTCATGCTGTGGGTTGGCCGGATCGATTTCACCGGGCGTGTGACAGGGGAAGCACCGCATCCGCTGGGACCAGACGTTGCGAACAAATGAATCGAGTACGCGATCCTTGCGTCCGTGTCGTATGACTTCATCGGGAACGGAGGGTTTCGCAACCGCAGACTTCAGCGGCGGCCGGCTGCGAAGTTCGTCGTCATCGCAGCAGGCATGAACCCACGCGGTGAACGCCTCAAGTTCCGCCTCTCGCGTCTTGGCGTGAATTCGCTTGGCGAGTTCATCCCGGTCTTCGTCGCCCATTCGTATTAACGTCAAAATCTTCGACCGTGACGGATTATCGAGATTGATCAGGCCCTGGTCACGAAGCGACAGAAATGTTTCCTCGCTCGAAGGCAGGATGTAATCCTTCAAGTCGACCGACGCCAAATGGCATTGAATGCAGCTTGACGGCTTGGGAGACCGGAAGATCGGCATGATCCTCTGCTCGAACAATTCCATCGCGGCCTCGTCACCGAGCGCGGAACGATCAGAAATCGGGATCAAGATGAACAGGGTTGCAATCAGTCGCAAGTGCATCGTTTTTCCACCATCAGGGCCGAGTCGAATAACCGTTGGCACCGATTCTACCCGTTCACGGATGCTCCGCGATGCGGAATTCCGTCCCCCCGCATGTGCGTGCATGAATCCGATTCACCCGGTTTGCAGGATTTTTCGGGGCGCGGCAGTAGCAGTTGAGACTGAAACGTGCATCCCGACTCGCCCCCCAGCAACAGGATCGCCGAATCAGGAGAAAGAGTCCTTTCTCGTTTCAACCGACGGTGCCAAGCCATGTGCCTATCTCGATTCGCTTTCTGTGCCTTTATGATCCTCGGAGCGCTAGTGCACGCATCCACAGCGGACGCGCAGGATTTCAGCTCCATTTCGTGCGCCCTTGGTGCCGGCTGCGACGGAGCCTGCGACGCGACCTGCGACGGTGCTTGTTCAGACAGAATGTCGGGACGCGCGTTTCTGTTCTGTTGGCCGGGTCAATCATCCGATGACCTGCGATTGAATCTTTCCGAACCATTGATCACGGATCGACCCGATTTCACCGAGGCCAGCAGCACGGTGGGACTCGGTGTGACGCAATTGGAGATTGGTTACACCTTCACGACAGACAACGAGGGCGGGACAAGAACTGATTCGCACACCTATCCCGAATTGCTCGTTCGTCACGGATTGCTTCGCGATTGGCTCGAGCTACGCGTGGCCTACACGGCGGCGACCTTCGACGACTCGATCGTTCGCACCACCGGCAGCGAAGATCTGTATCTCGGTTTGAAGATTGGCATGACGCCCCAGTGCGGCGTACTTCCCGAGATGTCGATCATGCCTCAGATGACGGTTCCAAGCGGAAGCCGCGCCTTCACGTCCGATACAGTTCTGCCCGGACTGAATTGGCTTTACGGCTGGGATGTGACCGATTCAATGAGTATCGCCGGCAGCACGCAGTTCAATCGAACGATCGATGGCGGGAGCGGAGGCGAGTACACCCAGTGGGCTCAATCGGCGACGGTCGGGTTGTCGTTGACCGACACGATCGGGGCGTACACCGAATGGTACGCGTTCTTCCCTGATGATGCCGACACCGATCCGGTCGAGCATTATCTCAACGGCGGGTTCACGAAATTGTTCGGGAACAATGTCCAGTGGGATGTTCGAGCCGGAGTCGGGCTGAACGACGATTCCGATGACTTTTTCGTAGGCACCGGTCTTTCGCTGCGGTACCTGTAGGGAAACGTCAATAAGGCGACACAGCCAAATTCGCAAGCATGCAGCGGGCTGCTGAGTGCTTGTAAATAGGGCAACATCAAAAATCGAAAGCAAGTTGTAGGCCGGACCGAGCGTTGCGAGTTCCGGCGTCGTTTTGAGTAATCGCCGGAACTCGTGAATCTCGTTTCGGCCTACGAAGAATTCGGCGACGCGGGTGTCATCACGCGGCGCGTTTTTGTGCGTCCTGTTGCAGCGTCGCGATAACGGCTTTGTGCTTTGCAATTGCAACGGCCGCGCGATGTCGTTCGACCAACTGGGCGTTGTGCAATGCCTTGATCTGGCTTTTAAGTCGACGCACTTGATTCTCGGATTCGATTTGCGACCACGCTGAACTGACATCCGCATCGAGGTTCGAGCTGTTCGCATTCCGTTTCAACAGCGCCTCTACCTTTCGGCGCTCGGCCGCTTCTCGCTGCAAACGATCACGCAGCTTTTGAATCTGGCTCTCAATCAGCTCAAGCTCGTTGGACTTGGGGCGATCGCGAAGTTCGGCGACTTCGGCGAGAAGCCGCACGTTCTGCTCGCGAACCGATGCAAGCTGGTTCGTGATCGACTCATTCTGTCGAACGAGCTGTGTAATTCGGCTGGAGCGTTCGCTGCTGAGACGTCGGGATTCTTCCTCAGCCCGTTTTCGCTTCGACTTCTCTGCGTCAAGCACTCGTACCATTTCTTCATATTGAGATCGCATGGAATTGAACTTCGAATCCTGGATTTCTATCAATCGTTCATTTTTCAATCGCAGACGCTCAAGTGCACCATCTCGACGATCGATTTCCTTTGACTTTTCGTACGACTCGTTCCACAGGCCATTGAGTTCCGATTCGCGCTGGGCGACGAGCGATTTCAGGTTTCCGATCTCTTCCTGCAGCGCCGCCGTTGATGAGGCGGAGTTTGCCCGCTCACGCTCGAGCGTGCTTTTCGCCTCAACAAGTTGGCTTTCAAGACACGCCAACCGCTCGTTCGCGGACGCCTGTTCGTTTTCCAGATCGGAATGCACCTCATCGGCGCGGCACTTTTCCTGCTGGGCAACGGCCTCGAACTGTCTCGACCGATCCACGACCGCTCTCAGCTTGTTTCGTAGATCGACGATCACGCTTGATTGCTCGCACTGCAAAAGCTGGTAGGTCTGAGTGATCGATTCATTCTCAGACAACGATCGGCTCAGCTCGTTCTGTAGTTGGATGACTTCGCTTTCGAGCTTTTCGACTTCGCCGTTTCTCGCTTTCGCACTTTGACGCAGCGCCTCTTCGGCGGCAACTTTTTCGAGCAAAGTGGCGTCGTTGTGCTGTCGCAGTTGAGCGATTTCGGCGCGTGATTGTCGGAGCTGGGACTCCTGGTTTTCGACGGTCGTTACCAGTCGCTGATTTCGCTCGTCCTTTTCTCGCAGCGCGACGTTGATACGCTCGACGCTGGATTCAAGCAAAGTAATCTTGTCAACATCCTGCGATGAGCTGGCAGCCTTCTGCTTTTCAATTTCTTCCCGAAGAAGTTTGATTTCGGCTCCGCGATCCGCAGCCCGCCGCTCGGCTGCTTCCGCGACAGCCCGTAGGTGTTTCGCTTCGGCGTCATGCTCATGCTGTGCTTCCGCCAGAGTATTTGCATGGTGCAGTCTCGCCGATTCGGTGGCCGTCTGAAGCTCATCGATTTCTCGTTCGCAATCGGCGACCCTCTGCTCGGTGGCGGCGAGCTGTGTGCGTATGCGGCGGGATCGCCGTACCTCTTCATTGAGCCACAGCTCGCGCGCGTGAAGCAGCTTCGCGGCGGATGAGAGTTTCTGGTTCGCTCGCACCAACTCCGCAGAGAATCGATGGGTTAACTGTTGTAACTCGGAATTGTGATCCGCTCGCAAGTTGGCGACTCGCTCTTGATGCGATGCGACTTCGGCGGCCCGCTGCGAAATCAACCTGTCTCTTTCGGCGGCCTGTTGGCGTACCGCCTTCTCAAGGGAGGCAAGGTCGCGTTTTAAAACTGCGACTTCGGTTTCGCGTTGAGAGTCACACTCGAGAAGCGACTTGTTTGCAGCCGTCTGTGCGTCAGTGAGATCAAGTCGGAGACGCCTCTGTGCGGCCGGCGCACGACGTGGGTGCCGCGGATGATCGCGCGGCACAGAAACATTCCGGCGGTACACCACGCGCCGGCGGTTGGTTCTGTCGCCGCGAAACGAACCGTCGTCGAGCCACCACATCGATTGACCTCAATGTCAAAATGCAAAACGTCATCCATGACGGGGTCTCGCTTGGCCGCGAATCCCGCAAACTCTCGAGTTTCGTATCACCTTCCGACCAACCGCGCCAATTGCTCTTTGAAGGCAAGCGAGAAAGTTTCACAGGGTTTCGCGCCGGGGATCATCCGACTCGGTAACGGCTCGAGTTTCGGATCACTACGAAAGCTGACTGAAATCGGCATGAATTCCAGCTCACGGCCCTTTGCCAGCGTCATCGCCCGCTTCATGTGAAAGGCGCTGGTGATCAATCCGACCCGTCCGGCGGCGGGAAATCCGTCATCCGGCGAGCGAAAAAAATCTGCAAGGTTTTTCATTTCTCTCGCTGTATTTTCCCCGGCGACCTCGAATATCACGTCGGCGGGCACTCCGAGTGACTCGAGCAATTCACGGCCAGTCGTCGATGGGTCGGGATCGTCACGGATGGAGGTGCCGGTGCAGATGATCGATTCGGTTTGGCCCGCGTGCCACAACTGTGCAGCGCGAACGATGCGTTGGCCGTCCTGGCCAAGTTCCGCAACGCCGTCGTGAGCAACCGAAACGCCACCGCCAAGCACGACAATACAGCGGAACGGACGCATGTCAGGACTGAGACGTGCGCGAGGCCATTCCAACGATTGCATTGCCATCGATGCGACTTTCGCATTGGAGCTGGTCGCGATCGTCAGAAAAATCACCAGGAAAACCAGGGACGGAAATCGCGTGCCTTGTGATGAACAATAAACCGCCCCCGCCAGCGCGAGCACCGAGACCACGCCAAGCGGCATCGCGAACGCAGTGAGTGCGCGCTCGAGAGCGAACGGTCCTTCCGTTCTGTGTACCGCGTAGAGCAATGACCCGACCAGCAACGATGTCATGAACATTGCCACAAAGAAGCTGCGGACAAATCCGACCGTCGGGCGGGATCCGAGTGTCGGATACGGATTCTTCTGCTTTGCCATGGGGCGACCGATTCTGGGCGGGAGTATGGATGGATGCTGGACCAGCATAATCACCGCGCATGTGTCGGAGATCGTTCGCAAACCACCCCGCGGGAAAGTCGTCAGTCATTAGCAGCTGCCCTGGCTTGCTCAATCTCGTCTTTGTTTCCGTTGCTCGGCCAGCCGACGTTGCGTTTCCTCACGCAATTGTTGAAGAGCTTCGGCGTACCCGGGGTCCGTGGCAAAGTTGACGCGCTGGTCCGGATCCTTTTCCCGGTCGTGCAGGAACTCGAAGGGCGGATCCTGCTCGAAATATTTTGCGTAGGTGTATCGCGGCGTTCGTATCCCTTCCCATTTCGGGATCGACGCGTTGTTCATCAAGTGCTCGCAGGTAAAGGAATCGCGCGGCCAATCTGCATCAGGATTCTCGACCAACGGGCGAAGCGATTTGCCCTGGCTGTGAGCCGGGATTTCGACTCCGGCATAATCAAACAGAGTGGGTGCGATATCGATATTCAACGCAACGGCGTCCGTGGTCTGGCTTTGGTCATTGGTCGCAACGCGAGGATCATAGATCACCAAGGGGACTCGCAACGATTCCTCGAAGTGGGACCATTTTCCCGCCAGACCGCGGTCTCCTTTGTAGTAACCATTGTCACCCATGAAGACGACGATCGTGTTGTCGCTACGGCCCGAATCTTTTATCGCCTCGAGCACCCGGCCGATGTTCCGGTCCAGTCCCGTGATCATGCGGTAGTAATTACGAACGTTTTTCTCGTACTTGGCTTGAGTGTCCCAGCGCCAATACCATCGATCGCGGTTCATCGATCGTTTCATGAAATCGGGCAACGAATCGAACGTGTCGACCAGCCTCGGTTGATCGACCGCGACATCAACATAAAGCGACTTTTCGGTCTCGGGTGGCGGATAGTGATCGGCCTTGTCGTTGTCTTCGGCATGCGCCGCGTTGAAGCTGATCGACAAACAGAACGGTCCGTCGACGGACCTCTTGACGAATCCGATCGCTTCGTCACCGATGATGTCGGTAACATGGCGTTTGGTACCGTCGACGTTCTTGACGTACGGGCTGCGATTCAGCGGCTTGTACCAATCAAACATGTGTTGCGCCGGTTTGCCGTCGATGTTGACACCAAACTTGCCGACAAAACCGGTTCGATAGCCTTGATCGCGGAGCAGTGCGGGGTAACTCGTCGTGACCCAGTCGCGATGCAGCGGTGGTGTACCGAACGTGTACGCATGTGTCCGCTCAGTCAGCCCGGTGAACAACGTGGCCCGGCTGGCCGCGCAAATGGACGTGGTCACAAACGCATTTTTGAAACGGATTCCATCTGCAGCAAGCCGATCAATTGTCGGTGTCTTCACCACCGGGTGTCCGGCGCACCCCAGAAAATCATTTCGATGATCGTCCGAGAGCACAAACAGCAAGTTCGGACGTTCTCCCAATGCGGGGCTCTGCAACGTGCACAGCAATGCCGTGGCAATGACACACGCGAATGACTTTAGTGCTCGGACGTTCAGCATCGTGGTATTTCTCGGATTTTAGGCGGTTGAATTCCCCTTTACACGCGTAATAGCTATTGAGGGGAGAATTCGTTGACACGCATTATGAACCACGATCCGTGGACGTTCCACATCGCGACGAGCCCCAAGGCAATTTGGTCTGCCGAGATACGAATCCATCAAGGACATCGGATATGAACGAAACGATCACCCCCACTCAAGATGTCGAGACGATCACCGCTTCACCCGCGGAAGAAAAAAATACCGCTTCAAAAGCACCGGTGAAGACGCTCGAGTCGATCGCCCGAGCGATTCGTCTCGATGCACTGTATGATTCACTGAAGTATGTCCTGCGAAGCGACACAGGGCACGACGGCGAATAGTCGTTATTCACTTTGGTGAATTTGGGCGCGGACATCGGGTGTTGTCCGCGTCCTTTTTTTGCGCCCACGTTCAGTCGTTATGTTACGCAAAACAAACATGATGGGCGATTCGCAGGCGGGACCGAGCTTTGCGAGTTCCGGCGTTCACTCACACCAATGCCGGAACTCGCAAAGCTCGGTCCGGCCTACTATGAAGCTTTCCCCGGTACATTCTCCCACTGCTAACGGAGTGTTGCGACTTTCGTGCGGCTCGTCATTCGGTCTTCAATGGGCTTTGTTCCATCGGACGAGTTCTTCGTAGCGAACGCCCGTCCCGCCGAAAAGGTCGAGTGCGCTGCCCACGGTCACGTCGACGTGTCCCTTGCTCGCCGAATCGACGAGTTCAACGTCGTCCATGGTTGCCACGCCGCCGGCGTAGGTCATCGGTAACCCGGCCCAGCTTCCCATCAACTCGACCAGCTCGACGTCGATCCCCTGGCAGAGACCTTCGACGTCGGCGGCGTGAATCAGGAACTCGCTCGCGTAGGCCGAAAGTTCATCGAGTGTTTTGGGCGTGATTTCGACCTGAGTCAAAGTCTGCCAACGATTCATCGCGACTTTCCATGCGAGTGAGGGTCCACCGAGTTCGCATCGCCGGCAACTCAAATCGAGCACGATACGCCCGCGTCCAACTGTCTCTTTCAACTCTGCGAGTCGATCGTTCGAGAGATGCCCGTCGCGATCAAAAACCCACGAGGTCACGATCACGTGGCTGGCGCCGGCATCGATCCACTGGCTCGCATTGGCCGAAGTAATCCCGCCGCCGATCTGCATGCCGCCGGGATAGGCTGCGAGTGCTTGCCGCGCTGCGGCATCGTTACCCGGTCCAAGTTTGATCACGTGGCCGCCGGCCAGCTCGTCACTGCGGTACTTGTTTGCAAACCAATCCGCTGACTTGTCGGCGACGAAATTTTCGCGCAGACCGGACCCTTCGTCACTCAGTGTGCCGCCGACAATTTGCTTGACACGACCGTCATGCAAGTCGATACAGGGCCGGAAGCGGGTCATTTTCGGCGAACAACGGAGGTTTGGGCGACGAAGGCGTGCAGAAAAGAGCTCTTTTGGTATAAATGGAAATACGTTCAGATCAAAGGCCGCTCCGGTACTTTGACCCGCTGGAACCTCATCGACGCAACCGCATGGCAGCTCGCTATCTCGATCCACGATTGTCTTCGTTGCTCGAATCTCTTCGTCATCGCGTGCGTCGCTACGTGGTCTGGGACTCGCTGCTGACTGTCGCGGCAGTGATTCTGAGCGCCTTCTGGATCGGATTGGCGCTGGATTATTTGCCAGTCCAGCTTGGCGGAACCGAGATGCCGCGGCTGGCGCGAATCGTTTTGTTGTTGGTTGTCGCGGTCGCCGTTGTCGGGATTCTGGTGACGATGTTGTTGGGCAGGCTGAAGCGTCCGTTGCCGGATGACAGCCTGGCACTGCTGGTCGAACGTCATCATCCCACGCTCGGGGGCCGGTTGGTGACGGCGGTGCAATTGAACGAACCGGGACGGACGGGCGATTCGCATTCACCGAAACTGCTCAAGGAAGTTCATGATCAGGCAGCGGCCGCGATTGACCAGGTCGACCCGAACCGCGTGTTTCGTTGGGAGCCGCTGGTCCGCAAGGCGATGGTTGCCGGTCCGCTGGCGATTTTTGCGTTGCTCTTTTTAGTGATCAGCCCGCAAGCGTTTGGCCGTGCCGCATCGCGTCTAACACTGCTGTCGGATGAGCCTTGGCCGCGGCGAGCTCATTTGGAAATGGTCGGAGTCGAGTTACCGATCGTCTCGGCGTCGGAGGATGAGTCGTCGGCGCCGGAGTTGATCGAGTTCGTCGATAAGACCGTGCGGCTGCCGCGAGGCAGCAGCGGGACGTTAAGAATTCGTGCAAAGGCGGTCGACGCCGAGTTGCCGGTGCTGTGCACCGTCTATTATCGAACCGATTCTGGGACGCGAGGTCAATCCAACATGCGTCGTGTCGGGCGGATCGTCGATGGTTACCAGTCGTTCATTCTCGATGGCCCGCCGCTGAACAGTTTGAGCGAGTCGGTGACTTTGGACGTGCGTGGATTGGATGATCGGCTTGATGATTATCGAATCGAGTCGGTCGAGCCGCCCGCGATCACCGAGATGAAGGTCGTCGTTCGCTATCCCGATTATTTGCGCGGCGAGGGCAGCGGCGATATCGACATGGAAACCGATTATCAATCGGGGCTGCGCCTACGCGAAGGCAGCGATGTGACGCTTGTCGCCAGCAGCAGCGTGCCGGTTGGCCAGTGTGACGTCGTCGTGAAGACCGATTCCGATGAGTTGGATGTCCTCCAGCCCGCGTACTCCGATGACCGCCGTCAATTCAGTTTGACGCTGGACGAAATTGGCCGTGCGACCACGGTCACCATTGTCCCCCGCGATGTCGATGGAATTTCTGCCCAGGCACCGTACCGTTATTTTCTTGGCGTAGTCCTCGATGAGCCGCCGGAGTTGGAAATGCGTCTCGATGGCATTGGCTCGGCGGTCACCCCCATCGCACGAATTCCGGTCGAGGCGATCGTGACCGATGACTATGGAATCGAAAGGCTGGAGATTTCTGCGGCACCCATGTCGCTTGAGGGTGAAGCCAAATCGGCAAACATGACACCGCAGTTGAATCGGGATGGCGAAGGGAAAGCAGAAGTCGATTTGCGCGACATGGTCTCCGATGGAAGGCTCGAGGAGATCGTGCCCGGAGGTGCGATCAATATCATCGGTGAGGCTACCGACTACTACGATCTCGGTTCCCAGCACCTGACACGGAGCGAAGTATTCCGATTGCAGATCGTCAAGCCAGAGGAATTATTGGCGCTGATGGAACGCCGCGAGTTGGGGCTGCGGGCGCGGCTGCAGCAAACGATTGATGAAATGCGGAATCTTCGTGAGACGATTGATCTGCTGCGCCGCCGCGGACTCGAGCCGCCGAAGGATCCCAATGACGAAGCCGAACGAACGCGACAATTGCAAGTCCGACGACTGCGGGTCCAACAAAGCGGGCTGCAAGCCAGCAAGACCGCCGAGGAATTGTCCGGAATCGCAGCCTCGCTCGACGACATATTGAAGGAAATGGTCAACAACCGGGTCGATTCGATCGACCGCCGCGAGCGTATCGGCAACGGCGTTCGAGATCCCTTGCGACAAATTGTCGAGCAGCCATTGCAGCGTCTCCGCGACCAGATCGTCGAACTCGAAAGATCGGTCGCCGAGCCCGAAAAAGCGAAGGAAAAGGCCGCCGAGGCAGTCCAATCCGCCGAGGATGTCTTGCTTCAATTGACCGCCGTGCTCGATAAAATGCTTGATCTTGAAAGCTACAACGAAATCCTTGACAGGGTGCGCGAGTTGATCGACGACCAGGAATCGCTTCTCGAAGACACCAAAACGGAACGGAAAAAACGGACGCTTGAACTCTTCGAGTGAGAGCGAGATCGCACGCCCGCGATGAACACGAAACCCACCGGCGAGACGACAACGCCAACCACGCGAGAGTAATCCAATGCGGTCACGATCAATTCTGTTGCTTTCGGCTGCCACACTTCTTCTCGTCATCATGCCCCCGTCGGTGACGGCCGACGACGTCGCGGCAGACCAGGCGACCGAAATCTCGAACCTCAGCAAACGTCAGGCTGGTGTGGCGGAACGCTACCAACGGCTCGAGGAATTGCTGCTCCGATTGGCCGATGTCGAGTCCGTTGAGAACCCGGAACGTTCGGCGCTGCTGCGGCGAGCAGCCCGGCAATCTCGCGACAAGTTTGTGCTGGAAACCCTGCGAAGTGCTTCCGCTTCGCTGAAGACCCAGGAGTACCAGAAAGCGGTGGAAAACCAGGAGGCCGCGACCCAGGAACTCGCCTCGCTGTTGAAGCTGCTGCTCAGCGAAGACCGCTCGAAAAGAATTCGCGACGAAAAGGAACGTTACACACGATTGATCAAGGACCTGAAACGTAATCTCAATAACCAGCGAAGCGCCCGCGCACGTACCGAAAACGATGCCGATCTCGACGAAGTCACCGAGGAACAGAAGTCGGTGACCGAGCGCAGTGAAGAATTAAAGCAACGACTCGCCGAGGAGAACGAATCGGCCGAACAAGGTAGCCCGGACCAAAGCGATTCGGAATCCTCGCCCAGTGATTCCAAGCAAGGCGAGTCCGAAAACGAGCCAAAGGAAAACAGCGACGACAAGGACAGCGAAAAAGACCCCTCTGCGAAAGACGCTGATGAAGATAAACCCGCCGAAAAGGAGGGCGAGAAAGAACCTGGTTCAAAAGAACCTGGCGAGAAGGATCCAAAGCAGAAAGATCCAGGGGACAAGGATTCCAAGGACAAGGATTCGTCCCAGCAGCAATCGTCCGAGCAAAGTGAATCACAGCAGCAAAGTGAATCACAGCAGCAAAGTGAATCACAGCAGCAAAGTGAATCACAGCAGCAGCAATCACAGCAGCAGCAATCACAGCAGCAGCAATCGCAACAGCAGCAATCGCAGCCTCAAACTCCGGAACAGGAAGTCGAAGAGCAGCTGAAACGGGCGATCGAAAACATGCGTCAGGCGGAAAAGGAGCTGGAGGACGCCAAACGCGACAAGGCGACTGAGAAGCAGCGACAAGCCGAAGAGAATCTCCGGGCCGCCATCGATCGGCTCGAACGGATCTTGCGCCAGCTTCGGGAAGAGGAAATGCAGCGCGAGTTGGCCAAGCTCGAAGCAAGGTTGCGAAAAATGGCGGCGATGCAAACCAAGGTTCTCGACGATACCATCGCGCTTGCCGCCACGCCCCGGTCCCAGAGGAACCGGCAGACCGATTTGAAGGCGGGCGACCTGGCGTTTGAGGAGAAGAAAGTCACGCTCGAAGCCGACCGTGCGATGCTGTTATTGAGGGAAGAGGGATCAAGTGTCGCCTTCCCCGAAGTGGTTTCGCAAATTCGTTCCGATACCATCCGTGTCTCGGAATTGCTCGGACAGACCAAGATCGACGCGGTGACCCAGGGCATCCAACACGACATTTTGGCAGCTCTCGAGGAGATGATTGCCGCCCTGCAGAAAGCCCAGCGGGACCTGGAAAAGAAGCGGCAGCAGCAGCAACAAGGAAACCCCCCGCCACCCGGACAACAGGAACAACCGTTGGTCGAGGCGTTGGCAGAGCTGAAATTGATCCGTACGATGGAAACACGTATCAAATCGACGACAGACCGTTATTCCGGGCTGTTAGAATCGGGGAGCTCGTCGGTCGATGAGGTCAGGCCGCTGCTTCAAGATCTCTCGGAGCGGCAAAACCGCCTGTACCGGATCACCCGCGATCTGGTATTAAAGCGTAACAAATAACCACGAGGTGATCGTGAACCGATTGACTACGTCACCGTTTGGGATGCCGAGGATTGTCTCGGCCTTTGTAAGCCGCGCTCTATTGGCCGCGGTTGTTCTATCTCTCCCGGCCCAGCTTCGTGGCGCAGATGTTCTCGAGGGTCGTGCCAGTTGGCAGCCCTTCGATGCGTCGGTGATGGCACAGATGCTCCGCAAATCACTTGATGACTTGGCGGTCGCACCGGCCGAGATGGACGCCGTAACCGAACGATTCCTTTCTGCCATCGAGAAGGAAGATCTTGATCCGCTTGATGCCTACGTCGCGATCACGCGTGATTTGGTTCCGGTGGTCGAAGAGTTGGTCGGTCAGTCGGAACAGAGCATTTCGATCGCCGCGGCGAAGGTCGATCCGAACAATCCTACTTATGGCGCGCTCGAGTCGTTGCCAAAGTCGATGCGGATGAGCGTCCGAACATGGCTGGGACGCGAGCTGGTACGCGCTCGTTTGTACGACGAAGCATTGCCGGTGATCGCGGAAGTCGAACCAACCGAATCGATTGATCCGGCGGCGACTCTGTTCTACCGCGGCGTCTGTTATCACGCGTTGTTGATGAAGAAAGAGGCATTAGCCGACCTGCGTCGATTGCTCGAAAACGATGACGATTGTCCGGTCCGCTACGCGCGGACTGCGAACTTGATGATCGCCGATATCAAACCGCTCAAGGAAGATACGCTTGATGAAATCTCGCGAATCATGACGGACGTGACTCGCCGTCTCGATCTCGGCCGGACCGACGAGGACGTCAAGAACCAGGAGCAGAAGATCATCGACAAGCTGACCAAGCTGATCGAAAAGATCGAGGAGCAGCAGCAACAACAGCAACAACAGCAACAGCAATCATCCGGTGGTCAGGGTGGCGGCCAGGGTGGCCAGGGCGCGCCAATGGACGATAGCCGCATCGCCGGGGCCAGTGGCAGCGGGGATGTCGACCGCAGAGAGATTGAAGAACGCGACGGATGGGGAAATCTGCCTCCGGCAGAACGACAACAGGCTCTCCAGCAGATCAGCCGTGATCTTCCCACCCATTATCGCGAAGCGATTGAAGCCTACTTCCGCAAGCTCGCGACCGACGGCAGTTGACCTGCGGACGTCGGATTGGCGACGCGAATCGAAGCCCTCACCCAACAGCCGCCAACGCGTGCGGCTGTTGTCTTTTCCGGACGCATGCTTGCCAACGCTCGGCCGCAATGCGATCGCCCGTCTTTAGGGCATGCTGTTTGGGTACGATATCGATTGGATATCGATTGATTGACAACGCGATTACCTCCTCTGGGTTTTAACGATGCCTGGTTCTCCTTGGCTGCGGATTTCGTTTTTAGCAGCAATCTTCTTGCTGGGTTTCGGTAGCCTCGCTTGCAAGGCCAACGAGCGTGAGATCCGGAACGTACTCTTCATCGTTTCGGATGATCTCAAGGCGAGTGTGCTGGGTTGCTACGGTGATCCGTTTTGCAAAACTCCGAATATCGACTCACTGGCCCGGAGCGGCCTCGTATTCGACCGTGCCTATTGCCAGGGTACGTCTTGTGGGCCGTCACGCCAGTCGTTCATGTTCAGCCGCTATCTCAATGGCGGCAGCGTCAACCTCGGGCAACACTTCCGCGACAATGGTTGGTACACCGCACGGGTCGGAAAGATCTATCACATGCGGGTCCCCGGCGACATCATCGCGGGCACCAACGGCAAGGACGTCGCGTCATCATGGACCGAGCGATTCAATTCACCGGGGCTCGAGGCACATACACCCGGCCAATACGCCTGTTTGAATCTGAATGTCTTCACCGAATCCTTGGACAACCGTCAATCGACGAAGATGCCGCATCGAATGTTCGTTTCGGTCCGATACGAGGGCGATGGCTCGGACCAGGCGGACCACAAATCAGCCAGCAAAGCAATCGAATTGCTTCGGAAGCACCGCGAAGATCGTTTTTTTCTGGCGGTCGGTTTCGTCCGTCCACACTACCCAATGGTCGCTCCATCGGAGTATTTCGACCGATATCCATGGCAGGAAATGCGTCTGCCGCAACAGCAGCCCGGCGACCTGGACGACATCCCGCGGCTTGGACTAGCCGGCACGATTTCATCCAGGAATCCGATTGGCAAGTATCCCGACAATCAGAAGCGAATGTGGGCGGCCTACTATGCTTCGGTCTCCTTCATGGACGCGCAGGTCGGTCGCTTGCTCGACGAGCTGGATCGTCTCGGATTGCGCGAAAGCACCGCGGTCGTGTTTACCAGCGACCACGGATACCACCTCGGGGAGCACCAGTTTTGGCAGAAATCGAATTTGCACGAAGAAGTCTTGCGCGTGCCGCTGATCGTCTCAGTGCCCGGATTCGAATCGGGCAGGACACGTTCGATCGTCGAGCTTGTCGATCTTTACCCAACGCTCTCTGAGTTTTCCGGCTTGCCCGTACCGCAGGATGTCCAGGGAACGAGTCTGGTGCCGATCTTCGAGGATCATGCGGTCGAGGTGAAACCGGGCGCGCTCTCCTTTAACAAGGGTTATTCACTGCGATTACCCGAGTGGCATTACATGCGCTACAACGACGGCACGGCCGAGCTTTATGATATGAAGAACGACCCGCACGAGTTCACGAATTTGGCCAACGATGCCCCGTACTTCGAGCAATTGAAACAGTGCGATGAGATCCTCCGAAATCGATTGAGGTTTGCGGGGATCAAAGATACATCCCGCTGAATTGGAGAATCCGTGATGAACGCCGCCCGTCCGCCTGATCGTCCAACCGCTCGTCCACAGGGAACGGTTCGTTACGACAATACCGGTCGCGTTGTTCTGGTGACCGGAGGCGCTGGAGGCATCGGTTACGCCATTGCGACCGCGTTTGCGAATTCGGGCGCGACGGTGGTCTCGGCGGACGTGAAGGATCCGTCCACGAGCGAAGACCTCGACGGAAAAATCGAGTTCCGACATGTCGATACATCGGTGGAATCCGATTGTCGTTCCGTGGTCGACCATATCGTCGCGAGCCACGGGGCGATTGACGTACTGGTCAACAATGCCGCGATCCAGCCGAAGGAATCGTTCCAACCGATTGATACGATCGAGGAGGAGGTTTGGCAGAGGATGATCGCGATCAACTTTGGTGGGTACATGAGGATGGCAGCGAACGTGATTCCACAGATGCGTCGCCAGGGAAGTGGCGTGGTTGTGAATCTTGCCAGCGGTCAGGCTCATCGCACAGCCAGAGAGGTCGGGGTGTACGGGCCGATCAAGAGTGCAAACCTGATGCAGGCGCGTCAGTGGGCCGTTGAGTACGCACGCGACGGTATCCGTGTCGTCTCGGTATCTCCCGGTGCGATCGACACGCCGATGGTGCGAGCAAGTCTCCAGGAGCAAGGCGGTGAGGCTGCGTTGGCGAATCGTCACCCGCTGGGTCGCATCGGGCGACCCGAAGAGATCGCGGCCGCCGTGCTCTGGCTCTCGAGCGGCGAGGCCACCTTCGTGACTGGCACTGACTTGGAGGTCGATGGCGGATTGGGCGCGTTTGGTGCGTTTGCCGATCCGTATCCGCTGCCTGGCGAGTAGGCCACCGATAGCGCCGAAACGGTTCGCATTGGTCGGTTTGTGCCGATCATGGCGATGCTGCGGTGACGGACAAGGCATTTTTTCTCGCCGTTGTCAATCAATCGACTTCGATTCCGCCGCATCTGGTGCATTCGTGACATAGGTTTCTGACAGAGCAGGTGTCTACTCCGTCCCTCGAAGAACCGATCCGATGTCCGCCAAAAGATCCAGCCGCATTTTCCGAAGAGCCCGCAGGCGACGGGGTGTCGCAACGGTCGAGTTCGCATTCGTTTTGCCGGCATTGGTCGCGTTGACGATCGGGACCATCGACATTTGCTCGATGATGTTTTTGAAGGAAACGGCCGTATTGGCGGCGTACGAAGGAGCCCGCCGAGGAGTCGGACGGGGGCGCACAAACGCGGACGTCGGTGCTCGAGTGCGAGAATTCCTTGACGAACGCGGTGTCGAGTACGGCGGCAATGTCGTCGACATCAGCTCACCGGGATTCGGAGGTGCCGACACTCTCGAGAATGTCACCGTCACGGTCAACGTCCCAGCGAGCGGAAATCTGTTGATCCCGTCAGAAATGTTCGGTGACATGACGCTTTCGGCGAGCGTAACGATGCGAAAAGAATACAAGAATCTTGAAAACAACTGAATACAGCATCGCAAACCATTTTACGGACACTCGGCGCAAGCACGACATCATGAAACGTCCCCGCAATCAAGTCGCAGTTCGCCGCAAAGCCCGCGCGAAGGGTCAGTCGCGGCTCGGAGCGTCGGCGGTCGAGTTCGCGGTCGTTGCGAACATCATGTTCATCATGATCTTCGCCTGCATGGAATTTGCCCGTATGAACATGGTTCGCAACCTTGCCCAGGACGCGGCCTATTTCGCCGCCCGCCAGGCCATCGTGCCCGGTGCGACAAAGGATGATGCGGTACAGGAAGCAGAGCTGATCATGTCTTCGATGCTGAGCAACGGATACTCGGTGAACGTCAGCGATCTTGACGAAGAGTCAACGGATGTGACAGTCACCATCACCGTCGATCTTGAAAAGGTGGCCCTGTTTACACCCAAGTTTTTGCCCAAAAAGAAAATCGACACCGTCGCGAGAATTCGCACGGAACGATACGACCACTTCTACGAACAGTAACGCGGCACAGGAATCCCATCGGGATATCGATTCTGCGTACACCAACTCGTTGCCCCGAGAAATCTCATCATGACATCCATCGGACATCTCCAAAGTGACCTCGTTTCAGACCGCCCGCGACAGGGTCTTTCCCGGCGCGGAAGCGTGATGGGGTTGATGGCGGTCCTGCTGCCTGTCCTTGCGATCCTGGCGGCGTTCTGCATCAACGCGGCGCAGATGCAATTGACTCGCACCGAGTTGATGGTCGCCACGGACGCCGCGGCCCGCGCGGGCGGCCGTGCGTTCAGCGAGATTCAAACGGTGTCCGCCGCCAAGACCGCTGCGGTCACCACGGCCGCGATGAACAACGTCAACGGAGAACCGTTGCAGCTGCAGTCGCAGGACTCGGCGAATGAGATTGAATTTGGCAAAACGACGCAGCCGGATGGTGTCAGCGGCCGCTACTATTTTGAGAAACTGCCCACTGCGGATGTAGCCAGCGGTGCGGTGGTTGCCAGCGCGATGCGAGTCCACGGCCGGCGCGAAAGCGGATCACTTTCCGGTCGTGTACCGCTTGTCATTCCAGGCTTGCTCAATGCCACCGATTTTTCGACGGTGCAGAATGCTGTTGCGATGCAGGTGGACCGGGACATCTCGTTGGTTCTTGACCGATCGGGCTCGATGAGCTGGGTCACGTTCGATTGGCCTTCGGGCAAGTCACCGTGGTACGATTCGACGAGGGAAGCCGGCGTCGACGCCGGTTATCTGCGGCGACGACGCTACGGCGGTTACTCGTACACTAACGGCCACAACTCGACGACTTACCAGCAATGGGCGTGGGAGGACTACTACGGTCTCGGTCCCGCACCGACATCGGCATGGCAGGACCTGGTCGTGGCCGTTGATGCCTTCTTGGACGTCCTTGATTCGACGCCCCAGGAAGAACAGGTATCGGTCGCCAGCTATTCATCATCGGCGACGCTCGACTGCTGGCTCGAAAAAGATCTTCAGATCGTCCGCGACACCGTTGCCGGTCTGAATACCGGTGGCTCGACGGCGATCGGCGAAGGGATGGAAGAAGCGATCAATGCGTTACTTGATTCGTCCGCCCGGCCTTTCGCCGCCAAGACCATGGTGGTGATGACCGACGGCATCCACAACAACGGAGTTTCGCCGAAAGATGTAGCCCGTAACCTTGTCGGTTCGTACAACCTGACGATTCACACAGTCACATTCGGCGACGGAGCGGACCAGGATCTGATGCGTGACGTGGCGACCATCGGCGGTGGAAAACATTACCACGCAGCCACCGCGGACCAGTTGGTCCAGATCTTCGAAGAAATCGCAAACAACCTTCCTACGATTCTCACTCAATAAGCACTCATCAGCGAACCGTGGCCGGCTCGGCAGTCCGCGCCGGCCGTCGGGGGTTTCATTTTTCATGTGAAAGGTTCCAGGATGTCAAAGAAACAAACGACGCCGAAACAGCGGAAGATTGACGGGCGGTCGAAGAACGTTCGAATTCTGATCGCTCTTTCATTCTTCGTTTCGGGATCGATCTTGATCTTCGCGTTCACGATGCCGTTCCGGCAACCGGGAAGCCCCCTTGTTTCAGCGGCGGACAGAGCGGCACAGAACTCATCCGGTCAATTGGACCTGGCCGAGGAGATTCGCGAGCGGCGGTCCAATGCCGACCAATTTCGCGAGGCGGCGATAAAACTTGACAACGAATTCATGAAGACGTTCGTCAAAGGAAAGACCGTCGAGCCGGTACCCGGGCTCACCGAGGCGAAGACATCGTGGCAGGACAAGGCAGATTCGGTCCGCAAAAGAATGTCCGAGCTGGGTGGGGACGACAAGGACTCGCTCGAGTGGCAGCACCAGATGGAGCTTGCCGAAGCACTGCGTGACGCGCCCCAGTAGAGCAGCTCGCTGCGACATCAGCGCTGCGGCACGCGTTACAATCGTTTGAGGTCGCGCAACCCGTGGTCTCATCTCGCTCGGGATCCCACGTACGCGGCCTCTTTCTGTGGACTCGCTGAACTGTGGACCCAATGGTCCAAGGTCCGATTATCATGAGTTCGTGGTTTTTCGAATCAACACGAACCCCTCGCCTGCACATGATGATCCTTCCTCGTTTGGCAATGATCGGCAGTCTCTTCGTCTTGTCCGGCCCCCTATGGGCCCAGGACGATCTTTTCGACGCGCCAGGCGGATTTTTCGACGAACTGCCGAAGGTGGACCCCGAGGAGATCTCGCAACCTCTCGATGAGAATCCGTTGATCAAGCAACTCCTGGAACACTCGCGTCGCGGTGAGATCCAGCTTGCCAGGTCGGTCTCCTCTTTGGCGCGGGTCGGCCGTTGGTCGGAAGTCGACCAGCTATTGACGGAAATTTCCCAGAGGCAAATCAACGAAGCAACGCTTACCTCGATGTACGACGAGATTGGTTCGGCCATCTACTTGAGGATCAAACAACATAGCGAGCTAAGTGACGCCGCTCGAAAGGCCCTTGACCAGATCGCGAAAGCGGCCAGTGCACGCGCCGAGTCATCCGATCGACTTCGGCAAGCGATCGCACAACTCGACAGCACCAGTGTGGATGCTCAATTGGCTTCACGGCGCATCCTTCTTGGCGGCGGCAACACAGCTGTGAAGGAGCTTGTTACAGCAGCAGTGCTGGAGAATCCGCCTGCCAGCCGCGATTCGATACTTCGCGTTATGCTGCAGCTCAGCGAAGATGGCATCGATGCGCTCCGACAACTCGCGCTCTATGGAACCCCATCGGTTCGCGCCAACGCGCTCACGTCCCTCGCTCGCATCAGTCGCCAGAGGCACATCGCGGACTTTGTTACGGCGTTGCACGCGGCTGATGCAGATTCGGCCGAAAAGGAATCGGCGAGTCGTGCGCTCGAGCAACTTGGCCAGGGCGAGCCGAGCCGTGGTGCGGCCATCCAGTTACTGGAGATCGAATATGGTGACCGGCGCGATTACGCGCGTCGCGTCGACAACGATAATGCCGTAACGACCTTGTGGAGCATTGACCAGCAACGAACGGGCGTCACCCATCAACCAACATCTGCCTTGATTGCGGCTTACCGCGACGCGTCCGATGCCGCGGCGAGACTGCGTCGCGTCGGATCACTTTCCCCGGACATGCAAGGTGCCGTCCTGGCAACGGATCTGGCCTACCGAATCTTGATTGACAACGATTGGGGAGACTCGGATCAGGTGGAATCGATGCGCAAAGCGTATCGATCGGGGGCAAGGGGTGCGTCACTTTCCTCGGCCATCGAAGACTCGATCAGCGATGGAAACCACGCAGCCACAATCGGGTTGATCCGATTGATCGACACGGATGATTTCACCGTGTTGGATCAAAACGCGCTGCTCGGTGCAAGCGGCGCGCTACCGACTCCGCTGGTCCAGGCCGCGTCGTCGCCTGAACCTCAAGTCCGCTACGAAGCGGCATTGGCGGCAGCACGGTTGGCCGCCGCGGCTCCCTATGCGGGCAGCAGCCACGTGAAGCGAACGCTGGCCGAGATGCACAAGCTGCGGGACGAGCCCCTGGCCATCCTCGTCGAGACTCGACCCGATGTGATTATCCAGCTGGAATCGATCCTCGCCTCGCTGGGCTTCGATGTCGAGGTAGTCGGAAGCGTCCGAGAATTACAGCGTTCGGTGGCCCGCGGGGGCGACTTGAGATTGATTCTTTCAAAGACAGAGCTGAGCGACTTGCCTGCGATCGAAATGATCGACATCGTTCGCCGCACCGAACGCGGGAGAGAATTGCCGATCGTACTCTACGGTCACAAACCGGACAGCCTCGCCGTCGAGCGGTGGAAAGCGTTGACAAGGTGGATCGAGCGTCCCGTTTCGGTTGCCGGGTTCGATGGTGTGATGGATGAGATTTCTCGGAGACGGCGTCTGCCGCCCTTGTCGATCATTGACCGACAACGGTTCCGCGACGCTGCGTCTCAGATGCTCGATGGCGTGGCTGTGGCGAACTGAACCACCCCTGCGACGGGCTTTTAGGCGTGTTCTGCCCCACGTGATACCAGCGTGCCTACCGCGAAATCTGTTTTCGCGTTATTTTCACGATCACCCTGGTCTGGCGGGCACCCTGGTCTGGCGGGCGTGGTCCGCGGCTGTCGGTGCGAGCCCAGGCGGTGGAAAGCCCCAGGCGGTGGAAAGCCCCAAACGGTGGAAGCGTTGTGCGTTGGCGTGCCGTCGAGCATCCACCCCCTTACTCAGCCTCTCATGTCGATCATTGGACTTTCACCCAGCGGCCCAGGAGGGCCTCCGATTCCCGGAATCATCGGCACATCGCCGGCGATGCAGGAGGTGTACCGTGTCACCCGCCGCGTGGCCGGCAGCAATGCGTCGGTTTTGATCCTCGGGGAAACCGGCGTCGGAAAGGAATTGATCGCCGGAGCCATCCACAAGCTCAGCCACCGCAGCCATGGCCCGTTCGTGCGAGTCAATTGTGGTGCGCTCAGCGAAAGCCTGCTTGAAAGCGAATTGTTCGGTCACGTCCGCGGGGCATTTACCGGTGCCGTTGCCAACCGCACGGGACGCTTCGAGGCGGCACACGGAGGGACCGTTTTTCTTGATGAGATCAACAGCACCTCATTGACGCTCCAGGTGAAATTGTTGCGTGTGTTGCAGGAGAAGGAATTCGAACGCGTGGGGGATACCAGCACATTGCGGACCGATGCCAGAGTTCTCGCAGCGAGCAATCGCGATCTGATGCAGGAAGTACGAGAGGAAAGGTTTCGTGAAGACCTCTACTGGCGATTGAATGTCGTCCCAATCGAGATCCCGCCTCTGCGACGCAGGCGTGATGACATTCCGGCGCTCGTCTCATTTTTCCTCGAGCACTACAACGAAGTCAACGACCGTTACGTTGTTCACATTGGACCGGGCGCGATGGAGGCGCTCCAGGATTATCATTGGCCGGGCAACGTTCGAGAGCTGCAGAATTACATTGAGCGCGCCGTGGTTATGGCCGAGACCGATGAACTGACATGCGATTTATTTCCTGCTTGCGTTACCAGCCATGAGGTACCACCCGGCGCAGCGCTGCCGACCGGCGACATTGATACGTTGACCAGGGAAGTCGTAATGCAAGGTCTCAGCGACGCCGCCGCGGTCACCGGCGAAGTCCACTCGTTGATCGTCGAGCGTGTGGAAAAGGAATTGATCGCACAGGTGTTGGCGGCCTGCGGTGGCGTCCAAACGAAAGCCGCGACGCGGTTGGGAATCAATCGCAACACGCTCCACAAAAAGATCAAAGATTATGGTCTTGACGAGGATCCCGAAGCAGACCCACGGTAACGAACCGGGGAAGCGAACCGTTATCGCGCGACGCCGCCGGGCGGTGCCGCGATGTTCAATCGCTCGAGGACAGCGTTCTCGATCTTCATCGTTCGGGGTCGAATGGACATGGTACGCACGGCGCCTTCGGGACCTTTGCTTCCGTCGGGAAGCGTTTGCCTGAAAATCGCGGCGCGGTTGGGTGCCCCTTCGACGGTGAACAGATCTTTCGATGACGAGTAAGCCGCACGGCTGGCTGTACCTTCCAACAGTCCTCGGTCACTTCGCGTTCGAAAGACCACACCGCTCGTTGCCTCCATTTCCCAGGGGGTCGGTGCACCAGCAATTCTTCGCGAGGGAACATGCCCCGGTTCAATCGTGAATCGCAATCGGTCGCAATCCAGCGTTGATTCACCGACGGAAATAGAATCCATCGTCTTCGCGTCAAATGCCTTGTCCCAATCTGGGATCGATCGAATCCCGACACGGATCCCGCGGAGAAAATCGAGCTTTCGGGCTGTCAGATCCGCCTGCATCGAATCGTTGAAGATCAGATGGATTCCGGTCAATTGAGTTTCATCGCTTTCCACGTCCGGTTCCTCATCGAGTCCGAACAGTGACTCGCCGGACTTCGGAACCATCCAACCCCGGTACCAACCAGGCCCCTGGCCAATCATTTTTCCGCCGTCGTGCGGGGTCATGGTCAACTTGGCGGCCTGGATCAGATGCTTGCCCTCGAGCACGCCGTCGGGGGCACGCCGGAGCGCCTGGACCAGCACGGGTCGGTCCGGGCCCTTCATCAGCGAAACTTTCTGGATCGTCGCTTTGCGCATCGCTTTCATGTCGCGGACCTGAACTCCCTCCGACAAATCGACCTGGAGCCGGTCACCGGTCATGTGCAGATCCCACGGTTCGCGACCGTTGACGAGCGAAGCGGTGATATCGACGCCGTCGGACAGCACCGCCGTGCGTCCGTCGAAGATCATTTCGCCCTGCCACCGACAATGTGGAGGCTTGATCCATTTCACGTTTCCATCGGACTCGCCGGTGACACTCGTTGGCAATGCCGCCGTCGGCATCTGGAATTCACCGGCATCGTTGATCCAGATGATGTTGTCGCTGGTACGGACCTGGATTTGCGGGCCACTGAAGAATCCGTCGCCAAGTTCGAATCTCGCCGGCGTTCCAACTCCGCTGCCTAATTGAAGCACATCTTCACCGCCGCCATCGATCAACTGCAGGTACTCACCGGTCAATCGCGCCGGCAACGTCTGATCGCCGCTCTTGAGGTGATGCAGCACTTCCACCGAACCGTTGACGCTGAGTTTTTTGGCGCTCAGTCCCGATTCGTTACGTCGCAGTTGGGCGCTGATGGAATCACCGCGGATCGTCGGGCGCGGCCGAGCGATCGGGTCGACGATCCCGTTTTCACCCTGGGGTTGGGCGACCCATTGACGGAGCGACGAGGGGGATTCGGAATCATCGCCCTCGAGATCTCGCGGTTGGGGATTTGGTTCGCCGACAAAGAAGAGTAGCAACCGCTGTGTCTTTGCAGCGATCGCGGCGGTATCAATCTCGACGTTCCCGGTGATCTCGAATCGGTCAGGGACCAGGGTTGACTTGGAATCGTCGCCTGCGTTCTTCTCGGGAGTCAGGACGCCGGCGATCGCGTCGGCTTGGAACTGGCCCCCGTCGGTCAGTGATGCCTTGATGTCACCGTCGACCCAAAATTCGAGATTGGTGTTAAGCTCGCGTGCGGTCGCAAGACCCGCGGGCCGAAGTTTGAAACCTTCCCGCCATTGTGCCTTTCTCAGCGGTATCGCAGGATCCTCGACGTGCACGATCCCTGCGCCCAGCGCATCGATTGCTCCGATGGTCTCGGGGTTGCGTGGATCAAACTGGTAAACCAGGCTTGCAAGCCGTGCGGTGATCGCACCGCGTCGCACACGAATGCCACGGCTACCGTTGGCGCGGATCAAACCTGCGACCGCATTGAATTCAATCTCCTCGGCGGTTAACTCAGCGTCGAGGCTCGGCAGTTTCGCAATCGCGGGCGAGCCGGTGGCAACAATCTCGACGAGCCAATCCAGAGGCGCATTTCGGTCGATCATGTCGTTTGCCGGATCGTTTAGAATCATTTCCAACGTCTGACAGTCGAATTGATCGGCTGGTTGCCCTGGAACCTGGTGCACAAGCGAGACCGAATCGCGCAGCAGGAGCTGATCGAGCGCGAAGTCGTATTCGACGCGTCCGCCGCAGTGGACCGAGATCACTCCCGGAGCCTCTCGTTTCCCCGGCTCCGAGAGCGGCATGCCTGCCTTGGCTTTGGCCTCTAATGGCATCACCAATTGGTCGAGGTAGATCAATTCCATGCGATCGAGCATTGTCGCGCCGGCGCTTCCGGTCGGTCCGGAAAGGTGAATGGTGAGATCGCGCCCCGCCAAGCGGGCGCGGCCCACGTTCATTTCGATTGCTTCGGTGGTCCAGATCTTGCGATTATCAATTCCGACATTCGCGGTCCGCAATCTCAACGACTTGCGCTGGTCATTCCCGGCATCCCGATAAATGATGACGTTCCCGATAATGCGGCCGCGCCGAATGGGCGGAGCGCCGCCGCTCATGACGTCCAAAGACTCGGTGAATTTGATTTCCGCGCCCTCGGCGGCATCGATGATGATGGGCGAACCGTTTTGTTCGCCCGACATGCCCCGTCCGATGACGACGCTGATCGGCCACAACTTCCATTGATCATCGCCGATTTGTTTCCAATTCTCGAACAACAGCATTCCGTCGGAGGTCTGCAGAGTCTTGCATCGCCCCCGTTGCCATGATCCTTCGGGGAACAAGTCACCAAGAGAATGATCGGATCGCATCACCGGCGCGTCGGCCATCGCAATCACGTCGACCTTCGGAGGCCGCATGAATGGAGTGACGACATTCTGGTAGATAACGGCGGAGCCCGAGAGGAAAATCAGGGCTGTTAAGTATTGGGTGATTCGAGCCAGCATGGTGGTTCGGTGACGACAGGCCGCGTTTGGATCAACGAATTGAATCGATCGCTACCGCGTTAGCGTCGCACGTGGTCCTCCCATTTATGCTTGCCTCGAAGAAGCCGTTCGATCAGTTCGCGGAGGGCACCTTCGCCGCCGCCAGATCGCAGGATCCAGTTGGCTGCGTGTCGCGCGTCGATCGAGGCGTCTTCCGGTGCGACGGCGAGCGCGACGCTGTGCATGACAGCGATATCGGGAAGATCGTCTCCGATGTAACAAACCTGTTCGGGAGTGCAACCAAATTGCGACATCATTTCCCTGGCCGCGGGCAACTTGTCCTCGCACCCTTGATGAACGTTTTCGATACCGAGTTCGGCCGCACGTTTCGCCAGCGCCTTGCTGGTTCGCGCGGTCAGGATTCCGAACTGAAATCCACTCTTCATCCAGAGCTTGATGGCCAGTCCGTCACGTACGTGAAATTGCTTGGTTTCGATCCCGTCTTCGTTGTAAATGATTCGACCATCAGTCATCACGCCATCGACATCCGACAAAATGCATGTGATCGGCGCGGCGATGTCGGAGTCAGGTAACAGCAAGGTGGGCATGCGAACAACAATTGGTGGGATGCGTGACTTGGGAGATGCGCAAGATCTAGCGGGCAAATGGCACGGTCGCCGGTTGTTGGCACGACTGGGTCAACGAGACGAGGTCGGTGATATCAAGCAGGCCAAGGGGACGATGCTCATCATCAATCACAGGCAATTCGCTGATCCGACGATGCGACATCACGGCTGTGGCATCCCCGAGTAACGAGCCGCTGCGCGCCGTTGCGGGGTTGATCGTCATGCGAGTGTTGATCGGCTCGTCCAAAGCGGCGTCGTCGCGCTGCTCGAGCAACCGAGCCAAATCGCTGTCGGTGAACAGTCCTGCGAGGCGTCCCCATTGGTCAACCAACATCACCGCGCCGGTGCGGCGTCCGGTTTTCGAGGCCGTCACCATGGCGTTGCGTATCGTTGTATCTTTGGATGCGACGCGGCATGCTTCCAACGGCCGCATGATCTGGTCGACCTCGGCAAGTTTCTTCCCGAGGGCGCCGCCCGGGTGAAATCGGGCAAAGTCCTGGGGCGAAAAGGACCTCAAATGGCTGGCCAACATCGCGATGCCGTCGCCCACCGCCATCATCACCGCCGTGCTGCTGGTTGGTGCCAGACCATTGGGACATGCTTCGTCGTGCTTGCCGATCGCAACGACACAATCGGCTGCCGCAGCCAGCGGATTGTCTTCGGTCGCGGTCAACGCGATCAATCCAGAAGAGTTTTCGCGGAGATGAGGGGCAATCCGGACGACCTCTTCGCTGCGTCCCGAATTGCTGATCGCCCAAACCAGATCGCTCGGGCGCACGCGACCCAAGTCACCATGCACCGCTTCGGATGGATGCAGGAAATGCGAGGGTGAGCCCGTGCTGGCAAGCGTGGCGACAAGTTTCTGTCCCACAAGACCGGCTTTGCCGACTCCCGTGACAATGATGCATCCCTCGCACTGGGCCGTCATCTCTGCTGCCTGAACGGCCGATGGCGACAAGTTGGCGACGGACGAAAGAATCGCGTTGGCTTCGGATGACACGATTTGCCGAAGCAATCGCAGTCGCTCCAGCAGCGTGGCCGGCGGCGAGGCACCGGGACCGAGCGGATCTTCGGAGCGGGTTCTTGATTGTGGGGACACGGCGAGACCTTCCTTGGCTCATCGCGGCAACGGTTAGGAATCCGCGCGGATGGTAGCTAAACCGAGCGCCCCGCCACAATGTTATTCACTGAAAGACCAGGCAAAACAGCGAAAATAGGAGGGATCACGGCGTTGTAATTGCCTCGTCCGTGTTCATCAAGGCTCTGGCGACCAGGGTCCAGGCATCCTCGCGGCCGGAAACCTTCCGATAGAAATTGACCAATGCTTCGATTTCGTGCGGATCGGGTTCCCGGACCAGCAGCCTTCGGAAAATGGACGCTGCGATCTTTTCCGGGCCAACCTCGCCCGATTCACGGATCGCGGACTCGGCGAGTCCCGCGGCGATTTCCATGAACATCGCGTCATTCAAGAGAGTCAACGCCTGGAGAGGCGTCGTGCTGCGTTCCCGCCGCGCGAGACAGAGCTCTCCGGTGGGACCATCAAAGATCAGCAGCGCCGCAAAAGGTGCCGTCCGTTTGCTGAATGTGTAAAGTGACCGCCGGTACCGGTCGCCACCGACCGATGTGGGCCAATCGGGTGCGCCATAAGCAATGTTCATGACGCTATCAGGTTGCGGCGGATGCACGCTCGGTCCTCCGACGCGGCGCGTTAACAATCCCGAGGCTGACAGCATGGTGTCCCGGATTTGTTCGGCATCGAGCCGGCGGTGCGGAAAGACCGAGACGAGTCGATTGCGGGGATCCGTATCTGGTGGAACGCCCAGCGCTTGCCGGTAAGTCGCAGAGAGAACGATTTCACGATGAAGTTTTTTCATCGACCAATCGCCGGACCTGAGTCGGACCGCCAGCCAATCGAGTAATTCGGGATGCGAAGGCGGCTCACTCTGCGTTCCGAAGTCGCCGGCAGTATCGACGATTCCCGTTCCAAAAAATTCTCGCCACGCTCGATTGGCCGTAACCCGTCCGACGAGCGGATTGTTCTCGCTGACAAGCCACCGTGCCAATGCGAGTCGGTCCGCTGGCTGCGATTCATTCAGCGGCGGAAAGATCGCTGGCATCGCCTCGGTAACTGGCTCCTTCGGCTGGAGGTACTCGCCACGGTGGTGTCGGTGGGTGACGCGGCGATCTTCCGCAGATCTCTCTTTCATTCCGAGCGTCCGCAGCGTTTCCGGTATCGACCGTTCCAATTCTTCGATCGTCGCGCGGAGCTCCTTGAATTCCGTCGCCGTGCGAACAAAGTGTCGCTGGATTTCGAAATAGTCGTCCGAATCGAGCGGATCTTGCGCCGAATCGACATTTAACTCGCTCAACGAGGCCGGCAACGTCGAAGCTGTGACCGGAGAGGATCCATCGGTCAAGGAAATACGAAACCGTCCGAGTGCCGCGGCGAAATGACGCTCGAACAGCATCTCGATTCTCATTGTCTTGCCGACGATCGGTTCGGCAAAGTTCACGACTAATTGATTCGCGGTTCCTTCGGCATCGGACGTCGACCATCCAGTTGATCCTTCGCCATCGAGCACATTGGATGCGTTGGCGTCGCCCGAACCGATGCTGATCTTGCCGTAGCTGTGCGAAGCGTGAATCAGTTCGACCGGGTTTCCGTCGACTTGAACCTTGAATTCACTGAGGAAAAAATCACCACGGCGGCCTTCGTAAAACGCCATGCCCGGTCCACCATCGGGCAGCGAATCGTGCGGGAGTACCTCCAAACGGAGTGCGGTCGCGTTTTTCGGTCCGCCGTCGAGCGGGTAAGTCAGGTGGTAAATGTCACGTTTGGTAACATCGCCGCTTGCAAGGATCGAATCGTCTCCCAGAACCGTCAACTTGGGCATTGTCGATTCGACTGCTGCGGGTCGAAGCCACTTCCACCGGCGTGTCTGCGAAATTTGTTTTTCGTACCAGTCGGCAAACGCGATCGCGATCGGATCATCGCCGATGTTGCCGTCGCGAAGATTTTTTGCATTGGGCAGGTACTTATCGATCAGCCGTCGCTCTTCATCACGAATCCTGGTCTTGATGTCGCGTGTCAGCGTCTCACGCTGGGCGTCGTTGACGATCACATCTGGCTCGTCGGCACCATTGAGCAATGCGAACAGCGAGTAGTAATCTTTATGCGTGATCGGATCGTATTTGTGTGTGTGGCACTGGGCACACCCGGTGGTCAGTCCCATCCAGACGGTTCCGGTGGTCGCGACACGATCAACGATGGCATAGAAGCGGTACTCGAGTGGATCGATGCCGCCTTCTTCGTTCATCATCGTATTGCGGTGGAACCCGGTTGCGATCCGTTGGTCATTGTCCGCGTCGGCGAGCATGTCCCCAGCCAATTGCTCGATCGAAAACTGATCAAACGGAATGTCAGCCGCAATCGCGTTGATGACCCAGTCGCGGTAGGGCCAAATCGAACGCGGGCGATCTTTTTCGTATCCGTTGGTGTCGCTGTATCGCGCCAGATCCAACCACGGGCGTGCGAATCGTTCGGCGTAATCGGGGGACGCCAAAAGCCGGTCGACCAATCGGATGTAGGATGTTGGGTCGTTGTCATCAACGAATTGATCGACTTCGGCCGGTGCGGGCGTGGTACCTGTCAAATCGAGATAGAGCCGCCGAATCAATTGTGCACGCTCTGCCGGGCCGCTGGGACGTAGCCGCGCATCTTCCAAACGCCGTAAGACGAAACGATCAATCTCGCCAGTGCACCACTCCATGTCTTTGACATCGGGAACCGGCGGTCGTCGCGGTGCAATGAATGCCCAATGGGTTTCGTACTGGCCACCCGCAGCGATCCAGCGGCGCAGGATTGCAATTTCTTCTTCACCGAGCGGCGGCTGGGCATCGCTGGGGGGCATCCGCGCATCTTCGTCGTCACTCGTCACGCGAAGCATGACCTCACTCGAATCGGGATCGCCCGGAACGATCGCGGCAAAGCCTCCCGCCGTCCCGGTAGCGGTCTCCTGCAGGTCCAATCTCAGTCCCGATTCGCGGGCATCCGGATCGGGACCGTGACATTTGAAGCAGTGCTTGGCGAGAATCGGACGGACGTCACGGCCGTAGCGCACGTCGGGATTCTCCTCCGCCCATCCGCTGGGCAACGCAATGACGGCAAAGAGAAGAATCAGGGTGAGGCGGAAGGACGTTTTCATTCAATCGCGTGACGAGGAAAGTGGCGGTATTGGGTCGCAACTCAGTTTACCTGCGAATCCTTCCCGCGGGCATCACGCTCTCGGCATAACCCTCTCACCTACCTTACTTGCCGCGCTTCGACCGCGCCCCCGTAGATCTCGTGCGCCACAAGGGTCACCATTCCAAACAACAGCGGCAGAACGTAATAAAGCAGGCGGAAGATCAAGATCGACGCTAGCACCGACTCGCCAACGGACTCCTTCAGCAGGGTCAACAGAATCAACTCGAGCACGCCGAGCCCACCCGGAACCTGCGTCAGCAACGACACAGCGATACCCACCAGATACGCAGCCAATACGACCGCAAACGGGACGACCGCATCGCCCGGCAAGACGAGGTATAGCGCGGTGGCCGAGATCAAGAGGTCAACCGCGGCGACCGAAGCTTGCACCGACATCAGCCCTGGCTCGGGCGGCCGCAAATGCAGTTCACCGATGGGCCATGGTTTACGCCATGCAAAACAGACGATCGCGTAGCCGATTGCCAGAGATAACAGGATCACACCGAGGGTGCGCGTCCCGAACGGCAGCTGAATCTCCTCGGGCAATTCAACCGGGACCCAAACCAGCACGGCGCCTCCCAGAAACCAGAGGCCGCTCCAAAAAGTCAGACCAAGAATCGAAATCATCACGACAATCTGGCTCGGGGATAAACCCCAGCGGCTGTAAAAGCGGAATCGAATCGGCGTCGCAGCCAACAGTGTGCCCAGATTGTTCCCGAGGCTGTATCCCAGGAATGACACCAGCGCCACACGCCGCAAAGGTAGCGACCGGCAAAGGTATCGAAGTGCCAGCAGGTCGTAGGTAATCAGCAGACCGTAATTCAAAGCGATCAAGAACGCCGCGAAAACGAGATACAGCGGCGGTACGCCGGTCAATCCCGCCATGAACTCTTCCCACGTGATCGTTTGAGCCTCGTGGATCAACATCCGCACGGCGAGTCCGAACAGGACGGTCGCGAGAATGGGGCCGGCGATCGCGCGAAGTTTTCGTTTGGGCAACGTGATTGCCGGATAAGTGGGAAGGAATACGAAAGCCGCGTTATTGTCAGGGTCCTGTGAGGCCCCGCAAGCCCAAGCCTTCCAGCATCACCCCCGCTAGCCAGTCGACCCCGCTAGCCAGTCGACCCCGCTAGCCAGTCGTCCCCCGGTAGCCAGTCGACCCCCGGTAGCCAGTCGATGGGGCAAAACGCCAAACTGTTTCCAGACTCGACCAACTCGACACTTCAGTGAACGGAACGCAATGAAAACGGTTCAACATGATCTTGTCGTCCTGGGGGGCGGACCCGCCGGGTACGTTGCCGCGATTCGCGCCGCGCAACTTGGGATCGATGTCGCCTGTATCGACGAGAACCAGCAATTCGGTGGGACTTGCCTGCGGGTCGGGTGCATCCCCAGCAAGGCGCTGTTGGAATCAAGTCACCTGTTCGAGGAAGCCAGGCACCGACTCGGCGACCATGGTGTGATCGTCTCCGGCGTCAAATTGGATCTTGACGCAATGATGGCGCGGAAGCAAAAGATTGTCGATACGCTCACCGGCGGCATCGACATGTTGTTCAAGAAACGGGGTGTGACGGCGTACCGCGGTCGCGGTAAGTTTCGCGACGTCAACTCGATCGAGGTCACCGGCGACGAACCAACTCGCGTCGAAGCGAAGCGAATTCTGATTTGCGCCGGAAGTCGTCCGGCGCGTCTCCGCAGCGTCGAAGAGGACGGCGATCGAATCGGCAACAGCACCACCGCGTTGTCGTTTCCCGACGTCCCGCAGCGTCTGGTCGTGATCGGTGGCGGGTATATCGGATTGGAACTCGGCAGTGTGTGGAACCGGTTTGGCAGTGAAGTCATCGTGCTCGAGGCACTCGACCGTATCCTTCCCGGAATCGACGCCGAGATCGCAGCGCTGGCGCATCGAACCTTCAAGAAGCAGGGTATCGATTTCCGAACCAGCACATTTGTTGAATCGGCCCGCCGCGAAGGCGACAAGTGCGTCGTCAAGATCAAGGATGGTGAATCGATCACGTGCGACCGCGTACTGTTGGCGACCGGCCGCACGCCCGCGACCGACGACCTCGGGCTCGAATCGATCGGCTTGGAAACCGACGAGCGCGGATTCATCGCCGTCAACGAATCGACTTTCGAGACATCGACGGAAAATATTTACGCAACGGGCGACTGTATCGGGGGCGCCATGTTGGCTCACAAGGCAATGGAAGAAGGCATCGTTTGTGTCGAACGGATGGCCGGCATTGCAAGTCACATGAATTACGACGTCATTCCAGCGATCGTTTACACCCACCCCGAAATCGCAATGGTCGGCAAAACGGAAGAGGAATTAAACGAAGCGAGCATCGCGTACAACAAAGGGATCTGTCCATTCGGCGCCAATGGCCGAGCACGAACATTGGGCGAGTTTGACGGACGCGTGAAAATTCTTGCCCACGCCGAAACCGACCGGGTACTCGGCGTGCACATCATCGGTGCGCGTGCCGGAGACCTGATTGCCGAAGCCGCCGCCGCCATGGAATATGGCGCCAGCAGCGAAGACATCGCGCGTACCTGCCACGCGCACCCAACACTTTCCGAGGCGGTTCACGAAGCGGCGCTCGCGGTCGAGCATCGCGCGATCCACACTGCTTGAGCAGCGTCGCCACGATCCAATCACAAACTGCACCGACAGGAGTTCTCGCGTGTCCTCACCCTACCAAGCGCCGGCGGAAACTTCGAATCTGCCCAATGCGCCGATGATGCAGCCCGGTGCGACGCGGCCCACGGGAGTGACCGTGTTTGCGATTCTGAACATCATCTTCGGGCTGATGGGAGTATTTGGCATCGTCGTGTCGGTGGGGATGTTGGTGCTCGGAAGCCGGATAGCAGGCCCCAACCCGGTGATGGACAAGATGTTTGACAGTGTCGCCTACCTTGCTTTCACAGCCGTCGGGATGGTGGTCGGGATCGTTTTTTCGATCCTGCTGCTGTTCTCCGGAATCGGTTTGCTGAAGATGTCCAAGTCGGCTCGCACGATCTCGATCGTGTACGGTGTCTACGCGATCGTGTCGACCATTTTGGCCAACGCGGTCAATGTATTTGTGGTCTTCATACCCGCACTCGAACAGGCCCAGGGTGCCCAGCGCGCCGGAATGATCGGCGGCATCATCGGTGCCGGCATCGGTGGACTCGTGGGGCTGATCTACCCGATCGCGCTTTTGATTTATTTCACCCGCCCAACGGTGAAACATTATTTCGAAAGCTGGCCGCGATCGGACTCGGATTAATTCTTCGTGCGTGTGGTCGCGATCAACACTTCGCGTTTTCCGCCCAATGGTCCACGCACACGTTGGACATCGAATCCCGCAAGCTCGAATTGCTCTCGCACCCGTCGGTTCACGCAGTAGGTGACCAGCCGGCCGTCGACGGTCAACAGATCTCGCATCCGGCTCAGAAAATCAGCATTCCACAATTCCGGATTCACATCGGGCGCGAACGGATCGAAATAGATCGCGTGGAATTGACCGGCACTCTGCTGCGGCCAATCAAGTGCATCGACGTGACAGACCGCGACGTGGATACCTTCGTGCGGTGACCAGTGATAGGTGCCACCAATTGCGGCGTGGTGAATGGAGGCCCGCCAATCGACAAATCGCTCGGCGATCGACGGATCCGCGAGGAAATCACCGAGGTTCAACTGGCGGAGCACGTCGGCCGAAAGCCATTCTGATTCAACGGCGTAGTAGTCGACCGTTGCGTGAGTTTTCATCGCCGCATCGAGTGTCAATAACAATCCCAAACCAGTGCCCAAACCTATTTCCAACACGCGGGTCTCGAGCCCGGCATCGAGTCGCTGCGTCACACCGCTGTTGCGGAGGTAGACGTGCTGTGTCTCGGCCGCTGCACCCGAAGCACTATGGAACGCGGTCTGTGTGACCGGGTCGATCAGCGTACGCGAGCCGTCGTCGGTGATCTGAATCATCCATGACTCGTTTTCGACGGGAATGGTCGTTCGTTGCGGCCGGCTGGAATCACGCATCATCGCGAAACCTTAGCACGGATTTGCGTTTCGGGGTGAACTCACCGTAGAATCAGACTGCTCGCTTCACGGTCGGCGATGCCTCCCCATCGATTTCAGTTCGAGGGTGGACGCACGTCGTGTGACAGCAATCTTATCTCATTAGCGATTCGCACCTCAATTGAATTGGAATGCTTCATTGTTGAATCGTAACAGCGACCATGACGGTTCGGCGGCAACGGTAAGCTCCACGGACGTCGACCCTGATCCGACTCGCGATCGCGAAGAACACACGCCGCTCACACCGGCCGATCTTCTCGACGGAATCGAGGCGGTCCGAAACGAGCTGCAACAAGTCATTCGCGGCAAGGCAGATGTGATCGATTCAGTGTTGATTGCGATGCTTGCCGAAGGCTCCGTGCTGCTTGAGGACGTCCCGGGCGTCGGCAAAACGACGCTGGCAAAATCGATTGCCGCCCTGATTGATCTCGAGTTCCAGCGGGTCCAATGCACGCCCGATCTCTTGCCGGCGGATATTCTCGGCAGCTCGATTTTTCAGCCTGCAACGGGAACATTCGATTTCCGCGCCGGACCCATTTTCTGTGACCTGCTGATCGCAGATGAAATCAACCGCGCGTCGCCTCGAACGCAAAGCGCGCTGCTCGAGTCAATGGCCGAGGGCCAGGTCACAATCGATGGGCGTCGCTACGATTTGAAGCAACCCTTTGTGGTCATCGCGACACAGAACCCGAGTGGTTTCGAGGGCACCTTTCCGTTGCCCGAGTCGCAACTGGATCGCTTTCTGCTTCGACTTTCGATGAATTATCCGGACCATGACAACGAAGTTGAGTTGCTGCTACATCAGCCGACCGATGACCCCGACTTCAAGCTCGAACCGGTAATGCACCGAGATGACCTGGTCCATCTGCAGTCTTTCGTACGGCAGGTCCAGGTCGATCGCAAGATTGCAAAGTATGTCGTCGAACTTGCCTGTGCCACCCGCCGTGATTCGCGTTTGCGGGTTGGTTGCAGTCCCCGGGGATCAAAGATGTTACTACGGGCTTCACAGGCTCGCGCCGTTCTTCTTGGACGTGATTTTGTCGTGCCCGATGACATTCAATCGCTTGCCGAACAGGTGATCGGGCATCGCGTCGCCTTGCGCAGCGTCTCTGGCACGTCCGAAGAGGCGACTCAAATCGTTCGCGAATTGGTTCAGCAGACGGAGGTGCCGGTGTGAGCGGCGCCGCGGCCCACGTTTTTTCAACGAAGTCATCGGAAACGCGAACGACCGGTGCGAAGAAGCCACCAGACGAGGGCGGCGGTCACAACCCGTTTGCGCGGCTGGGCCGTTGGGCGAGACTGGTGGGACGAGTCCTGCTGAGCCCATTTCGCGCGTTCATGTCCCTGCGCCGGTCAATGACTTGGGCCTCGGTCACGTTGCTGTTGATCGGAATCATCTCCCTGAACGTAATCTGGGGCTATCCATGGACGGGGATGTTTTCGGCTTGCATGTCGTTGTTGTTTGCGGGATTTGCGATCAACCGGATCATGCGTCCGAATCTGGCAATCGAATTTTCGCTGCCTTGTTCGGCACCGGCGGGAGAAGCCTTTACGGTCACAACGCACGCCTCCAACCGGAGCCGGCTTCCGGCAATCGAACTTGTGCTCAAGTTCTTTGAATCACCGCGGCGTCGCAGAAAGCCAGCTCCGCGCGGCGAACCACTCTCGAGCGGGACAGTATCTCGTATTCCGATAATCATGCCGGGCGCGAGAATGGACATTTCTACGTCGCTGGTGTACGAGCACCGTGGTGTCCACCGGCTGCCCGATGTGATCGTGACCAGCATGTTTCCGTTTCATCTATTTCGGTCCGTTCGTCGCTATCCCGGCGAAGTGGAGATTGCGATCACGCCGCGACCATTGACCGGTGACGAAGACGCCGTTGCCCGCACAGTCCTCAATGCACTCGGCGGCTGGTCCCACAAGTTGCTCTCCGGCGATGCCCTCGATTACACCGGTAGCCGTGAATACGTTGTTGGGATGCCCGTCCGGCGATGGGATTTCGCATCCTGGGCGCGTTTGGGTCGGCCCATCGTGCGTGAGTTTCAATCTCCCTCCATCCAAACCGTGATGTTGATCGTCGATACGGCTGGTAAAGACGATGCGCACTTGAGTGCCCGCCGCTCCAATCATGACGTCGACCCGGTGCGCGAGAGAGTTTTGTCGCTCGCCGCGACCGCCGTCACCGAATTGAGCCGCAAGATGGTTGAGATTCGAATGTACGTGACGAGCGAGCCAGTCGGACCTCCTGAGTCGGCGGTTGGAAAGGCTGCGGCGTTGGACTGCGAGCCGCTGCTGATTCGATTGGCCGAGGCAACAGCCGTAACCGATATCGAATCGCGGCAACGTATCGAGCGCGTGATCGTACAGACGGGGGCAATGGTGCCCGTTTTGGTTTTGACGTCAACCGCAAGCGAAGACATGCAGGAGAGTCTGCCGACAAACGTAACGCTGCTTCGCGTCGACTCGCCGCTGGACATCCACGAAACCCAGCACCCTTTACCGAAACCTCAACCGACCCGCGAAACGGTAGCCTGATGCAATGATGTCGACTGCTGCGAAGCGATTGATTGGACTGCTCTACATCTCGCAAACCGTTTTTGTGGGATCGACGTTCGGAACTTTCTGGCCCGTGTTCGTTGCGGCAATATTGGTAACGGCGATCGTCGCGATCCGCCTGAGAGGCGATGCGTCACCGCCATCACGGTCGCGATTCATCAAGTGGCTGACACGAATCTCGCTGTTCATCCTGTTTGCGGCCATGATCGTCGCGACAAGCGCGTGGCGAATCGGAACGCAAATAAGTGAGAGCATCAACGTAATCTATGTCGGTACCGATACACTTGCGCACGTCATCTTGTTTGCCGGACTGATTGTCTGGACTCTGCGCCCGCGAAGCGGCCACAAATCAATGCTTCCGCTCGGCCTCGTTGTGGTCTTGTTATGCGTGGCAGGTGGCGGAACGAGTTTATCGCTCGCCGCGCAGACGACCGTTGCACTGGCAACCTGTGTTGGGTTCACGCTTGCGTCCCAGGCGATTCTCGGAGCGGAACGCGGGGGCGGAACGTTGTTTGCCCGAGATCCTTCCGCGTCACAAAAAACGGCCTGGGTCGGGCCAATCGTTTCCATGCTTACGCTGTCACTTCTGTTGATGGTCACCAGCGCGATTGCGAGCGGCGCAAACCTTGTGCTTCCGGGAATCCAGAAACTGCTGCAGGAACAACTCGAATCAACAATTGACGCGAGCGAGGGCGAGTCGATTATCGGTGGGACCCGCTATGTGCGCGGAAGCCAATTGGGCGTGATTCGACGTCACATGCTTGGGGATCCCGAGCAGATTGCACTGCGAGTGCACAGCGATATCACTCCAGGATACCTACGTGGTTACGCTTTCGATGTGTATCAAAGCCGCCGCTGGATGTCGGCCGCCGACTTGCAGTTTGCACAATTCCAGCAGACGTCGGCGTTACGCGATCGCGTCCTGGCACCGTCGGCACGCGGCAGGATCGAACTCGAGGAACCGGGCAGCAATCCGTTGCAACGGTTTTCGCTGACGAGGAACACCAACGAGGAAACGATCCAACTCGAGATCCATAACGATCCTTTGAAAGGATTGATGGTTTTCACGCCCATGACGACTCGCTGGGTCGAGGCCTACAGTCGCGAATTGGTGGTCACCAAGGATGGAATCGTTCGTCTCGGCGTTGATGTAACGCATCCTTATGTGGCCGGTGTGGGTACTTCCGTATTGCGCGAGGAGCTTGATCCGCTGCGCCGCGAAATCCTGCTGCAGGTTCCTCCATACGTTGCCGCTCAAACAGAGCAGATCGCGTCGCAAGTCGCCGGGCCACTTCGCAGCGCCCCGGAAAAGGCGGCGGCAATCAGCAGTTTTTTTCAAAGCGAGTTTTCTTACAGCATGGCGGGGACCCGGGCGCCGCGGCGCGTGGACCCGCTGAGCTTTTTTCTCCAGACACGCCACGAGGCTCATTGCGAGTACTTCGCTTCGGCCACGGTGCTGATTCTTCGTAGCGCGGGTGTCCCTGCGCGATATGTGACCGGCTACGTCGCAGATGAGTACGACAAAGAAACCGAAAACTGGGTAGCACGCAATCGTGATGCCCACGCATGGGCGGAAGCATACGATGAGGAAACACGGAAGTGGTTTGCGGTCGAATCGACTCCCGGTCGTAGATATCGAACCGTCGATCCTGACGAAGAAGCAGTTAACCAGCCCGGTTTCTTTGATGCGTTCCGAGGGGACGACGACGGCAGCGACAACGACACACTGTTGAGCTGGATCGTGGGTTGGTTGCTGTCGATTCGAGCCACCGATCCATTATTGGTCCTCTTCCGCCTTGCCCAGTTGCCGCTTTTTTGCGTGCTCGTTTTTCTGATTTGGTCAAAGTATTTGCGGCCCGCTCGCGAGGGAATCGATCCGATCGACACCCAGAGCCGCAAGATGCTGAAGGTGGCCGACCGCCGCGCCGGCAAGCACGCGTTGGTGAGGGGGCGGAGCGAGACGCTGTATCAGTTTGCGGATCGAATCGACGCGTGCCGTGGAGATGCGGGCGCCGTGGTCCGCGAAATCGATCGCGAACGGTTGGCAATTCTCTCGTGTTGGTACCGATCCTACGCCGACGCACGCTATCGCGGACGGTTGCCCGTACCGATCGCGTCATGATTCTCAGACGCCGCCATCACGCGGCGTGCAGAGTTACAGCATCGTGTCGCTGTCGGAAAGTTCGGACAAACTTGTTCCCTCGGCGGGCAAGCGAATCCGAAAACAGGTACCGGTGCCATTCTCAGCATCCATGACCTGGATATCACCGTCGTGCTCTCGCATGATCTTGGCGCTCACGGGCAACCCGAGGCCGGTACCCCGCATGCCTTTTCGTGACTCGAAAAGCGAGAATATCTTCTTGCGGTCATCCGGCTCGACTCCGGGGCCGTTATCGATGACGTCAACCAGCCAACCGATCGTGGGCTCAAAACTGGTTCGCACCAGAACTTTGCCTGGTTCATTTTTTTGTTCCAGCAGTTCGTCCGTTTCAAAGTCATCTTCACGATCAAGTTTTCCTGATGCCGCATCGATCGCATTGGTAATCAAATTCAACACTGCGCGGTGAATCCCGTCGGGATCGAACTTCGAGACCGGAAGTGACTTGTCAAGTTTGCAGCTCAGCCGGACTCCCATTTCATCGGCCCGCGTTTGCATCAGTTCGACAACGTCGCGAACGGTCTCGTTCAAGTCGGCCTCGACTCTCTCCGGCGTTCGCTCTTTCGAGAATGTGAGCATGTCCATGACCAGGTTCGAAATACGGTCCTGGTTGCGATCGACAATGCTCCAGCCCCGGCGAACCGCATCGGTGTCGTTTCGCTCAAGCCCCGCTTCGATCAAGTAGCTGCCGCCTCGGATCCCCTGGAGGATATTCTTGATGTGGTGGGACAGGGTCGCGATCGTTTGTCCCATCGCGGCCAACCGTTCGCCTTGCACCAGCGCGGAGTAATAGAACGTATCTTCGATCGCCAGCGCCGCCTGGTGTCCGATCGCCGTGATCAATCGCAAGTGGTCATCGTTGAATTGTTGTTTGTTCCCACCCGCGATCAGTTCGCCGGGCGGGGTGTACGTGTCGACGTAAAGGGCGCCGACGATGTCGTAACGGCCCTGGAGCGGCACACACAAGGCTTCGCGGACCCCGCCATGCACGATCGAAGCGGCCGCATCAAACCGGGAATCGTCGCGGGCGTCGCTGGTTCGCACGCCTTCCTTATGCTGCATCACGTAATCAAGAATTGTGTTGCTGATCGCGATTCGCCGGTCCTTGACGGCCGTTCCCACCGCGCGGTCACAACGGGCGGCGGGCTGCAGGTGTCCGGTTTCGGGGTCGCGCAACATGACACAACCACGATCGGCTTCGACCCAATCAAAGACCAGTTGCAGGATTCGGTCGAGCACCTCGTTCAACTCGTCCGTCCGCCCAACGGCGATCGCGGTCAAGTACATGACTTCAAGCGAACGGTCAGCGTCGGTTCTGCGGCGTTTGTCCTTGGGGACCTTGTAGTCCGACCCGGAATGTGACAGGGACGAAACAATCCGGCTGCCGTCCCCCTCAGGGCTCTTGGTCACGATGTCGACGCCATGAACCGCGTCCATGACGTTCGCCTGGCCCGTCCCGGTAAAGATCAACAAAGTGACGCCGATTTCGATTCGGTCGCCGCTGAGCAGACGTTGACGCGCCGTGCGTTCACCGTTGATCCGCGTTCCGTTGCTGCTGCCCAGGTCGACCAACTCGCAGATTCCATCGCCGTCCAAGCGGATTTCCGCGTGATTACGCGAAGCTTCGGAATCATACAGTTGCACGTCGTTGGTGGCGTCCCGACCGATGCGAGAAACCGGCTTGGAAAGCTGAAAATGCTTCCCCTGGTCGCGTCCACGAACGACAAACAGCGATGGCATGAGCAATGAAAAGGCTGAGGAGTAGAACCGATTAGCCGCTGTAAGACAGCATAAAGCAGTCCGCAGCCGACAGACAGGTGGCGGATCGCGCCGCCGCGACCATAATGGCCGTTGTCACCAACTTCGTTTCCCGTCGTCCGCAGGTCAAGTTTTGGTTCAGCCACCTCCCATCGAATCGGAAGACGACGCCGCAGCAGCGAACAACCTCGTCGATGCCTGTAACCGGATTCGCGAGCAAGTCGGCCGCGTCGTTGTGGGTCAAGATGACGTCATCGAGCAACTATTGATTGCCATTCTGGCCCGCGGGCACTGTCTGCTCGAAGGGGTGCCGGGGCTGGCAAAAACCTTGATGGTCCGCACGCTCGCCGAGTCGATGGATCTGATGTTTCGGCGGATTCAATTCACACCCGACCTGATGCCGGGGGATATCACCGGTACGGAGATTATCCAGGAGGATCCGCAAACCGGCCATCGCCAATTCATTTTCGAGCGGGGGCCGATTTTTACCCAGATGCTGCTGGCTGATGAGATCAATCGGACGCCACCAAAAACTCAAGCGGCACTTCTGGAGGCGATGCAAGAGCACGCGGTGACAGCGGCCGGAAAAACTTATCGCCTCGATGAACCTTTCTTTGTGCTGGCGACTCAGAACCCGATCGAACAGGAGGGCACGTACCCCCTGCCGGAGGCGCAGCGGGATCGTTTTCTCTTTCATGTTGTCGTCGACTATCCGACGCGCGAACAGGAAGGCGAAATCGTCGACCGAACGACGTCGACTTTTAATGCTGCCGCGGACGCCGTTGTCGGTGGCGCCGAGATTCTTCAGTACCAGCGGACGGTACGCCGGGTCCCGTTGCCGCAACACGTCAAGGATTGGGTGCTCGACGCGGTGAGGGCACTTCGTCCGGATGATGAGAATTGCAAGCCGTGGGTCAAGAACCTGGTCGAATGGGGGCCGGGTCCTCGAGCGAGCCAGCAGTTGGTTCTTGGTGCCAAAGCGCGTGCGCTGCTCCGGGGACGGCCCCATGTCACGATCGACGACGTCCAGAAACTGGCTCATCCCGTATTACGCCATCGAATCGTTCCCACGTTCGCCGCTGAGGCGGACGGCATCACCGTCGATGACTTGATCACGCGGTTGATCAAGGAACATGCCGTTGCGCCCGCAAAGGTACTGTGACTGCGGCGCCTCGATTCCTCACGTCACGCTATCGAGTGCGGAATATCAATTGTCGTCCCCGCGAACTGCGCGGCACGCAAGACGCCGCACGATTGAAACGATCGGCTGAGTCGGACCAGCTCGGCGAGTGATCCGATGGGGGCAAGACCCGTCGCCTCGACGATTTCATCATCCAGATGGGAATGAATCAGCAACCGATGTTCAGCGGCGATTCTTGCCAACGTTTGAGCCGGACCGACGGTCGAGTCCCATGGCGGAAACTCGGTCTCCGAAGCGTCGTCCTGCTCGATCACGTCCGGCTCGAGCGACTCGAGCTCTTCGGTCACTTTCAACAGCTGTCCAGTGGGAGGATCATCGATCCCGCTCCAAAGAACGATTGTGCCGCCGGGTCGCACAAATCGACTCGCTGCGGCAAGCGCGCGTGATGCGTTAGACCACGACTGTTGCTGGTTGTCTCCATCGAGAGAGGCCACCACCAATTCGGCAGAGGGCGGAAAGTCGTCGGGCAACCTGCCCGAAGGTTTCAATTCCTTGCGGATAGATTCGGGTGTTCCCGCGATCACCTGCGCGACGCGTCCGCCACCGCTTGCGGTTACGCTCAACATCAATTGCACACCGAGAAGCCAGGAGGGTTCGCTCGGATTTGATTCCGGACGCCCCCCCGCCGAGCTGTTGACTTTGCGGCGGTAGCGTTGCCGTGATATTGAATCGGCGAAGGCGGGGAAGACTCCGGTAAGGTCGTGATCGCAAACGGTATCCAGCGGCCGCGTCGCAACCACCGGCAGAACGAAATCGGCATCGACAAGCATGCGGTTCAAGTAGATCGGGTCGGCCGATTCGTCAGCACCGAGGTATCTCAGCGATTCTCGGTGCGCGGAATCATGCGGCGCGACTCGGATCGCATCGCCCGTGACGTCACGTAATGCGATGACCGTTGCGTCACTCGCTTCGTCCCACAGCACCACGTCAATCTCGCGCGCATCGGTTTGACCAATCGACTTGACCACACCACGGATTACGTCGTCGATTTGAGGAATATTTGGATCGACAGCCAACGCAACACGGTCGCCCGAAACGATGGCCGCCTCGAGCGGCGGGAAGTCGGTCGGCCGCTGCAACGCGCGAAAAGTTTCTTCGACGACGTCACGACAATGATCGCGGGCACCCGACTCGTATTCCCAGACCTGACCGCTCTCGAGCTGCGAGAGGAGAGCGGAAAAGTCGATTTCATTTTCCCGATGAGGATTCATGACGGACTCTCAAGCCCCAATATCTGCATTGACCAACGATCGGCATCGGCCACTTTCCGATTGTGGCCCTTGATGTTGTTGTAGTACGCTTGACGCTCCAACAGAAGGCTCCGGGTTTTCCGTAAAAACTGAAACTTGGGGTTTGAAAGTGCCGGGGTGCCGAGAATCACGATATCCCTGTACCTCCAAACCCAAGAAACCAGCTTTGACAAAACACTGAAGTACCTTCGCCGTGGATGGACCCGAAAGTTGTGGAGGCCCCGCCGTGTTTGCCCTGCGTATGTATCACGTGATGGCGGTATTCCTGGTCGCATCCTGGTCACAAGGATGCGATCGGCCGGCGAGCCGCGCGGCGCAGGTCGTCGAGGACGATGCGCCTCGCTCAGTAAGTCATTCGTCGCCGCGCGAATTGTTGGCCAGCATCTTTTCTCGTTATCGAAACGCAGCGTCTTATCACGATCGTGGTGTCGTAAGGCTGAGCTATGCATCAGGCGGTCGTGAGGAAAGTCGCGTCGCACCCATGAATGTCTGGTTGAACCAGAACCAACTTTACGTCAACGCGTACGATGTGCACTTGCTGTCCGACGCCGGATCAATGACGGCTTGGGTTCTCGACGGTGCGTCGCGAAACTTTGATTCGCAGGTGCTGCGCATCGAAACAAAAAATCAACGTCCGACGATCGATACGCTGTTCCCCGATCCGTTACTGGCCGACCGAATTGCCGCCGGATTGGCCGGACCGCCACCGCAGCTCGAGTGGCTGTTTGCACGCGAACCGATGAAGCTCCTGTTCCACAGTGAGCACCGATTCGAGTTTGGTCCTTCCGAGACGGTCGATCGCCGACTGTGCCGCAGCATTCACGTCCATGCCGAGAACGACTTGTATGTGTTCTGGGTCGATGAAACCGCCGGCATTGTTCGTCGCGTCAATCTTCCGCCCGTGGTGGCAAGCCCAAGTGTGGGAGAGGAGATCCAGACGATGTCGCTGAGTCTCGAACTCAACAACGCCAGTTTCGACGTTCCACGCTACGATCCTGATATCCAGCCGTTGCCCCCCAATCCCCGATACGTCCGGCAATTCGCACCGCCCGAGACTCGCTCCGATGCGCCGGTGCAAAACAGGTCGCCAGCGGCCTCCGGAGCGGCCTCCAGCCCGCGTCCGGCATTTTTCCAATCGCCCAACAGGCAATGATTCTCACGATTTTCGTCGAGGCATCCCCCGCGTGGAGCGACAAATGATCTTGCCCTGACCAGCCTCGGGCGGCGAGAATCCGGCCATCAACGCGATCCTCCCAATGATGGTCCCGAAATGGAATTTGGTGATCTGTCGGACAATCCCTTCTCGGCGCACACAGCGCCGCGGCGATCCAAGCGTCGCTCGATCGCTTCGGCGTTCAAGTTCTTGATACTAGTGGCTGTCTGCTTGGCGGTCACTTTGGTCATCGGCAGCCAGAGTCAACGATGGCTCGTTTATGAGTTGACGCAAGACTTCGAGTCGCTGAGCGTTGATGAGAAGCGTGATCGGCTGACGCAGATGGCGAAACTGGGGCCAAGGGGCATCGATCCGCTTGTTCAGTCGATCGCGGATGAAGAAGTCGAAGTCGCCCACTGGGCGTACGAGGTTTTGCGGCAAACTCAAAACGAGTGGATGGTTCTCAAACGTGACGAGCAGCACGTTCGGCATGAGGCATTGATCGAGTCTTTGAAAAGCATTGCCGTACAGTTACCGGACGATCGCACCGGGTGGGGAACGAATCTGCTGCAGCAAACATTGATGACGACGATCGAACGTCGTGACGATGATTCTCGGAAACTTTACGAGGAAGCGTCCAAAGCGATCGACATGCTCTCGCTTTCCGATCGGGCTGGTCCGAGCATTCTGAGCGACGAGCCGCTCGATCCCAAATCGCCGAGACGTTTGGTCGTCCAGTCCGAACCGTTGCCCGTGGCCGCGGCTGAGCCAATGGACGACTGGACCGATTGGCCGCCCCCAAAGGATCGGGCGACGAATACCGCGGCATCGATGGTGATTGCAAGCGAGCCCGAGTTGGTTGAGAACACCGAGCGGGGCCACATGATTCAGACCGCCCCGTCGAATCCACCGGCTCAGCCAATGACGCAGATGCCGCCGGCAACCGTCGAGGGTGCCCAAGGCTCTCGAGCAGGATCGGGCGGAACAGTCGAACTCTATCGATCGCCCTCCGCGAGGTTGCGGCCCATAGAACAGGACGAACCGGTCATCTTGCGTGATGTCAGCGAGCAACGCGCGAGCGAGACACCAGGGGGCGAGATACGCGCCGTGACTTACCTGGTCGACTCGCCGATGGAAACCTTCGATGACAAGTCGGTCGTCCACTGGCTTGCCAGTCCTCATGCGAGTTTGCGTGACAAGGCGAAGCTTGAATTGATTGCCCGTGGCTTCAACGGCACACAGCTCGCCATCGCCACGGAATTGGCAACTGGCGATGTGGCGACACGGATTGAATTGATTGATTCGATTTCTCGATCCAGTGCGGTCGATCCGCGGCCCTGGTTGATGATGATGCTCGACGACGAGAGTCGAGATGTGAAGCTGCGCGTGATTTCGATTCTGGCGACGATGAAAGATCCCGATGTCAACCAACGTCTTCGGATGCATCTGGTTGATGAACGTGATCCGACTGTCGCAGCAAGAATCCGACGTGTCTTGAATTTGCGCTAGGCGTAGATCCAGTTCCAGCCCCAGACGCGTCAAGCTGGTCGCGACGCGGTGCGGTGTGATGCCTCGCTGGTTCCGCCGTTGACCCGTGCAGCACTTCCGACCGGTTCGGGTCGTAGCACCTTTGACGTTCGCAGTGTCTCCCTTGCGCCAAGGCAAGGTTTTTCTGTGGGAGAATCTTTGGCGAAGGGGTCAAGTTTGCCGAGTGGGTATTACGTGCCGAGCTGTGTGCGCCGTGATTGCACATCGAAGCACGAATCTTGATGGATCGCGTTCCCACTCGAGCGACCGTTGACAAAGGCTGATGTCGACGTCCGCTATGACCCATGTCATTGGAAAAAACTTTCTGTGATGCTGAGTTCTTCGCTTTCCAAGGCGGGTGCCGCTGGTGTTGCCGGTACGTGCTCGGATTATCTGTTGGTATGTCAGGCGAAAACGCTTTCGTTGAACGAAGGCAGCTGGCACTTCACGCTTGAATCGGCCGACGGGACTCCCGTGTTTGCCGCCGGCGACGACGAGATCGGTGACCTGAACCGCTTGACGCTGCTGGCTGCGGTTCGCGGAATGGAATCGATCGACGGACCGTCGTCGGTCACGCTGTTGAGCAACAATCGATACCTGATTCGATCGCTTTCCGACTCGCTTCCGAGGTGGCGCGAAAACGACTTCGTGTGGGAGCACTTCGGCCGCAGAATCGACGTCCAGCACGCGGACCTGTGGCGCCGAATCGACCGGGCACTTTCGATTCATCGCGTGCAGGCCTGCCTGGTTGCCTCGCGGGTCGTCTCTTTGGGTCGCGACAGCGGGGCGAATCTGGGTGGGTCCGAGTCACCACGACTCCGTGTCGATTCGCCGCACCGAAGCGTTTCGCCACCGCACTCGCCGGTCCAGCCGAGTGATTCCTTGCGGCAATGGTTGCTCGGCGGTGGCGCCACCAGCGATTCATCGCCGCCCCGGCGACGTTTCGCGGCGGCCGATCTTTTTGAATCGGCATAGCTCATCTCAGCCAGGCGGCCTGATTTTTCCGGCCCTTTTAAGTCCCGAATCCATTCCCTCAAAAGCACGCTAGCGGAATCATAATGCACACTGAAGTCTCGATCTCGACCATCGGCCAACTGATCGACGGAACGCACGAGAATCCATCCGCCGTGCTCGGGCCGCATCCGATCGATTATCGTGGTACCGAGGCAACTGCGGTTCGAAGCTACCTGCCGGACGCGCAAGCCGCCTGGATCATCGACAACTCCGGACATCGGCGGCCGATGCGGCGACTTCATCCCGGTGGGTTTTTCGAAGCGATTTGCAACGGGGCGGTCGACGATCACCGCGTCTGCGAAGATGATGCAAGGATTGCCCGAAATGCCAACCCGAAATATCGCATTCAGATGACAACGAAAACCGGCGAACTTCGCAACATGAATGACCCCTACGCCGCCCCATCGGTCTTCAGCGATCTCGATCGCTACCTGATCGGCGAAGGCCGTCATCACCAACTCTATGAACGGCTCGGCGCCCACGCCCGCGAGGTCGACAACACCCCCGGTGTGAATTTTGCCGTATGGGCGCCCAACGCGCGCAGCGTCCAGGTCGTCGGTGACTTCAACGGATGGGACGGACGCAAGCACACCGCGCGTGTGATGGAACACCTCGGGATCTGGGAACTGTTCGTCCCTGGTGCAAAGGTCGGTGACAAGTACAAGTATCGAATCCTGAATCAACACGGCGAATGGATCGACAAGAGTGATCCGCTCGGGTTCGCGGCCGAAATGCCACCGTTGACCGCGTCGATCGTTTCCGATCTCGATACGTATCAATGGGGTGACGACGATTGGCTCAGTCGGCGCAGAGAATGGAATCCGATGCACGCGCCGATGAACGTCTTCGAGGTTCACCTCGGCAGCTGGCAGAAAGGCCCGGGGCGCACACATGGCTGGCTCGACTATCGGGACCTGGCAAAACGGCTGGTCGACTATTGCCACCGGATGCATTTCACTCACATCGAATTGATGCCCGTCAGCGAACATCCTTTCACCGGATCATGGGGTTACCAGACGGTGGGCTATTACGCGCCAACAGCCCGACACGGGTCGCCGGAAGACTTCATGTTCTTTGTCGACTACATGCACCAACATGGGATCGGCGTCATTATCGACTGGGTGCCCGCACACTTTCCTAAAGACGGGCACGGCCTCGCGTACTTTGACGGCTCGGCTCTGTACGAACACGCCGATTCACGCCAGGGCGAACATCCCGATTGGGGCACGCTGATTTTCAACTACGGCCGAAACGAAGTGAGGAATTTCCTCGTCGCCAACGCGCTGTTTTGGCTGGACAAGTATCACATCGACGGGCTGCGTGTCGACGCGGTGGCATCGATGCTTTATCTCGATTACAGCCGCGAGGACAGCGATTGGATTCCCAACCAATACGGCGGCCGCGAAAACCTCGAGGCGATTGACTTTCTTCGAGAATTCAATGTCGCGGTTCACGAGCAGTATCCCGGTGTCGTCACCGCAGCGGAGGAGTCGACCGCCTGGCCCGGCGTCTCGCGGCCCACCTACGACGGAGGCCTCGGTTTCACCTACAAGTGGAACATGGGCTGGATGAATGACACGCTCGAGTACATGCAGAAGGAACCGGTCCACCGCAGCCATCATCAGAACGATCTGACGTTCAGCATGATCTATGCCTTTACCGAGAACTTCATGCTGCCGTTGTCCCACGACGAAGTCGTGCATGGTAAGGGCGCCTTGCTGAGCCAGATGCCGGGCGACATGTGGCAAAAATTCGCGAACCTGCGACTGCTGTACTCGTACATGTGGACTCACCCCGGCAAAAAGCTTTTGTTCATGGGGGGGGAGCTCGGCCAGTGGAATGAGTGGAATCACGACGACGGACCACAGTGGGAACTGCTTGACTTTGACACGCATCGTGGCGTCCAGCAGCTCGTTTCCGATCTGAACAAGTTGGTAATCGAGAACCCCGCACTCCACCAATTCGACTTCTCGGGCGAAGGATTCGAGTGGGTCGATTGCATGAATTGGCAGGACAGCACACTTATCTTCCTGCGTAAGGGGATGGATGGCGCTCCGCCGATTCTGGTCTGCTCGAACTTCACGCCGGTTGTTCGAAATGACTATCGTGTCGGTGTTCCGCAATCGGGTTTTTGGAAAGAAGTTTTCAACAGCGACAGTGAGGCCTATGGTGGCAGCAACCTCGGCAATTATCCGGGGCGTAACACAATAGGCGAGGGTCACCACGGTCGACCGGACTCGCTGATGGTGAATCTGCCGCCGTTGGCGACCACGATTTTCCGACTCGAGCAATGATCCCTGACGCATCATTTCCGGCGACCGATTTCGCCGGTCGCGACATTTGCTCCCGTGGGAACACGCTATACTCAGGGGGCGTTTTGCGAGGGGGCGACAACAAACGATCTCGTCTGCAACCTTTATTGTTTTTCACTGTTCACGGCCCACGGACACCGGTCTCATGCCTGTCCAGATGCAATTGGCTCGGATCATCATTTCCGAACTGACTGAAAACCAGGTTATCTATCTCCAGGAAGTCGACGGTAAACGCGAGTTCCCCATCTTGATTGGCATCTTCGAAGCGACGAATATCGATCGTCGCGTCAAGGATGACTATGAACCACCGCGCCCGTTGACGCACGATCTCGTTGTCAGCGTTGCCAGCTCGCTCGGTGCAACGGTCGAGAGCGTGATCATCAGCGAGTTGAACCACAGCACGTATTTCGCCCAGCTGCGGCTGCGTAAACAGGATGGCGATTTGATCGAGATCGATTCGCGGCCCAGTGACGCGATCGCAGTCGCGGTGACCTTTTCACCGCCGTTGCCCATCTATGTCAGCGAACATGTGCTCGAAGAAGCCACGTCGGCGATCTGACCGATGGAAATCTTGCGAACGCCCGGCGAGGCGAGGCAGTACGTGTCGTCGTTGGCGCCGGGGCGGCGAAGCGTTGGATTGGTGCCGACGATGGGCGCCTTGCACGCAGGACACTTGTCGCTCGTTCAGATGAGCC
>JAHELS010000375.1 GCA_024644085.1 Rhodopirellula sp.
TCATGAACGCTTGTCGGATTCTGTTCAGCCTTGAATCCAAATTCGTCGGTCGCTCCGTAAACGGTTCCGCCCTTGATGCCACCGCCGGCCAGCCAAACACTGAATCCGTAGTGGTTGTGATCTCGTCCTAGCTTGGAAGTGCCGTCACCGGAAAGTTCCACTGTTGGAGTACGCCCGAACTCGCCACCCCAGACGACCAATGTTTCGTCCAGCATTCCCCGTGATTTGAGATCGCTCAAGAGCGCAGCAATAGGTTGGTCGATCTCAGCGGCCAGTTTTCGGTGGTTATCGGCGATGTTGTCATGATTGTCCCAAGGTTGACCGGCCCCGTGCCACAGTTGAATGTAGCGGACGCCACGTTCGGCCAACCGTCGTGCAATCAGCGTTTGACGTCCATGCACACTGTCACCGTAAAGGTCGCGAATGGATTGCGGTTCCTTCGTAACATCGAAAGCCTCGCTGGCTTCTGTCTGCATTCGAAACGCCAGTTCATAGGATTGAATTCGGGCTTCGAGACGCCGGTCGAGTCGCTGGGATCGATGCTGCCGATTCCAATTCGCCAGCAACTCAAGCTGACGTTCTTGATCGGCCGCACTGATTTGGGGGTGTTCGATATTCTCAATCAGCCGACTTGGCTTGGTGTACTGAGTGTCGATGTGCGTTCCTTGGTACGCGCCGGGCAGAAAGGCCGACTGCCAGTTCTCCGCATCCTTGATCGGAAGCCCGCGGGGGCACATGGCGATGAAACCAGGCAGGTTTCGATTCTCCGCGCCAAGACCGTACAACACCCACGCTCCGGCACTGGGGCGAGCCTGCACGGAATCTCCACAATTCATCAGCATCAGTGACGGTTCGTGGTTGGGAACTTGCGCGTACATTGAACGAATCACGGCGATCTCGTCCATGTGCTGTGCCGTCCGAGAAAAGAGTTCGCTGACCACAATCCCGGATTCTCCATAGGGCCGGAATTTGAAGGGCGATGGAAACGCCGCACCGGTTTTGCGTTCGGTCGTCAGCGTTTCACTCAATCGCTTCCCTGAATACTTTTCCAAAGCAGGCTTGTGGTCGAAGGTGTCCACATGTGACGGGCCGCCGTTGAGAAAGAACTGAATCACTCGCTTTGCTTTTCCGGCGAAGTGTGGACCGGTTTCAGCTTCAGCTGACAATCCGTCATCTGCCAGGACTGCGTTTAACCCGAGCGATCCTAGCCCCAGGCCGGAACGCAAGATTACATCGCGTCGGTTTAACGACCGACTCAGTGAGTTCGATGTTTTGAATTCCATTCGTCGTTCTCTTGTGACAATGGTCCGGGCGATCCTGTCCGCGAAAAGGGATGTTCCATCGATCTCGGTTAGTCCACAAACAGAAACTCATTCGAGCAAAACAGAATCTGAGCGACCTGCTCCAGCGGCCCCAGCCGGTTTGCCGCGTTGCTTGGAAAGTCGGCTTCGGAATCCCATTTCATCTCTGAGCCCAATGCATCCGCTGCCGTCAGGCTCACTTTCCATAAGTACTGATCGCTATTCAACACGTTGTCGATATCTACGACGAAATCGAGCGTATCGCCTTCCATGACTTGAATCGTTTCGGTATTTAAAAGCGCCGATGACTGGTGCACCTTTGCTTCACCGAGTAGTCCATCTTGCGAGTGGACGATGAATCCTCGTACGCCATCTCCGGCAGCCACTTCGTGGCGTAAGATGGACTCCACAAGTACGGATAAATCTCGCGGCGCCGTCCAGCGACGGATGCAGGCTGTTTCTCGAGTATTTCCGGGGTGACCTCCGATCGCAGAGAGTTGTACCCAGCCTAGCTTCGGGTCGGGCCACGCAGGTCCACCCTGCCAAGATTCGCCAGTAAAGTGTGGTAGCTTGTTAAAACGTTCAACACGTTGAGTGTCTTCGTCGTACCAACCGTAACCGTACGACCAGGCGGACGCCGTTGGACGAACGAATCGACTTTCAGCCGTTGCCAGGGAAACAACCTGCATGGCATCGTTGCGTTCCGAATCAGTCGGAGGGCGGTGCAGGACGCGCTGAAACATCTCTTCAACCACATCGCGGGGAGCTGCATTCTCGTTGCATATGGATACCAGTTGTCGGGCCCGCTCCAGAACCAGAGGGTGATTCATAAAGAACAGCGCCTGCTGTGGCACTGTGGTCTGACTGCGTTTTGGCACGTGCAGATCTGGGTTCGCGAAATCAAACACTCGCAAAATGGCCGGCAAGAACTGGCGATCAACCAAGCCATAGAGAGTGCGCCGAACGCTCGACGTGTCTTTGAATAAATCCGCAGGTTTGCCACCGACGTGTAAATCGAGCTCTCCCGTGGCGGCCAGCATGGAATCGCGAAACTGTTCAAAAGTCAGACGCCGCGAATTCATCCTCCAAAGTAGTCGATTGTCGGGGTCGTCTTGGATGGCGTGCGCAAGATCGTCCTCGGTTTCCGGCCCGAACGATGACTGCCGAAAAACTGATGACGTAACAATCCGTCGATGGAGGTTCTTCAGGCTCCAGCCTTCGGCGACAAACCGGCTGGTCAGCCAATCCAATAACTCTGGATGAGTCGGTGACTCGGCCCGCAGCCCAAAGTCACTCGGCGTCGAAACCAGGCCCGTGCCGAAATGCTGAGCCCATACTCGATTGACAATCACGCGCGCGGTTAGCGGGTTGGACTTGTCGATAATGGCACGGGCAAGTTCCAGACGCCCACTGCCGATCTGAAACGGCTTCCGATCCGGTCCCGACAAGACTGCCAGGAACTGCCGTGGAACATCATCGCCCTGGTTCAGAACGTTGCCTCGTCGGAAGATTCGTGGTTCCGAAGCAGTAGGCCGATCCTCGAGAATCAAAGCGTAACCAGGCGGTTGCTCCGGGCCGATTAACCAGCGATCAATCTCTCCTTGCAGTTTCCATAGTTCCGTACAGGTGTCGCTATCGAAAAATGTTTCGGTGTGGACAATACCCTCCTTGGGAACTTCGCAAGGAGAACTGGGACCAAACATGACGAGGCGAATTTGCTCGGCTGCGGGATCCTGCAATCGGTCCACTCCCAAAGCTTCATTCTGCTTGCTCCATTCAGCATCGATCTGAGCGAATAGCTTGCCGTACCGATCGATGACTTCGGAAAAGCTGCTTGGCGGTGTTTCGAAGACGGCGGCAACGAGCGGGTTGAGATGCGTCGGGGCTTGCCGACAAATCTTCGCACAAACGGCTGGTGATTCGGCTGCAAATGTCTCGGGCGGAAGGTCTGAAAAAAAATGCCACGCAACAAACACGGGATCGCGCCGCTGTTTTGCGTTCCTTAGATACGATTCCCACCTTCGCACAAAAGCGGGTAGTAGATCCGCCTTCGAGAAGATCTGATCGAAACCGTTAGGCGGATACTTGTGCAGTTCCGTTTGAGCATGCATATAGTCGCGAATCCGACTACGAGCTCGTTTTGATGATTCGTCACGACTCGATTTGAGTTTCTCCTGCAGTGCCGCAACACGTTCCTGTAACTCCATTTCAAAACGGTCATCGAGAGGAGAATGGTCCAGCCGCACAAGATTTTCTGCGCAGCTGTTGAAAACCCCGTATAGCGAGTAGTAGTCGGCGGTAGGAATCGGGTCGTACTTATGGTCATGACAGCGAGCACAACCAACCGTCAATCCCAGCGTTCCTCGAGTGACAACGTCGATACGGTCATCCATGATGTCGCGATTGACGCCTAGAAACCGTCGACCAATCGTCAGGAATCCCATGGCGGCCAAGTCTTCATGCCTTTTTTCCGCGACTTGGTCGGCCGCTAGCTGCAACAAGAGAAAACGATCGTACCGCATGTCTTCATTCAACGCGCGGACGACCCAATCGCGATACCGCCACGCATGCACCCAGAAACGTTCTTCGCGAGCGTAAACGTACCCTTTGGTATCCGAATAACGAGCAACATCCAGCCAATGCCGAGCCCAGTGCTCGCCGTATTGCTGCGAAGCAAGGTATTTCTCAACAAGGGCTGAGTAGGCGTCATTTGATGCGTCGGCAACGAATCGTTCCACATCCGTTGCGTTCGGGGGAAGACCCGTTAAGGCATATGACAATCGACGAATCAATGTCCGGCGATCGGATTCAGGCGAATACGATAGTCCCGCTCCGTGAAGTTTGCTTAGCACGAAAGCGTCGATCGGACTCCTTACATCGACATCCCGACCGATTGAGGGTACTGAGGGATCTTGAACAGGCTGGAACGCCCAATGTTCTTTCGCGCTCTCGAACGCGTGAGATCGCAATTGCGTCGAACTCTCCGGCCACAGCGCGCCCA
>JAHELS010000376.1 GCA_024644085.1 Rhodopirellula sp.
ATGCGTTCACCCATGTGATGATGAACTATCGCTATCCCCACGCCTTGGTCGACCCAAGTGTTGACATGGCTTCGGTCGACTATTCGTTGTTGCGGCATAATCCCTGGATTCTGCCGATGGTTGATCGAAAGATTGATATCGCCGATCAAGTGAATCGACAGCGGCATCTGCATCGTTGATGCGTGATGGCGGTAACAACCGGGCAGGGTTGGCGCGCGTGTCGTTGGTTAGTCGTTAAACTGACCAGCACAGGTCCCCCATGAATCAAAAACCTGCCTCTCCGTCAATCGTCTCACAGCGGCCGACTGATCCGACCCTTGATGACGTAATGCGGATCGATCGGTTCCGGCTGCGAAGGGCGCGCAAAAGAGTTTCTGAACAGAAATTTCAAGCACTGGTCGCAGAATCGGCTGCCTTGCTTGAACTGCGCCGATCCGCCTCGCCTCGTCTGACGTATCCCTCCGATCTACCGATTACCGCGCACCGCGACGAACTGGTCGACCTGATTCGCAATCGGCAAGTCATCGTCGTCTGTGGCGAAACCGGCAGCGGCAAGAGCACCCAGTTGCCAAAACTTTGTCTCGAAGCGGGACTCGGTCGCGAAGCGATGATTGGGCACACCCAGCCGCGTCGTCTCGCTGCCCGCAGCATCGCCGCGCGGCTGGCCGAGGAACTCGATTCGCCGCTGGGCCAGATCGTTGGTTACCAAGTGCGATTTGGGGATCAAACCAGCGATCAAACGTTGGTCAAGCTGATGACCGACGGGATCCTGTTGGCCGAGACCCAATCGGATCGGTTCCTGGATGCCTACGACGCGATCATCATCGACGAAGCTCACGAACGATCGCTGAACATCGATTTTCTGCTCGGCTATTTGCGACGGCTTCAGGGAAAACGAAGCGATTTGAGAATCATCATCACCTCGGCAACGATCGATGCGGAAAGATTTGCCAATCATTTTTCCGATGACCGAGGTCCGGCGCCGATCATCAACGTCGAAGGCCGTGGTTATCCGGTCGAGATCCGTTACGCTGCGTGGGAGGATGTTGTCGAGGACGAATCTCGCGGCTACGACCTGTCGCGGCACGTGATTGCGGGGCTCGATGAAACCAACCGGATCGGCGCAGGCGATACGTTGGTCTTCCTGCCGACCGAGCGAGACATCCGCGAGGTTTCGCATCGAGTGGGCGGACATTTCAAGCGGCTCGGCTTGGACGGGCGCGTCGACCTGTTGCCGTTGTACGCTCGGCTGCCGCAGGCACAGCAACAAAAGATCTTTCATCCCGGTGGCGGACGCCGACGCATTATCTTTGCCACCAACGTCGCCGAGAGTTCTTTGACGGTACCCGGCATCCGATACGTGATTGACTCGGGAACGGCGCGGATCAGCCGCTACAGCCCGCGTAGCAAGCTGCAACGATTGCCGATCGAACCGGTCAGCCGCGCGAGTGCGGACCAGCGTGCCGGTCGCTGCGGCCGCATCGGACCGGGCGTCTGCATCCGGCTCTATTCGGCCGAAGATTACGATTCGCGCGACGCGTTCACCACGCCGGAGATTCGCCGCACGAACCTGGCGTCGGTTGTGCTGAGAACCAAAACGCTGCGGCTCGGCAAACTCGACGAGTTCCCGTTACTCGATCCGCCGCGCGACGAAGCGATCCGAGAGGGAATCCGCACGTTGATTCAGCTCGGAGCCCTCGATGACCGCCACGAGTTGACCGACATCGGATGGAAACTCGGTCGGCTACCGGTCGATCCGCGAGTCGGGCGGATCATCCTGGCCGCCGACGAAAATGGTTGCCTTGCCGAGGTTTTGCCGATCGCCGCGGCATTGGAGGCGCAGGATCCGCGCGACCGGCCGCCCGACAAGCGCCAGGCGGCCGACGAAGCCCACGGCGCCTTTGCCGATGATCGCAGCGACTTTCTTGGCCAGCTGCGATTGTGGCGTTACTACCAAAAAGCACGCGGTGACCACAGCCGGAACAAGTTGGTACGGGTGCTGAGAAAACAATTTCTTTCGCCGACTCGAATGCGCGAGTGGGCGGACGTTTATCGCCAGCTTCACAAGATGGCGGAAACATCGATCGACCGCGATCGGAGTAAGAACAAATCCTCGCGGATCGGCAAGATTCGCTACTGTGACGACGACGCAAAGCTGGTGGACGATGATCGCTATGCGGCGATTCATCAATCTCTGCTGGCCGGTCTGTTGTCGGGCGTTGCGATGGCAGGCGAGAAGAACGAATACACCGGCGCCGGCGGATTGAAATTGTTTCTTTGGCCCGGCAGCGGAGTGTTCAACTCGAAACCGAAATGGATCGTCGCCGCTGAATTGGTTGAGACCGCCAAACAGTACGCCCGCACTGTCGCGCGAATCGACCCGCGGTGGATCGAGAGTGTCGGCGCGCATTTGCTGAAACGTTCGCATCAAGATCCGCACTGGAGTGCGAAGTCGGGTGGTGCTTTCTGTTACGAAAACGTGACGCTGTTCGGATTGCCGGTTGTGACCCGCCGCCGCGTGCCGCTTTCGCCAATCGATCCGGTCACGGCTCGTGATTTGTTGATTGACCACGGCTTGGCCGAGCAACAATTGCGGACCAATGCTCGACTGGTTCGCCACAATCGTGCCCTCCGTGAAGCGATTTCGCAGCTCGCTGCCAAGACGCGACGGCGTGACCTTGTGATTGATGACTACGTGGTCGCCCGTTTCTACCAGTCGCGCTTGCCGGAGGACGTTTACGATCGCGGCCGGCTGGAAAAATTCGATCGCGCCGTCGAGCCTCCCGATTGGGCGCGAAAAACACCGGATGCTGCGAGCGTTTCAAAATGGCTTGAATCTCCTCCGGAAGTGACAGAAACAAATACTCCGTTCATGCACGGGGGCGACCTGCTCGATATCACCGGCGAGGCGATCACCAGCGAAGACTTTCCCGATCAATTGTCGGTCGGCAATTCAAGCCTGCCGCTGGAGTATCGATTCGAGCCCGGCACCGATCATGACGGGATCCATGTCAAGATTCACCAGGCGGCCCTTTCGCAGATCAATGACGACCGACTGGGCTGGCTCGTTCCCGGAATGCTGACGACCAAATTGACCGCGATGATCAAGTCGCTGCCGAAACGGATCCGCCGAAACCTGGTACCAGCCGCCGAGGTGGCGGCAAAAATCGCAGACGAGTTGCGCGACGATTACGGCAAACGACCCTTCATGTCGGCGGTCTGCGATGCAATGTCGCGTCACGCGGAAATGCCGATCAAAGCGGACGACTTTCGCCATGATAAACTCGATGATCACCTCGATTTCCTGGTGACGGTAGTCGACGATCAAGGCGAAAGCGTGGCGGCGGGTCGTGAACTCAAGGGGCTGCAAAAGCGTTTCGCGACCACCACCGATCGCGCTCCGGCGGCCGGCGCGAGCGACGAGTCGTGGTCACGCGAATCGATCACCACGTTCGATATTCCCGAGCTTCCTCGCGAGGTGGTGCGCGAACTCGGCGGCGTGCAAGTGGCCCAGTATCCAGGGCTTGTCGATCGCGGTGACGCGGTGTCAACATCGCTGTTCCCCGACCAAAGCACAGCCGAGGCGGCATTGAGCCAGGGATTGACACGGTTGTACGCAATCACTGAGCGCAAGGAGCTTCGCAACCAGGTGCGTTGGTTGCCGGCGCTCGACGAAGCAAAGATCAAACTCGCACCGATCATCTCCGCCGCCAAGATGGAACCGGCGTTGATCGACCTGCTTGCGCGAATCGCTTTTGTCGAAGGAGAAGGTGTCGTTCGATCGAAGGAGGCGTTCGAGGCTCGGCGCGGGGAGCGAAGCCGACGTATTGCCGAAGCCACCCAGGAGATCGCGGGGTGGTTGGCGAATCTTGCGGAGAAGTACTTTTCGGTTCGCAGCGAATTGGAATCTCGCGGAAGTGATCGAAGTGCTCCGGTGCTGCGTGACGTGCGCCAGCAGCTGGAATGGTTGTTAGCAGAAGGTTTTCTGAGTGTGACGCCATGGCAATGGTTGAAACATTACCCGCGTTACCTGCACGCGGTCGCTTACCGGTTGGACAAAATCCGCAGCGGGTCGGCATCGCGGGACGCCGAATCGACCGAGGTGGTCGCTCGGTTGTGGGACCGTTGGCTCGAGCGAGTGCCCGAAGCGGCGCGCACTCCGCGACACCAGGCGCAGTCTGAATTTCGCTGGATGATCGAGGAATTGAGGGTCAGCCTGTTCGCACAGCCGCTGGGAACGGCCGTGAAAGTTTCACCGCAGCGTTGCGAAAAACTGATAAGCTAA
>JAHELS010000134.1 GCA_024644085.1 Rhodopirellula sp.
GATGACGACGGCACGCCGCTGAGCGATACCGAAACGGTCACGGTCACGATCACGGGCAGCAACGACGCTCCCATCGGTGCGGGAAGTCTCACCACGACCAGCCTGAATGACAACGCGGGTGCGACGAATCTGTTCGGCGGACTGACGGTCAGCGACGTCGATGCCAGCGAGAACGACCTGTCTTTGACAATCACATTGACCGATCCGACGGCGGGGACAATTGCCGGTGGCGGCTTTAGCGAAACCGGACCGGGGACGGGTGTTTACACGGCGACGGGATTGACACAAGCCCAAGCCGACACGGCACTCGATAACGCCACCTTCACTCCGACCAACAACAGTGGACCATCGGGCACGTTCAACACTGACATCAGTGTGACGGTTAACGACCAAGACAGTGGTGAACAGGACGTGCTGACCGCGACCACCATGACGATCACACGCGTCAACGACGATCCGACCGGTGCCGGTTCATTGACGACGACGAGCCTGAACGACAACGTGGGCGCGACGAATCTGTTCGGTGGACTGACGGTCAGCGACGTCGATGCCGGCGAGAACGACCTCTCGCTGACCATCACACTGACCGATCCGACGGCCGGCACCATTTCCGGCGGCGGCTTCAGCGAGACCGGACCGGGGACGGGTGTCTACACGGCAACGGGACTGACGGTGGCGGAGGCCGACTTGGCGCTCGACGACGTTACCTTCACGCCGACGGAAAACGGCGGCCCGGCGTTAACGTTCAACACCGACATCAGTGTGACCGTCAACGATCAAGGCGGCAGTGGCGAACAGAGTGTGCTGGCGGCGACCACGGTGACGATCACCCGTATCAACGACGACCCGACCAACACAGGAAGCTTTCCGACGGACATCACGGTGACCGAAGACGTGGCCAGCGATGTTGATTTGAGTTTGATCAACGTGCTGGATGTCGATTCGGCAACCAGTAATTTGGCGATTACATTGACCACGGGGTCGGGTGGTACCATGGCCGCGACAACCGGCGGTGGAGTCGCCGTCGCAGGCAGCGGCACGGGCGTGTTGACGTTGACGGGCAGCCAAACCGATCTGAACACATTCCTTAATGTTGCCTCGAACATCCAATTCACCAGCGCCTTGAACGCAGCCGGCGACGATGCGGATACGATTCAGGTCGACGTGACTGACAACGGTAACTTTGGCAGCGGCGGCGGTGGAACGATCAATCTCGGCACCGTCAACGTGGACATCACGGCGATGAATGACGATCCGACGAATATCGGCGGTGTGCCGAGTGATGTCACCGCGGTGGAAGACATTGCGACCGGTATCAATCTGGCTGCCATTGACATCAGCGATGTTGATTCCGCAGCGGGCGCCCTGACGTTAAGTCTATCAACAAGCGCCGGTGGGACACTTTCGGCAACAAGTGGTGGCGGAATCACGGTCGCCGGCAGCGGAACCGGCACGATTTCGCTGACAGGCGATCAAGCGTCCTTGAACGCTTTCCTGGATGTTGTGTCGAACGTCCAATATACAAGTGTCTTGAACGCGTTTGGAAACGACATCGATACGATCGACATCACGATTACGGATAATAACAACGTCGGCCTCGGCGGTGGCGGCACGATCATTGTTGGATCGACCAACGTGGATGTGATTGCCGCGAACGATGCACCCGTTGCGGTGGCCGAGGACTACAGCGTCAATGCGGGCCAAACTTTGACCGTGGCCGATCCCGGGGTGATTTTCAACGACAGCGACATTGACGGGGACACGTTAACGACGGTGCTCGTCAGCCCTCCGACGGGCGGCACACTGACACTGCAGCCCGGCGGCGGACTGGTTTACACACCCGACGGCGGATTCTTCGGCTTCGATTCGTTCTTCTATCAGGCGAGCGACGGTTCATTGACCAGCAACATCGTCGAAGTGGAAATCGAAGTGATTGCCGGTGCGCCTGCTCCCGATCCCGATCCCGATCCCGAACCGGAACCCGAGCCAGAGCCGGAGCCGGAGCCAGAGCCGGAACCGGACCCTGATCCCGATCCGGAACCCGATCCGGAACCAGAGCCACCGCCATCGTCCGATCCTCCGCCCACGCCCACTCCCTATGTCGGTTCCGGCGGCGGTGGTGCGCCTTGGGCGGAGCTTGAGAACGGCTCGTCGAACGACCAAGACCGCGATGCGATGGCACTGCAGCAGCAATCTGAAAGTACGTTTGCGGCAACCTATCAAGCATTGTTTGGGTCTGGATCTTCGCTTGATTTTTCGAGCCAGGAATATTCAGTCCAGGTCGAGATGCTCGAGCGGTTGCTTCAGATTGACATTGATCAGGCGATCGTATGGCAAATGTGGGATGAGGCACGTGATGCGGAAGACCCGCGATCGATCAGCATTTATGTCGGATCGGCGGGAAGTGCAGCAGGAGTCTTCTCAGTTGGTTACGTGCTGTGGGCGTTGCGAGGAGGTGCCTTCATGACAGCGCTCACGTCGACGCTACCCGCGTGGCGGATCGTTGACCCGACGGCGCTGCTGACGGCGTACCGGGGAGCGTCTCGCCTGGCCGATGGAGTCGAGAACATGTTGGACTGAAACGGTTAACGGACTTGTCGCACACAAGCCTTGTTTTCAAAGAATTGACAGAACCGCCCCATCCGTCATGACCATTCATTCCCGTCGTGACTTCGCCGTCGCTAGAGTCTGCCACGAAGAAAAGGTCCACCTGTGCTCCGGCGTGAGCAAAACTTCCACTAGGCCCGCTCCGCACGTGGGGTTAGGCCGTGAAAGTTCGATTGAACAGTAGGGCCAATTCATTGGGCAAGATGTATTTCGCATCGTTCAGGCTCGCCGTTGCGCTTGTGTGCGTCGGCGCGAGTCTGATCCTGGGAGCACAGTGGTTCGGGTTTATCCCCGATTCCGCTCCGATCAAGATGCGCGCCCGCCAGGACCTCAGCGAGTCAATCGCGATCAATGCGGCAGCCCACGTGCGCAAGCAACAGTGGGTCGACCTGGCGACGACATTGCAAACCCAGGTGGATCGCAACCCCGACCTGCTCTCGGTGGGGATCCGCAGCGATATGGGAGTGTTGCGGGTCGAAACAGGGCATCACGATGAAATCTGGCCGGGCTCGGATGTCAAAGAGAGCAAAGTCGACTCGGTGATGGTGCCGATCACGTTGAATCGCCGACCGTGGGGGAACGTCGAACTTTGTTTCCACCAGCCACACACGACCACGTTCGCGCGAATCATGCACCATCCGCTGATTCGATTGTTGGCGTTCTTCCTGATTTGCGGCGTGTTTACCTATACGTTCTTTGTCATCCGGATTCTCCGACTATTCAACAGCACGCAAGTGGTTCCGGACCGAGTCCGCCATGCGCTGGACACATTGGCCGAGGGCTTGCTCGTTTTGGATGAACGTGGAAGCGTGGTCCTGGCCAACCGTGCATTCGCCGACATGGTGGATGATTCGCCAGAAGAATTGACAGGGAAATTGGCGAAGGAACTCGGTTGGATCGAATCAGATATCGACGACGATGACTATCCATGGTCGCTGGCGATCGAGCAATGCGAGCTGCAGTCCGAGCGCATATTGCGTTACGAATTGGCGAGCGGTGTGCAGCGAATTTTCTCGGTCAACGCGGCCCCCTTGGGCAAAGAGAGGGCGCAGCGGGGTGCACTGGCGACGTTCCGGGACGTTACGCACGTGGAAGAGCATCGCGCGGAACTCGAGCGCATGCTCAGTCTGCTGAGAAACAGTCGCGACGAAATCAAACGCAAAAATGGCGAACTCGAAATCCTGGCGACCCAGGACGCGTTGACCGGTTGCTTAAACCGCCGCGCATTCTTTGAAACTTTCGAAAGCTTGTGGAACGAAGCCAAGGCGATCGGCACGCCGCTCTCCTGTGTGATGCTTGACATCGACCATTTCAAGAGTGTCAACGACACGCATGGCCACCACACCGGTGATGAGGTGTTGCGCCAGGTCTCGAAGTTAGTTCGCAATATCCACAAAGACCACGGTTTGGTGTGCCGCTACGGTGGAGAGGAGTTCTGCATCCTGCTTCCGCAGTTCAGCTTGAACCAGGCGATGGACGTGGCGGAACAAACGCGTCAGGCCATCACGGAAATCCGACTTCTCGATCCCGCCGGGTTGCGACTAAGTGCGAGTTTCGGGGTCTCCGAATTACGATTTGAAGCGAGCGATCCCCAGGACCTCATCAACCAGGCCGACGCCTGTTTGTACGTTGCCAAACGCGAAGGACGTGATCGCGTGATCGCGTACAATCTGAAAATCGCCGAGGCCGAAACCAGCGAAGGCAGTAACGAATTCAAGCGTGAACGGATCGACATTCCGTATCAGGCGGTGACGGCACTGGTGACGGCGCTTTCGTATCGCGATGCAAATACGGCGGAACACAGCCGTCGGGTAGCCGATCTGTGTGCACGCGTGGCCGATGGATTGTTCGATCCAGGTGAGACGTATGTTCTCGAAATCGCGGCTCTGTTGCACGACATCGGCAAGGTTGGCGTCCCCGACGATATTCTGTTGAAACCAGGGCCACTGAGCCGCGCTGAATGGGAGTTGATGGGACGACACGATCGCATCGGTGCCGAGATCATTGCCAGCGCTTTCGATTGTCCCGCATTATCGCGGATCATTGCCAACCATCATGCGTTCTATGGTGGATCGGCTCGGGACCCGCACTTGCCGACGGGCGAAATGATCCCGCTTGGCGCACGATTGCTGACGATTTGCGACGGCTACGACGCAATGGTTTCCGATCGCGTTTACCGAAAAGGACGCTCGCACGAGGAAGCGATCGAAGAACTCCGGCGATGTGCCGGTTCACAATTCGATCCAAAACTGGTCGAACACTTCGCCGAGAAGATCGAAGCACGCACTCCGCACCTTGCGGCGGGCGCGATCGCAGTCCGAAAACAGACAGCCATTGAAATCGGTTTCCAAGTCGAACGGATTGCCGAGGCTGCCGCGTCCCAGGATATCGAGGGGCTCAAATCGCTCGCTGCCCGCCTTGGATTGATAGCGCGCAACAGTGACATCGAGCCAATCGCAAGGGCAGCTCTCAAGATCGAGCGAGAAGCCAGCGCCGAAGAGTTGCAGTGGTTGTCGTTGTTGCGTGACACGCACGATTTGCTCGACACGTGTCGCGCGACGCAGAGTCAATTCCTCCGGCAAACGCTCGAAAGCGAAGCGGAACAGGTCAATCGCTGATCGTTGCCGCCGCGTCAATTTGATTTGACGTTTCGACAGGTGACGATGAATCCACCAGCGACTCCGAATGCCGTCGTGGCGATCGAGCCATCGATTGCCAAACGCCACAATCGGTCGATCTCCCAGCCACATGCTCGCAGATCCTGGATCAGCTCGCGACGAGAAAAGCGATGCATGAACATCTCTTCCACACCGCGGTACTGGTAACGAGAGTCGCCAAAATCATCGTCGCCTTTTCGCAGTGACTTCCAACGGGATACCGCCAGCGATCGGAGCCCGCCGCGCTCAGCAACGGCTGCCCATCGGTTGTGCACGTGAAGCATGAAAGTGCCGTTGTGAGCGACGATGCGTCCAACGTGACGAAGCATCGTGCGTCGATTTTCCCGACCCTGGATCATCCCCAGTGTGCTGAACAAGCAGACGGCATGGTCGGCGGTTCGCTCGGCGATGCAATCCAGCTCGACAAGATTCGCACGGATCGGATGAACGATTCCCGATAAATTCATCGGAGTCACCTTGTCCATCATTACCCGCAACATTCGCTGGCTGAGATCGATTGCGATGACGTGGTAACCACGCTCGGCCAATGGGATGGCCGCGCGACCGGTGCCGCAGCCGAGATCGAGCACAACTTCCGATTCTGCAGAATTCGAGGGTTGTTCTCGTGCCCGCTCGAGTTGCTCTGTTGACTGCTGAAGTTGATCGGTTGATGGCTCAAGTTGATCGGTTGACGGCTCAAGGGGGGCACTGGAAACACGCCCCGTGCCGGGAAGAAGTTGGGCAAGCAGGTGAGTATCGGTATCGCATAGCGGAGTATCTGCCACAAACGCGTCGTAATGGTCAGCGATCGTCCGCTCGGTAACGTAATGCCAGGTTCCCGCGGTGACACCGCGCGGGCGGCGCCACAGCGGCAATCGCGGGACATCGGTGGGGGCTGGTTCAGGTTTGGTGGGCATTCCTATAATCCGCCTGACGAACGGACCCTTTCGGGCGTGATGTTCCTCATCCCATTTGGACTCATTTGTAAGACTGCTGACCGGATCTGGAAAGCATCACTTACGGAAGACATGGAATCGCCCCTCGGCGAGTCCCCACCATCCATCAATCGGTAGGAGAAGGTACTGTGGCTATTCGTATTGGAATCAATGGTTTTGGTCGTATTGGCCGCATGGTTTTTCGTGCATCGGTCGGGCGCGATGATATCGAAGTCGTTGCGATCAACGACTTGCTTGACAACGACTACCTCGCTTACATGCTCCGCTACGATTCGGTCCACGGTCGCTTCAAGGGAGAGGTTTCCAGCGACGACAAGCACTTGATCGTCGACGGCAAGAAGATTCTGGTCACGGAGGAAACGGATCCTTCGAAATTGGCTTGGGGATCAGCCGGAGCCGATATCGTTGTCGAATCGACCGGAATTTTCCTGACCTCCGAAAAGGCCCAGGGACACATCGATGCCGGCGCCAAGAAAGTCGTCATGTCAGCCCCATCGAAAGATGACACCCGAATGTTCGTGATGGGAGTCAACGACGACTCGTACGATGGTGAGCAATTCGTGTCCAACGCGTCCTGTACAACCAACTGCCTGGCTCCATTGGCAAAGGTCATGCACGACAACTTCGGAATCAAGCGTGGATTGATGACAACCGTGCACGCTGCGACCGCGACCCAGAAAACGGTCGATGGCCCGTCGAAAAAGGATTGGCGTGGAGGTCGCGGGATTCTCGAGAACATCATTCCCTCGAGCACTGGCGCCGCCAAGGCGGTTGGCAAAGTGATTCCCGAGCTTAACGGCAAGCTGACGGGCATGGCATTCCGCGTCCCCACTTCGGACGTCTCGGTCGTTGACCTGACGGTCGAACTCGAAAAGGGTGCCGGTTATGAAGAGATTTGCAAGGCGATGAAAGCAGCCTCCGAAGGCAAAATGAAAGGTGTGATGGGTTACACCGAGGACAAAGTCGTTTCGACCGACTTCCGCGGGGAAGAGTGCACATCGGTATTCGATGCAACCGGCGGCATCCAACTCGACGACACTTTCGTCAAGGTGATCTCCTGGTACGACAACGAGTGGGGATACTCCTGCAAAGTATGCGATCTGGTGGCAAAGATCGCCGACTGAGTGTGGCCCCGCGACGCCGTCGCGGGTACAGGGAAAGCATCACGACCCGCGACGGCGTCGCGGGACCACTCAAGAGTGAAGAGTGTGGGCCTGCGACGCCGTCGCAGGAGATGCCCGTTTTCGGCATCATCATCGCTGCGCGACTTCTCTTGCGCCAGTAATAATATCAATCGAAAGCGTGGCCCCGCGACGCCGTCGCGGGTACAGGGAGAACATCACGACCCGCGACGGCGTCGCGGGACCACTGATTGAGTGTGTCACTACCGCTGCGCTTCGTCTCTAGCGCCAGTAGTAATACCAATCGACCGAAACCGTCTCGGATTCTCCCGGTGGTATTTCGACGGTCCAGCGGATGGTTCGCACCGCATTCAGGTGGCTCCACCAATAGGGCCAATTGTAGACCCCGTACCAACGTGGCCGATTCCGCATTTGTTCGTGGAACAGCGGAGTTGTGACTTCGCCGTCTGCGGATGTTCCTTCGACACCACCGAAAACACGGCGCTCGATTTCTACCCGCAGTGGTTCGGATCGGTAGTTGGCCAGAGTGACCGTGCTGTTCAAGTCGACTTGTGCGAACTTGTTACCGTTGTGAACAAGCGCGTTGGACCTTCGGCCCGTTTCGCGGTCGTCGTGGCTGACTTGAATATCGACCGCGGTTGTGACCTCCAGATCGACTTGGCTGCCGATCGCGGCATAGGTCATCATCGATTGGGCCATGACGAGTTGTTTGCGTTGATCGAGCAATAGAACTGGTGCGGTCGTCAGCGGAGCATCGGTTGTGTTGGTCAATCGCACAAATCGGCTGACCTTGGGCGAATTCATCAGTGATGAAAATTCCGAGTTGTTCCGGCCGTTGTGATACTGCTGGAATTCGGCGGGCGGCAGCGAATCGATTTCCAGCTTGTGGACCTCCTCGAACGGAATCTCCCACTGCGAGATTGTCCGTACCTGGCGATGGCCGCGTTGAAGCGATACGTCGTCCAGTTTGAAAACGTGCATTTCACCCGGATTCCCGGTGACCAGGTCAGGCGTTGCGTCGTTCGGGTTCGCCGCTTGGATGCCGACGGGTGTGCCGCGAAAGTCACTCATCCGTGCAACCTGCGTCATCATCGCGTTGCTCATCGCATGGGCAGATTGCGAGCCGTGTGCAAAGTAGGCGGATAACTCCGAGGACGTGTCGGCATTTGCCGACGTGCCGGCGATCGGGTCGAGCGTCTCTTTGAATTTGAACGATGGCACGCCGACAACCAATTGCACGCTTGCATTTTCAAGGTCGATGAGTTCGTTGATCAGCGTGGCCTGGAGTTTGACCACCGCGATACCATCGACGCCAAGTTCGATCTTGTAGCTCGGTATCCATCGGATTCCTTTTTGCAGATACATCATTCCGACCGTGGCGGCATCGCGAGGGGCATCTTCCCACTCGAGCTGCATTTCGAGTGTTTGTTCCTCACGCGTCGCGGCCAACTGAGTGATCGGTTCGGATTCGAATTGCAGGTCGCGAATCCCCGAAACCGGCAGAAGACGGTACGTATTTTCTGATTCGAGGAGCAACAGTTCACCACCCGGAACATCGACGATCCGCCCCTGCACGCGGTCCTCATTCCACACGAGCTTGATTTCTTTTCCCGCGTTGACGCGCAGAAAGTCGGCATAGGTGCGTGCCGGTTGGAGCGTATCAGACTTTCGCGTTCCAATTGAAACGCTTTTCAACGACGCGTTGACGTCGTCGGTGAATGGCCAATAGGTGCCCATGACAGGGCGAGGGAGCGATGTCAGAGAGACGTGACCTTCATCGTTGGTTCTTACTTCCCCGCGGCGCAGGATCATCGCATGCCCATCCTTGAAGACCGTCACCTCACTTACGGGCATCTGGGCATCGGCGAGCGCGATCGAAGCGGCGGACAGAAAACAACCGATGATAAGCGAACGGAACAAGGTGTTCACAACAGGACCTCCGAAAGTAGCACGACAGACACGCAGGCAACGACACCTGTATTGAATCAGGAAACGTGAACCGGAGGTGTAACGGACATGTAACAGCCCTCGATGGAGCTAAAACATTGATCAGGCCGCCGGCGGCCGATTTCCAAAGCTGCCCGGGGATGTTGGACCCTCCATTGATTCCGCGACCACCGCGTCTCAATCAAGCGACTACACTGGGACAAGGATTCCGTGACTCCTTCGCGACATGTCATTGGGCAGAAGGATTTCTACCTGGCCCGGCGGATCGACTCTCCATGAATACGGTTGAATATGTTTCTTGAGAAATACCCACTCACCTTCTTTGTGAAGATCGTTTGCCTTCTCGCGCTATTGGGAACCGAACCCGGTTTGGCACAGGAACGTGAGATTCCGGACGTGCTCAAGCCCTGGCAGGACTGGGTGACGTGGGGTGATGAACATCGCGATTGTCCGAAACTCTACAGCAGCGCGAATGAGCCGGTTTGCTTTTGGCCTTCCCGGCTCGAACTTGAGGCCGACGATAACGGCGCGACGTGGAGTATCGATGTCTCGGTTTTCGACGAATCGTGGATCCCGTTACCGGGAGCAAGTGAACTATGGCCGGTGGAAGTTCGCGTCGGCGAAGAATTGGTGGTGATTGTCGAGCGAGATGGCCGGCCCGCGGTCAAATTGCCAAAGGGTGAGCATCAGATTTCCGGCGAGTTTCGATGGGAATCGATGCCACAGCGAATCGCTATCCCGTCACAAATGGGAATTCTCTCGCTCACTGTCTCGGGCAACGAGATCCCGATCCCCAACTGGGATGCCAAGGGCGAAGTCTGGTTGAAACGGGCGCAAAGTGCGCCGGCTGACAAAGACATGATGAACTTGAAGGTCTACCGCGTGATCGAGGACGGCATCCCGCTCTGGCTTCGTACCGATATCGAGCTGACCGTATCGGGTAAGAGCCGCGAAGAACAACTCGGTTGGATTCTGCCGCAGGGTTGGCAAATCTCGACAGTTGAGAGTCAGATTCCGGTCGCCATTGATGATCGCGGTGTCATGAAAGCCCAGGTCCGCGCGGGGAAATGGGTCGTTGCCGTGCACGCGTTTCGAACGACCGATCCGGGTGAAATCGGATTCGCAACCGCAGCGGAACCTGCCGCACCCACGGAACTGGTTGCGCTGAAAATCGATCCCGAATTTCGGATCGCGCAAATCGAAGGTCTTCCGACGGTCGACGTTACACAAACAACCTTGCCATCGAAGTGGCGCGGTTTGCCGGTCTATCTGTGGGACACGACACAGCCGTTCCAACTGGCCGAGAAAATGCGAGGCATGGGAGAGAAAAGTCCCGAGGGTCTGACAATCAATCGCCGGTTGTGGCTCGACGAAGATGGCAAGAATCTGACGTACCGCGACCAGCTTCGTGGAAAGATGCAGCGGATCTGGAGATTGGACGTTGCCGACGGATACGAACTCGGCGCGGTACGAATCGACGGCGAGGGACAACTGATCACGGCGAATCCGCAAACCGGCGCGAGCGGTGTCGAGATTCGCAAACGGAATTTGGACCTTCACGCGGTCGGTCGCGCACCGAGGATCTCCGAAATCGCGGCCACCGGCTGGCAAACCGATGCGGAATCACTCCGCTTGACCTTGACTTTACCTCCCGGGTGGCGGGTCTTTGCGATCTTTGGGGCCGATCGTGTCGAAGGTGACTGGTTGACGGCATGGTCATTGTTGGACCTTTTCTTGTTGCTGATCTTTTCGCTCGCCGTTTTTCGCATGTATGGCTTCACGGCGGGTATCGTCGCGCTGCTGGCATTCGGCCTGGCTTATCACGAGCCGGCTGCACCACGTTTTACGTGGTTGTTTCTGTTGCTACCCCTGGCGCTGCTACGGGTCGTCGGTGATGGTGCCGGAAAGAAGTGGATCATTGCATGGAAGTACGTCGCTCTCACATTCCTGTTGCTGAGTCTCATCCCGTTCATTGCGCTCCAGTTGCAGGGCGCGATTTATCCGCAATTGGAACGACCCGGCATGGAGTACGGCAGCCGCAGCGTGTTTGGATGGACCGGAGTGCTGTACACCACCGCTGCGACCCAAATCGCCGACTCGGCGCCGCGATCAGCTGCTCTTTTGGAGAAAGCGCCGTCGCGTGCCAAGCAGATCGGTATTGCGATTTCCGGGGATGCATCCAACCTGCTGTATGATCCCAAATCACGGATTCAAACCGGGCCGGCGGAACCCACGTGGAACTGGAACAATGTTCAATGCATCTGGAATGGTCCGGTCACCTCGCAGCAGCAGATCCGACCCATCCTGATTTCGCTGCCACAGCACCGCATTCTGACGGTGTTGCGTGTGGTGTTGCTGATGTTACTCGGTGCGATTTTGCTTGGCTCGCTTAAGCTTCGGTTGCCGCTGCTGCGCCGCAAGACTGCCACTTCGGCCGCGGCGCTGGCTTTGTTGTTGACGCCTGCGGCCGCCACGGCACAGATACCCGAGCAAGAAATGCTGGAAGAGCTTCGGCAACGGTTGCTCGAGACATCCGATGCGTTTCCGAACGCGGCCGAGATTCCCTCGGTCGATTTGAATGTCACCGGCAATCAGGTTGAAATGGGCGTAACGGTTCACGCCGCGGCCGATGTCGCAGTTCCGTTGCCGGGGCGGCTGCCCGCATGGTCGCCGGTGTCGGTGACGATGGACGGTGATTCGGACGTGCGCGTGGCGCGCCGAGACGGATACCTTTGGGTCTTGGTGCCGCGCGGAGTCCACGAGGTGACGGTCAAAGGATTGCTTGGCGTCGACGCGGATTGGCAATGGACTTTTCTTTTGCAACCGAAGTACGTTTCGATCGATGCGGAAGGTTGGAAAGTAACCGGGGTCAATCGCGATGGTGTCCCCGATGCACAAGTGTTTTTTGCTCGCGAACAGGCAGCCACGGATGACGAGGCGGCCTACGATCGTACCGATTTCAATCCGATTGTCGTCGTCGATCGATACCTCGAAATTGGTCTCGAGCCGCGTGTCCGGACCACGGTGACGCGGTTGTCCCAGGAGGGCAAGGCAGTCTCGCTTGATGTACCACTTCTCGATGGTGAAGGCGTATTGACCGCCAACCGCGAGATCAGCGACGCAGCGATCGCCGTTCGGATGGGCGCCTCGCAAACGACGTTTGCGTGGGACGGCGAGCTGCCGATGGAGGGCGAGATTCGCCTTTCCGCACCCGAGACCAATCAATGGGTCGAGCGGTGGCACCTTGTGACGTCGCCCGTTTGGAACGTCGCGTTCGCGGGGCTGGCGCCGGTGTTCGAACCGGACCAGGAAGAGTTGATTCCGGTTTGGCACCCCTGGCCGGGCGAATCCGTGATTCTTAGCTTCAGCCGACCGCTCGCGATCGTCGGCGACATCATGACGGTAAAGGACGTCAAGCATGAGGTCTCAATCGGTAGCCGTCAGCGGACGAGCAAATTGACGTTGGATCTCGAATGCAGTCTCGCGAGCGACTTTGTGGTCGAGCTTGACTCAGAGTCAGAGATCACCACGTTGAAACAGGATTCCCAATCGATCCCGGTCCAGCGTGATGGTGGCAAAATAATCATTCCGGCTCATCCGGGAAAACAAAACGTCGTGCTCGAGTGGAAAACGCCCGAGACCATGGACCAGGTTGTCGAGGCCGGAACGATCTTGCTTCCCGTTGAGGCATCGAATATCACGAGCGTGATTCAAATGCCGGAAAACCGTTGGGTCTTGTGGGCCGATGGGCCGCTGCGCGGGCCCGCAGTGCGATTTTGGACGATTCTTGCGATCGCAATTCTCGCCGCCGTTGCCCTTGGCAGCGTGAAGATAACGCCGCTGCGACGTTGGGAATGGGTCTTGTTGGCGATCGGATTGACGCAGGTTCACCTGGTCCCCGCGATGATCGTCGTCGGTTGGTTGTTCTTGCTGGCGTGGCGCGGCAACCTGAAAGAGTCGGATGTCAACGTCTTCGCCTTCAACGTTCTGCAATTGTTCATCATCTTTTTGACGTTCGTATCACTGATCGTCTTGATGTTTGTCGTCGGTGCCGGCTTGCTGGGGAGCCCCGACATGTTCATCGTCGGCAATGGATCAACGAGGACTTACCTTCAATGGTTTCAGCCGCGGAGTGGACAACAACTCCCCTCGCCCTATGTCGTCTCGATCTCGGTCTGGTTCTACCGGTTATTGATGCTCTTTTGGGCATTGTGGCTGGCTTCCGCGCTGCTTCGTTGGCTGAAATGGGGATGGAACCAGTTCAGCGAGGGAGGCGTTTGGCGTCGGGGTAAGCAGCGTGAGGTCGTCCAGGCGACGTTGGTAACTCCCGCGGGCGGATCGCAGCCGACGTGATTCGTCCTACGTCAGCGTTGCGATCAATTCCTCGAGTTCCCCTTCGGTGTCGATGTCTTTGGCAAAGGATCGAATGGAGGTTGTTGAGAAAACGACCGCCGGCGGATCGGTCTGATGGAAATCGCGATGAAGCAGTACCTTCATCACGCGACGCGAGAACTCGTCCGGGGAAAACTTGCCGCGCCGATACTGAAAAAAACCCGCCGCACCGTGCCAGGGGATCGAGATCGACAGAACGGGAGCTTGTCCTCGTCCCAGATTCTTGATGTCCTCGAGCAACAGTCGGCCGATGCCCTTGGTGATCATCGGCAGCGGCCGTCGAATCAAACTGAGATTGCGGTGGCGATAGGCGAGTTGAAGCAGATGGTTCATCAATCGAATGCGGATGGCAACCGGCCGCGCGATCAACAGATGACCGGGATAGGTCATGTTCTCCGCGACATTGTCATTACCGGCCTCGATCTTGTACGCGGGCTTCCAGTCGCTCGCACCCATGTCCAATGGCGAAGCGGTGACGAGTTGACCCCAAAGAGAGCACGACGCATTGGGCCGGTAGCACGTGTCGATGAGTTCCTGGAACTCCGTGGAATTCGGCAGGATGTCACAGGTCGTGAAGGCGATTGGTTGCGACAGGTCCGAGCGTTGGCGGATTTCAGCTCGGACGGCTGCAAGAGTGTCCGCCAGATTCCCTTCCACGTCGACGATAGGACAATCGACGAGGTCTTCATAAATGCCACGTGGGCCCACAATCACCGGTGGCATGAATCGATCGCTTGCGCGTATTCGAAGGATCAATTCCTGTGCAAGACAGCGCCCACTTGGCAACTCAATCGCCCCTTTGCACCCTCGCAACATTCGCGCGCCATCGAGCCCTTTGGGTACCGGGCCAGGCCGGCTGTCGCTTCCGCCGAGGATATAAATGGGTAGAGGATCCAACATCCGAATGCCGTTTTGAATAAAGTCGCGCGATTCCGCGCTGCTTCGATACGTATCGGAGGGCCGATTGTTCGGGCCGCCGCTGTGACGAGTCAACCGCGTGTGATCGATTCCGAGGAGTCTCGGTCACGCACACCGACGCGCTCTGGAACGTCGTTGTCGTGACCTTGTCGGTCGCCATGGTCAGCGGCTTCATTGTAGCAGCCGCTCCGAATGGCCAGAAACGAAATGTGAATGCCGGACTTCATGAGCGAGCCGACCCGCGGTAACGTAAGGCGTAATTGAACCGATCCCGGGAAACCAAAGCTATGCGTTTGTTGATTTCGTTACTCGCCGTCTCCCTTTTTTCTCCGCTTGCGTTTGCCGAGGGAATTGATCTCGCGCCAGGCCTGGAGATTCGACAAATTGCCGATGACGACCTGGTTCCCGACTGCACGGCAATCACTGCGGATTCGGCTGGAAATGTCATTGCGTCGGGCCGAGGTTACATACGCTTGCTCGTCGATCGAGACGCCGACGGCCTTTTTGATGATTACACAACGATCCTCGAGGGTCCGAGCCACGGTGCTCACGGTCTCTGTGTGGACGGTGCCGCTTTGTATTTCGTCGGCGACAACGGCGTCTGGGAAACGATTGATACCGACGGAGACGGATTGTACGACTCCGATCCAACTCGTGTGTTGGAAATCAAGACCGGTGGTGAGCATGACGCCCATGCAATACGCAAAGGCCCGGATGGTTTTTGGTACCTGATCGCGGGCAACGGCACGAAGGGCATGTTCGAGCTGCAGAACGTGGACAGTACCGCCGTTGGAAGGCCGCGAGCCGGCGCCATTTGGCGGATTTCGCCCGATTGGTCACAGCGCGAGGTTTGGGCTCATGGATTTCGCAACGCCTACGATTTTGACTTCGCGCCCGATCACGCAATTGACACGTTCGATAGCGATGGCGAGCGGGACGCATCGTTGCCGTGGTATCGCCCCACGCGTGTCTTTCGGGTTCGCCGAGGGGATCACGCCGGCTGGGTCACACGCAGTTGGAAACGACCTGATGTCGATCCGCAAATGCCGCAAGTGCTCGCCGAACTCGGGCGCGGATCGCCGACTGGCGTGCTTCGGTATCGGCATCGTCGGCTTCCAGCGCGGTTTCATCAAGGCGTGTTTGTGCTCGATTGGACCTTCGGCCGAATCGCCTTTGTCAGCGACGATGGCGACGCCGAGATCGTCGCGTCTCCGAGTGGAACCACTGGATTTGCGGTGACCGATATTGATTCTCTCCCTGACGGTCGGCTGGTCATCAGCGTGGGGGGCCGGCGAAGTCGCGGAGGATTGTACGTGATCGACGCACAGCAGCCTGGAACAAACGTCGAATTCTCGAACGCAATCAACGCCGAAACCTGGTCCGGCGCCGTGAGTCCCGATTCACGCGACAAAACGGTTCGCAGCATTACCGACTTGCGCAGTCGTGATTCGATTACGATCGATCACGCTGCTGCGGCTCATGCGGTCCGTATCTTGCGTCAGAGTGATGCAGAGGACAACGCACTTGTCGATGCCGCGATTCTGTTGATCGAGAGCGTCGGTGGCCTGGGAGAGGGTGACCCGAAAGACGCTCGCGGCAAGCAACAGGTCGCCGCAGTGTTTGATGGTTACCGCAGCCCTCTTCGTCCGAAGTTGAGAGATGAAGTTCGCCGTGAGGCGACCGATGCTCTGGTCCAGATCCTCAAGTCCAATCCGGCCGATGTGGTAGCGGACGAAGCGGTTCGTGCATTGGCGGTGATCGAGCCCGAGTCGAAAGAAGCGTTCGACGCCATTGCCGCCGACATGGATCGAATCGCGAATCCGATTGCGAAGCTGCATCGATTGATTGCTTTGGCACGATTGCCGCTCGCCCGCAGCGATGAGATGACAACGCAGGTTGCCAGCGCGATGCTTGAAATTCCCTTGCAGGTTCACGAGCAGAATCTGAACGTCGATCGCAATTGGACTCCGCGGCTTGGTGAGTTGTTTCTCGCGCTTGAAAGGCGGGATTCGCTGCTGCCGAGCCGATTGGTAGCCATGCCCGAGTTCGGGCACGCCGCGCATCTCGTCTGGACCGAGCGGATGGATCCGGAGAATCTCGAGCGGGCGCGCCGCAAATACCTGTTGAAGAGTCGTGACGAACCGATCGAACCGGTCATCGCTCGGTTCATTGCGTTGGGCAACGATGCCGTCCCGCGGTCCGACATTCGTAAATGGTTGGCAGATCGTGCGACGCGGCCGTCGGCTTGGCTGGCGATCGCGAATCACCCCGGCGATTCGGATATCGAGGAGCTACAAAAGGCTGCGATCTCGGTGGATCCGACGGTGCGCGATGCAGCCCGCAAGGCACTGGAAAAACTCGGTGCCGATATCCCGGAACCGATCGCGAATTCAGAATCGATCCGGCGGTGGCTCGACAAAGTTGACAAGATCAGCGTGATGGAGGGTGATGCCGACCGCGGAAAGTTGCTTTTTGAGGTGCGCCAATGCAACAAGTGCCATGACGGCGGCAAAGCTCTCGGCCCGCCATTGGCCGGAATCAGCAAACGCTTCAGCACCGCCGACCTGTTCCGTGCCACGGTCGATCCGAACCACACAATTTCCGATCGGTACCGCGCGAAACAGGTGCTGACGGCCGAAGGAAAACTGGTCATCGGGATGATGATCTACCAGAGTGTCGACGGGATCACGTTGTTGACGGCCAATGCCACAACG
>JAHELS010000135.1 GCA_024644085.1 Rhodopirellula sp.
CTACACCGGCGGCTTGAACCGGACAACGCAGGGGCTGATGGAATTCGTCGAAATGTTCAAGGCGCCGCTGAAAATGCTGCATCCGTTGCTGACCGCGACCCAGGACGGCACCTATGTCGGCACCGAGAATGTCGGGGCGATGCCGTACCAGGGAATCATCGTCGCCCACAGCAACGAATCGGAATGGGAATCGTTCAAGGCGAATCGCAACAACGAAGCGTTTCTCGACCGAATCTGCGTCGTCAAGGTTCCTTACTGCTTGCGCGTCACCGAGGAACGAATGATCTACAACAAATTGGTCCAGAATTCCAAACTCGGTACGGCGCCCTGTGCGCCCGACACGCTGGAGATGATGGCCCGATTCTCCGTTTTGACGCGGCTCAAGGAACACGAGAATTCCAACTTGTACTCGAAGATGCGCGTCTACGACGGTGAGTCGCTCAAGGATACCGACCCCAATGCGCGTACGGTCCAGGAATACCGCGATGCCGCCGGGGTCACCGAAGGAATGGACGGCATTTCGACACGGTTCGCGTACAAGATTCTTTCGGAAACATTCAATTTTGATACCGACGAAGTCGCGGCCGACCCGGTCCACTTGATGTACGTACTCGAAAAATCGATTCGTCGCGAACAGCTCCCCGAGGAAGTTGAGAAACGGTATCTCGAATACGTCAAGGAAGAACTTGCCGCCCGGTACGCCGAATTCATTGGCAACGAAATCCGCAAGGCGTATCTCGAATCCTATCACAGTTACGGACAGAATCTGTTCGATCGCTACATCGCCTACGCCGATGCGTGGATCGACGACCAGGACTACAAAGATCCCGATACAGGCCAGTTGATGGACCGCGACATCTTGAACGAAGAACTCGAGAAGATCGAACACCCGGCCGGCATCGCCAACGCAAAAGATTTCCGCTACGAGGTCGTCAAGTTCGCGCTCCGTGCCCGGGCCAAGAACGACGGCCGCAATCCTCAGTGGACGTCGTATGAGAAAATCCGCGACGTTATCGAAAAGAGGATGTTCGGCCAGATCGAAGAGTTGCTGCCGGTGATCAGCTTTGGCGCCAAAAAGGACAGCGAGGCCGAGCAGAAACACAACGAGTTTGTCGAACGAATGACGCAGCGTGGCTACACGCGTCGACAGGTACGGCGTTTGGTCGATTGGTACATGCGCGTCAGCAAATCAGGATAAGGAGGTCACCTTCGATGCACGTGATCGACCGGCGACGCAACCCGAACGCGAAAAGCCTGGGCAACCGCCAGCGGTTTGTTCGACGCGTCAAGTCCCACATTCGCGAAGCCGTCAAGGAAGCCATTCATCGACGAAGAGTCGCCGACCTTTCCGGCAGCGAAGAGATCTCGATCAGCGCCAATGACGTCAGCGAGCCTTCATTTGGTTTTGACCGCACCCTTGGCCGGCGTGATTACGTCTTTCCGGGAAATCACGGATACCAGCGCGGCGACCGAATACGAAAACCAAAAAGAGGCGGCGGTGGAAGCAGCAAGGAGGGAAGCGCCGAGGGTGACGGTGAGGACGAATTCGTCTTCACCCTGACGCGGGAAGAATTCCTCGACCTGTTTTTCGAGGATCTCGAATTGCCCAACCTCGCCAAGCGCAAGTTGAAGACCATTGCGGCGACGGCCTGGACGAGGGCGGGCTACGCTAACGACGGTTCCCCCAACCGTTTGAACAAACGCGAGACGATGCGTCGCAGTCTTGCCCGACGCATCGCACTGCGGCGGCCCAAGGCAGCGGAACTCGAGGATCTCGAAAAACAACTCGAGGATGCCGAGTCGGCCGGCGACGAGGAACAGGTCAAGCGAGTTTCCGCGCTGCTCGAGGTAACGCGCCGCCGGATGCGGACAGTCGCTTTTCTTGACGAAGTCGATTTGCGATTCAATCGTTTTGATCAGACGCCAAAGCCGACGACCCAGGCGGTCATGTTTTGCCTGATGGACACCTCGGCCTCGATGACCGAGTCACTCAAGGACCTGGCCAAACGCTTCTACATGCTGCTGCATCTGTTTCTCACCCGGCACTACCGCTCGGTTGAAATCGTCTTCATCCGGCATACCTACACAGCCACCGAAGTCGATGAGGAAACTTTCTTCCATGGCCGCGAAACCGGCGGTACCGTGGTCTCCTCGGCACTCGAGGAGATGTTGCGCGTGATCGAACGGCGATACCCGGTGGATGACTGGAATATCTATGCGGCCCAGGCATCCGATGGACACAATTTTGAACATGACATGCCCCGCACCATGTCGCTGCTTGAACAAGAGATTCTGCCTCGATGCCAATACTACGCTTACATCGAAGTCGGTGAGGAGTCGTCCAGCGATGAAAGCGTATTGTGGGGTGGATACACGCAATTGACCGAGCGGCACGACCATTTCGCACGCGCGGCAGTGCGAGATTCCTCAGAGATCTACCCGGTATTTCACAAGCTTTTCGCGAGCCACAGCCAGTCGGCCTGAGCGGTCGATCACCGGGGAATTGACGTTGGAAAACGGATGGAAGGAAAACTGATCTATCGTGGCCCCGAGTGGGACTTCGAGCTTCTGCGCCACGCGCATGATGCGATTGAGGAGGTTGCGCTCGGGGACCTCGGCTTGGATGTCTATCGCAACCAGATCGAAGTCATCACCAGCGAACAAATGCTCGATGCCTATGCTGCGGTCGGAATGCCGCTGATGTATTCGCATTGGTCCTTCGGCAAACATTTCGCCCGCGAGGAATTGCTGTACCGCAAGGGTGCCCAGGCACTTGCCTATGAACTCGTCATCAATTCGGATCCTTGCGTTTCATACGTGATGGAAGAGAACACGATGACGATGCAGACGCTCGTGATCGCGCACGCGGCCTTTGGCCACAACCATTTCTTCAAAAACAATCATCTGTTTCGCCAATGGACCCGGGCCCCGCGCGTGCTCGACGATTTGAGTTATGCGAAGCGTTTCATTGCCGAGTGCGAGGAGCGATACGGGTTGCAGGCGGTCGAAAGCGTACTCGATTCGGCTCACGCATTGATGTCCCAGGGTGTTAGCCGCTATGCGCCACGACGTTCGTCCCGGCCGGGTGATTCACTTGACAAGGCCAAAGCCCGCGAGGCCCACCGCGAGGCAACCTACAACGACCTTTGGAGAACGCTGCCCAAAGGGACCCGCGACGGGCCTGCTGCGGAAGAAGAACCCGATCAAGGAAAGACGTCCCGGGGTGGGATGCCGACACTGCCCGAAGAAAACCTGCTCGGATTTCTAGCGCGACATGCGCCGAAGTTGAAAGATTGGCAGCGCGAAGTGCTTGAGATCGTTCGGCGCATGGCACAATATTTTTACCCGCAACGACAGACAAAACTAATGAACGAAGGTTGCGCGACCTTTGTTCATTACGAAATCATGAACCGTCTGTACCAGAGTGGCCAGATCGATGAAGGCGCAATGCTGGAGTTCCTCCACATGCACGCCGCGGTCATCAAGCAACCCGACTTCGATCATCGTGGGTTCAACGGGTTGAATCCCTACGCGCTGGGCTTTGCGATGATGAAGGACATTCAACGGATTTGCGAAGATCCGGATCCCGAAGACGAACATTGGTTCCCGGAATTCGCCGGAAGCCACCGCGCCTACGAAACGCTTCGCGAAGCATGGGCCGAATACCGAGATGAAAGCTTCATCCTCCAGTTTCTCAGCCCGAGGCTGATCCGCGAAATGCGGCTGTTCGCCGTCTGCGATGCATCCGAAGCACCTTTCCTTTCGGTCGAGGCGATTCACGACGAGGCGGGCTACCGAGAAATCAGGCGACTACTGGCGAGACAATATGACCTGTCACAACGCGATCCCGAAATCGAAGTCACCGAGGCCGACTTGAAAGGAAATCGCCGGCTCGTGATGACCCATCGTGTGCGTGAGGGACGTTTGCTCGACAAGGAGGATTGCAAGCGGACGCTTCGGCATGCTGCGAATCTTTGGGGCTACCGGGTGCGGTTGATCGAGGTCGACAGCGAAACCGGAGCGACGCTCAACGAATACGATGTCGTGGCAATGCCGAATTAAGTGCGATCGGTGGTTATCCCAACCAGAACGACAGGACGTTCGAGGTTTGATCATCGTCGAGCGTCTCGTGGGCAAGCAGTTCGTCGGCCAGCGCAGCGACGGCGGCCCAACAACACTCACTCTTGAGATGCTTCGTCAAGTATTCAATCGTTTGCTCCAGCAGTTTGAGCTGTTGTTGAGGATCGGGTACGAACGACTCGCAGATCGCCATGGCCCTGGTCCAATCATCGTTCCACGGACCGTATTGCCCGGGACTCGGTCTCTCGCCTCGGTAAACCATCTCGGCGACCGGCCCGGCTAGGATCGCCAGGACTTCCCTTTGACGTTGCCAATCACTTTCGGGATCAACGCGCCCCCACGCGATTCGACATTCACCGAACCGGTCGGGGAGCCAGTCATCGGCTTCACCGCCCAACTGCATCGACCGGACGTCCCCGCCAAGTACATACGCCACGACGGCGTGGCCCGCTTCGTGGTAAGCGGTAAGGGTTTCATCGTCGTTCACGTTACGACCGCCTGTGTTAGACTGCACGTCGGGGCGATTCCGCCTGCCCCAACCGAGCCACAGATTAAGACGTCCCGACCTGGAACATCAAGATGAAAGCGTTGCTGCTAACCGAGTACAACAAGATGCAGGTCACCGACGTTGAAGAACCAGAAGTCGGCCCGGACGATGTGCTCGTCCAGGTGGAAGCCTGCGGGATTTGTGGCAGTGACATCCATGGGTACGACGGCAGCACCGGTCGCCGAATCCCTCCACTGGTAATGGGACACGAAGCGGCCGGCATTGTGGTGGAATCCGGTTCCAATGTCGATGATATGCCCGCCGGGACGCGAGTGACGTTCGACTCGATGGTCTCATGCGGCAAATGTGATTTCTGTCGAAAGGGTGATGCGAACCTTTGCGACCATCGCATGGTGCTTGGCGTTTCATGCGGGGAGTATCGTCGCCACGGGGCATTCGCTGAAAGAATCAGCGTGCCGCGTCGAATTGTGTACCGCTTGCCCGATACGCTTCCCTTCGAACAAGCAGCCCTGGTCGAGGCCGTATCAGTCGCAGTACATGCCGCGAACGTCACACCCATCACCCTGGGCGACACCGCCGTCGTGGTCGGCGCCGGAATGATTGGCTTGCTGACTCTTCAGGCGGTGCGGGCGGCAGGCGCCTCACAGGTAATCGCGGTCGATTTGAATGACAAGCGACTTGCCGCCGCCACGAAGCTCGGTGCCGACGAAGTGCTCCGCGGCGATCAGTGTGACGTGCCGGAGGTAATCCGCGGATTGACCGGTGGCCGTGGAGCCGATGTGGCTTTGGAAGTGGTCGGGGCCACTCCCGCGGTTCGAACCGCGATCGAATCGGTGCGAAAAGGAGGAAATGTAACGCTGGTCGGCAACGTATCGCCCACCGTCGAACTGCCGCTGCAATCGGTTGTTACGCGTGAGATCTCGCTGAGGGGAACCTGCGGGTGCAATGGCGAGTATCCACAGTGCATCGATTTGATGAATCGCGGAATCATCAACGTTGAACCATTGATCACCGCCAAGATCTCGCTCGCCGACGGTCCCATGTGGTTCGAGCGGTTACACGCGGGTGATCCCGACCAGATGAAAGTGGTGGTGCAACCGCAACACCCGTAGCTAGCCAACGGTCCAGTCGATTGCATCGCTTCGATGGCGAATCATTGCGGATGGTTTTTGACCATCACCACTTCGCTGTAGTCATTATGGAAAATGACGTCATCCATGAAGCTGGTCATCAACATCATTCCCCGACACTGCTCCAACTCAAATGACTCTGGAGTCCCCGGTGCCGGGGTCATTCGTGTCATTCGCCCCGGTCCATCAAATGAGACGAGGATACGTGTGTCGTCGTCACCGACTGAAACTTTCAACTCAACACGACGCTCGCTGTAGGGCTCAGCCGATGCCCGCTCGCTCATGCCGTTCTCGCCTGACTGTTCGCCCGATAGAAACTGGCTGACCAGTTGTTCCTCGTCCTTGATTTCCAGATTCCCGTAGCAAATCGCGCTGAAGATCGCGCTCGACACCGCCGTTCCAACCCGAATCCGGTGAGTCGCATTCATGCGTGTCGCGGCGGCCAATGATTGGATCAGGAACAAGACCGCCGGCTCGATCGAATTCACATCGTTTTCAAGCGTGATGCTGAATTCGGGGCGATGCAATTGGCCGGCAAAGCTTTGGTAGATTGCGTCGGCGCGCGACATGTTCAACATGCGTCGCACGGCGTAGACCAGCAACTTGCTCAGCGAATTCTTGGGGACGAAGTTCGCCGCACCCAGCGCGAGCGCATCGACGGCCAGATTCTCGCTGCCGCGAGCGGTGACCACCAGCGACGGAATCGACGTGTATTGCTCGACGATTTTCTGTACCAACTCGAGCCCGTTCATTTCGGGCATACGCAGATCCGTGACGACCAGATCGGGCGGCGACTGCTCGAGTGATTCCATCGCCTCGAGCCCATTGGTCACACAGGTCAGTTGATGATCATCCGCCTCGAGGATGGAACGCATCAATGCTGTGTGTGTCGGGCTGTCTTCGGCTAATAGAATTGCCGCCATCGGATTTCGTTGGTCGCGATCAGTTGCGGAGGGAATTGGGCCCACCCGTTTTACCTGATTACGGCCAACATGTGTGACGCAGATGCGACGATGGTCACGCGAAGCACGAACATTCGAGAGGTTTTCGATCCCCCCCGACATCCACATGCGTGCGTCACCCACATGCGTGCGACATTCACATGCGTGCGTCGCTACAACGATGCACCCGGCGGTCGCATGAAATCCCGCTCAGGCAGCGGTGCACCCTTCGGTCGCTTCGGCGCAGGAGAGCGCAACCGTGTAAGGTGCCGATGCCTGTCGCACGTGAGTGGGTCGCGGCTCTCCTCCCCACGCAGACGAAGAGTCGCACGCCTTGACATCCGAATTCCCCAACGCCTCGGCCCGTGATCGAAGAAACTCGGCGATTGGCCGTGCGGAACCACTTTGCGCGCTCGACAAGCGAATCTCGCGTTTGACCCGCTCCAGTCGATCGATCGACTCACTGGCCAAATCACGAGCCAATCCACGGTCGCAAGGCAGCGTCATTTCGGCCAGTGCCGCTAACTCAGCTTCCACCCGCGTCAGCTCTTCGAGCAACGGAGCTTGCGTTCCACTGTGCTGCCCCGACAACGCCCCATCACGCTCCGGTGGCCCGTGGCGGAAATCCGATTGCTCGGTTCGCCGTACGGCGACCTCCTTCGGTGCTTCGATTCCCAATTGCACCTTCGATTTCTTGAGGCTGACAACGCGAATGACGACGTCCATTCCGGCAAATTCAAACGACTCACCCTGTTTTCTTGACAGCACCAACATTGCGATCTCCCTGATGTGCGGAATTGGTTGTTGTCAGAAATGCTACCCTGCCCGATAGATGAACACAAGTCCACATATGAACTTTTGAACCGTATTTGAAAGCATCGGCACACGCGGCTCAGGCGCGTGCGAAAACTCACCACGAATATCACTCTTCGATCCGTGGTGCCCGCATGTCGCGCCCGCCCTGATGCAGTGTGACCGAGGTCGCGTTTCCCTCGTCGGGCAACTCGAAGCTCAATTCTGCTTCGACCGCTCGATACTTCCACTTGGTATCGGACGTTGGATAAACGCGGAGTTCCGGCTGCGCGGTCGCCTGGACAAACAGTTTTTCCTTTTCGGCGCGAACGGTCAGGATGAAAGCGGGCACGATTTGGTAGCGACCCTCCAGTCGCGCAACCTTCTCAGCCGGAACGTCGTGTTGTTCGATCTGCTTGAAATCCGGCGGCTTCACGTCCATGCCGCCAATGGTTTGGATGATCGATTCGGCCATTGGATCGACCATGCCCGAGGCGGTGTTACAGAGAACGGCGACACCCGCATTGAGTTGACGGCTGACAAGCATCATCGAGTGATAGCCGCCGGTTTGTCCATTGTGCCATCGTGTTGACCCATCCCGGGCGATGTGCCACCCCAGACCCATTGCGAAGGCGTCAGCCTTGGGTGGCAAGTGCTGCTGCCATGCCAAATCGATCGCCTTACCGAGCGGCCCCTCGGGCGGGTTCAGATTGGCATTGATAAATCGAATCATGTCTTCGGCCGTGCTGCGAATTCCGCCCGCGCCGGCGAAGGCATCGAAGTCCCAGGAGGTGTCAAGCTGGAGGTCCGCGTTGTGCGGCGGAGCAAGACGTTGTTTCTGTTCGCTCGTCAACTTCAGCGTCGTATCGGACATCTGCAAGGGTCGCAGAATCCGTTCATCGAGCAGGTTCTCGTAACTGCTTTGCTGCGACATTGCCAATGACTCTCCCAGCAGCGCGGCACCGAAATTCGAGTACTCGACTGCTTCCTCGGGTTTGCGTTTGGGTTGGACTCCGCTAACAAACGCGATCATTTGCTTACGGTCATAATCCGCGTACGGGTTCGCGGGATTCGCCGGATTCATGTTGTTTGGCATGCGCGGCAATCCCGACGAATGCGTTGCCAGATGCCAAAGCTGTATCGAGTTGCCGACTTCTTCGTTCGCCTCCTGCAACGGTTCGATGATCGATCCAATCGGCTGATCGAGCCGGGCGGCGCCATTTTCGACGGCGTGGGCCAACAGAATGCCTGTGAAGACTTTGCTCATCGAGCCGATTTCATAAATCGTCGAATCGTCAGGCTTCCGCGGGACGTCGCCCGAGAGATTCCCGTAATGCCGCGTCCATGCCTGATCCCCGATGACGATTGCGACCGAGACCGCATTGACGATTTCGCCCTCGACGTAGGGCTGCACCAAGGCGTCAACCTTTTGCGGCGTAATTGCGGGCTGCTTTGTAATCGCGGGCTGTGGTGTCGTTGCGGGCAGTGGTGTCGTTGCGGGCTCTTGTGCGCGGGTTGCCGTTGCGGTCATCAGCAGGACCAAAACGATGGATGGAATGAATCGTCGGATCATGTCTGCTCTCTTTCGTGTTGGACACCGGGCGGTCATACTCGTTGCCTTGGTGGAGTCATGGTGCGATTGGCGAGGGAAGCATGTGCGGAATCACGGGAGCGGTCTGGCAACACGACCGGCACGCGATTTCCCCCGAAGTGCTGGGCAAGATGACTACCTCGATCAGTCACCGTGGCCCAGACGATTCGCAGACCTGGTTCGATACCAATCATCGCGACGCGTACGGTCAGCCACTTTGCGTGGCACTCGGATTTCGACGCCTCAGTATCATTGACCTCGAAGGTGCCCGCCAGCCGATGGCGAACGAAGATGGCACCGTTCGCATGGTTTTCAATGGTGAGATCTACAACTTCCAAACCCTCAGGCGGCGATTGGAGGGAACGGGCCACAAATTCGCCACGCACGGCGACGGCGAATCCATCCTTCATCTTTACGAAGATTTGGGGACTGATTGCTTCACACAGCTCAATGGAATGTTTGCGATCGCGATCTGGGATCAAAACCGCAACCGCCTCGTGCTGGCGCGCGATCGAGTCGGCCAGAAGCCTTTGTATTACGCGGTGCGCGATGATCGGCTTGTTTTCGGCAGTGAATTGAAATGCCTCGCGGCGGTCGAAGGTATCTGTACGGAACTCGATCCGGCCGCAATTGATGAGTTCCTGACCTACCAATACGTCCCGCATCCGGGCACGATTTGGAAAGGTGTTCGAAAGTTGCCGCCCGGCCACTTTGCGGTCTTCGAGGGTGGCCGCCTATCGATTGAACGCTACTGGGATTTTGATCCATCACTGGAACGACCGATCCGAGCTCAAGAGGCTCGCGAGCGGCTGCATGAGTTGCTGACCGATTCGGTGCGGCTGCGATTGCAAAGCGATGTGCCGCTGGGTTCATTTCTATCGGGCGGCATCGACTCGTCACTGATCACTGCGATCGCCCAGTCCCAGAGCAATCAGCCGGTGCGCACGTTCAGCATCGGTTTTCCCGTTGCTGAGTTTGACGAAACCGCGCACGCCGCGAAGGTTGCCAATCACCTGGGGACCAAACACGAACGCTTTGAAGTGAAGCCCAGCGGCGTGGACGTGATTGAAAAGCTTGTCTGGCATTACGACGAACCTCTTGGCGACTCCTCGGCGGTACCGACGTGGTATCTCTCGGAGTTGACTCGCAAGGAAGTCACCGTTGCGTTGTCAGGCGACGGAGGCGATGAATTGTTTGCCGGCTACGAACGCTATCGAGCACTGTGGCTGAGTTGTCGCCTGCGGAAAATGTTTCCGATTCACAAGCTGCCTGGAATCGGTATGATCCAGAAATTGCCCGATCCTAATCGCCGGCGGTCGCTGATCCGGCGTGGGAAACGGTTTTTCGAGGCCCTGGGAGAACCACCAGCCCGCCGCTACATGAATTGGTTGCAGATCTTTCCGGAACGGATCCGGGCGTCGATTTACAGCGACGATTTCCTTGCCTCGCTGCCCGGAGATGATCCGTTCGATTTCCTCGCGTCGATCTGGGCGCGCAGCGAAGGTCGCGACGTTGTCAGCCGAGCATCGATCAGCGATATCCTTTCCTATCTGCCTTGCGATCTGTGCACCAAGGTCGATATCGCGTCGATGGCACATGGATTGGAAGTGCGCCAACCGATGCTCGATCACCGCGTTGTGGAGTTCGCGGCCTCGTTACCGGTCAATTTGAAGTTTCGGGGCGGACGCGGCAAGCTGATTCTTCAGGACACGTTCGGTTCCATGATTCCAAGGTCGATCTTCACGCGAAAGAAAATGGGATTCGGGGTTCCGATCGCCGCCTGGTTCCGCGGCGAATTGAAGCCGATGGTCCACGATACGTTGCTCTCCGGCGACGCCCGAATCGCGCCCATGTTCCGCCAGGATGAGATTGCGGAATTGGTGCAATCCCATGAAACGGGTAAACAGAACCACTGCTATCGATTGTGGAATCTGCTCATTCTCGAAACCTGGCTTCGCCGCTGGACGTAAACGCGGCGTTCGAATTGCGGCGTTCGAATTGCGGCGTCGCTGATTGCACGTTCAACGGCCGGCGTCACGGTGATCTCAAATCAGCGCGCCAATTCAGGCTGTGATTTCCATTTTTTCACGGCGTTCAACGCGACGGCTGAACATGCCGACCACGAAAGAAGTGCAAATCAAGAATGTTGTTCCGAGAAAAACCAGCACGCCGACCGCTCCCAGCCGGTCGCGGACTTCGACATTGTTCCACGCGGCCGCGATTTCCGCCCGTTTATGTTCGTCAAATCTCAGTTCGACGGCATGTTCGTACCTGGTGGTATCACCCTGCAACAATTCTCCGCCGTATCGCCGAGTCACAAGTTCCCGCTCGATTTCTTCGTCGGTGATCGGATAAAAGTCGTATTGGCCCTCATCCGAAAGACGGGACAGGTAGGTCGACACGGCAGCCCGCTGCATCAATTTCAATTCCTGCTGGCTCTCCTCCGACGAATCGCTCGGTCCCGAGACCACCACGATCCTCGTGGTATGCTCGTCGATCTCAACGGAATGATCGACCCACTCGGGACGACTCGGCGGATACTCGATGTGATCGAGCGGAGCGACCGACAATTCCTTCGGCGCATCGACCGTCGAGCCTTCCAAGTGCGTATGCTCGGCCAAGGCGGTCGGGGCCATGGCCAACATCATCAGACAAGCCGAACCGTTTCTTAATAAATGACTCATGCAACGCTCCTTGCTCGAGCGGCATCCTGGCCAGCGGTGCCGGCCGAAGACACACCCTGGCGAACAGCTCGCGGATTGATCCACGGGGCCGACAACTGAACCGCGATGGCGATACCACCGGCGATCATCATGCCCGCGGGCTGCGGGATCGGAAGAATCTGGTGTACGGCCCATTCGACGACGATTGCGACGGTGACCGACCAAAGACTCAGCCTCGTTCGTCTCAGCGGATCGACCGGCTTCCACCACCGCAGGGCGGCGAACAACAATGCGAAGTGAGCCATCATTGCCGAGGCCAATGGTACGCCGTCGCGATAGAAAGCTTGCGGCAGATCCGTCGCATCGACGTCGCGTGCCAAGCCGAGATCCAATGGCAACATCAGAAATTCGTTCACGCTGAATGCCGCCAGCCCGACACCCGCGCCGACACCGGCCAACACCAGGCGTCGCGGCAGCGCCTCGCCTTCGTCGCGTTCCCAAAGTTTTCCCATCCCCAGGATACCCAACGACGCGATCAACACGACCATCGACATCCAGCCGTAGGGCGCGATCGACAACGCATCCACCGGTCCGCTGCGTAGCCCAACGATGGCGGCACCAAGTGCGAGTCCAACCGCCGTGAAGCTGGCAGCAATCCACGAGGTATTCAATTCAGCAACGCGATGAATCGACCGCTTGGCTCGCAAGTCGTTTCGCATGTAGCTGCGCCACTGATTCCGGGTCAATGGGCGATGCGGCGCTCCGGCCGCAGTAGCAATTCGTTGTGCCTGGGCATAGGTCGGCTGCGTGCGGACCTGCAACACCATCTGGCGGACGATGTAGTAGGGCACGTAAAAGACCGCAATGAATGACAACAGGGGCAGCAACCAATGTGTATTGACGAGCAGCACAAACCCAGCCACCAACAACAGCGCCATCTTCGCGCCCGGTGAACTGTCAAGCGTCGTCCACCATCGGTTGAGATCTGCAAAGCTCTGCTTCACCGCGCGGGCAAAAGGTTCGTCAGCCAACGACGCGCCACCAAGTCTGTTTGTCGTCGGTGCTTTCGTCCGACAACGCGGCGAAGCCGGTGCTGCGCCGACCGTGTGCCCAGCGGCGGCGGGCTCGACAATCTCGGCGGTAACGACTTCGGCGGACGGTACAGCGGCGACCGGTACAGCGGCGACCGGTACACCTTCGCCGATCTGGCCGGAAACATGTGTGGGTGCTCGGCTGATTGCCGGCGCAAAATCGGACATCCCCAACGACGCCATCATTTCGGTAACGTTAGAGAATCGCTTGCCGGGATCCTTTTCGAGGCATTTCGCGATCGTCGACCGATACGGCTCGGCGATCCGGCGCAAATCGGGCTGAGCCGTCAAATGCTTGACGATGATTTCGTGACAACTTTCGCCGTCAAAGGGAACTTCGCCGGTGAGTAACTCATAGAGCATGATCCCCATCGCGTAGATGTCGATCTCGCGGCCATACTCGCCCTTGCCGATTTCGGGTGCCATGTAATGGAAAGTGCCGACGCTTTCGGTGTGCCCGCCCCGGTGCGAAGCCGAGATAAACTTGCTCAGCCCATAGTCGCCGACTTTGACGATTCCGAGGTCATCAAACACGTTGCCCGGTTTCAGATCCCGGTGCACCAGACCCGCCGAGTGCAGATGATGCACTCCCGACGCGATCGCTGCGAACCAACGCCTGACTTCTTCGGCTGGCAAACCATCGGGCGACCGGTCGAGGACCTGGCGAAGGTTCTCGCCGGCGACGTACTCCATCACCACCCACGATTGTTCATCCGGGTCGCGGCAAATGTCGAAGAGCGCGACGAGGTTCGGATGCTTCAAATTCAAGCAATGCGAGACACCCCGCAATTCGACCTCAAGATTTCGCTGGATCCGCTTCAGCGCGACCTCCTTGCCGGCCTCGGTGAGGGCGAAGTAGACCTCGCCGAATCCACCGACGCCGATCCCACGACGGATCGTGTATCGAGGCAACGGGGTCGATCCGGGTGCGTAGGTGAAGGTCATTGGTCGAGTTTTGGTCTCACCCAAATGGGTCTCCGCAAGCCAGTCCTCTCGGGTCCTAGCACTCAATGGCTGCTCAGGTGAGCCCGGTTGTTCAGTTGCGCGCTGTGTTTCGGCTGCGCGCTGTGCTTCAGTTGCGCTTCGTGCGTCGATGACAAGGTGTTCCCGGGAATCGTCCCCTCGCCGATCTCCCGCGCCCGAAGGATCCGCCTTGGGCGTCCGATTCACCTTCAGTTTATCGACAAGAGCGGTCATGAATCGATGTTTCCACGGAGAAAGGCCTGGGGTCGCCTTCGGGGGCGAGCTGAGGGACGAGGGTTCGGATCCCTTCTCTACGGCCCCATTTCCGGCGTTCTGGGGCGCGAATGTCTCGGACAAACGAGACAAATTTTCCTCGCCGGCGACTTCGCGTATCTCGCTCATGCCTGCTCCAGTGTCATTGCGAGGGATCGCAACATGGTCCGCCGACCAGGACGAAGTTCTTCAAAATCCCCCGCCAATCCTGACTTGGCCAGCCACCGGTCGTCTCGTCGCGTCAGCACAGCTCGATCCGAGGACTCAGGGTATTGAATGTGACAGTCGGAACTGGGGCCGATCAACATTGTTTCATTCACCAGAATCACGCCGTCGATGTGCTCGTCGAATCGGTGCGGCGGACTCAATTTCAAGACGGCCGAATCGCAAAGCGGACTTGGCTGATTCAGCGTCAATCGTGCGGAGCCTTCTACCGGCAGCGGCGTTTCGCCGCGGAGCAAACATCGGTGTTCACTCGTCTCGGTTACCTGGATCCAAAAGTAGTCGCTTCCATGACGTTCGATCATGCCTGCGCGGCGCGGCCAATCGGCTCGCACGCAGACGTCTGCGCGAGCACGGTCGCTCAACCCTCCGACGCTCCATCGGTCGCCGATAAGCAAAAGAAAGCCACCGCAACCGTCAATCCACAGCCTCCAGCGGGACGCTGGAGGCGAGACTTTCGGTTTGGTGGCTCTTGCTGACACGGAATCAGCCTACGGTGTCAGGGGTATGAACTACACTGGCTCGCAGGAGCTCAGTCGATCTGGATTGCTACAAGCGATCCATTCTCGTGACCGCCCTCAAAGTAGGACGAAATCTCGTCGAGCAGGTTCTCGTCGCTAGGTTCTTCGAGGTCGATTTCACCAAAGTACTCAACATCGACACTCATCGTCTCCTCTTCGACATCGATGCGTGTCGCGATCTCGTCAAGCAATTCGCGAGTTCGGGCCAATTGGCTGTCGTCCAGATTCAACTGGCTGCTGGTCTGTGCTACCCGAAGGGCGCCCACGCGTGCCTGCAAGTTCTCGACTTCGACTTCCAATTGCCGCTTGGCACTGAGCATCGCTTCCATCCGCTCATGAGCCGCTCGCAGCGAAGCCTGGCGGGCAACCAACATCTGTTCGAGCTTGTCGGCCGTCGCACGTCGTGTCTTGAAACGCTTGAAGCGGTTGGTCAAGTCGTTCTTGACCTGGGTCGACGTGTAGGTACGACCACCGTAGGTGTAGTACTCGTTCTCGCCGCGCAGATCCTCACTGAGCCGTTCAATGTCCGACTGCGTGCGAGCAAGCCGCTGGTCGGTATCGCCAAGTTGTCGTTCGAGGCGGGCGACTTCGACCTTCTCGCGGGCGATCCGCTTCGCGTTGACTTCGATCTCGGGCTTCAAATCCGCGATCATCTGGCGGGCTCGCTTGAGTTCCCATTCCAGCGGCATCGCCTCGCTGGCCGAACTGCGCAACCAGTTCACGCCGCAGCGGGCGTAGCTGAACATCGGTACGCCGAGCGTCACGCTGGAAAGCAATGCCAGGGCCCCCCCGGTCAGGACAAGTTTCTTAATCATCGTTCTCCCCTTGGTCTGGTGGCTGATTTGAGGCGACCCGACCAGGCAATCTCACCTGAGTCGGTCGCTTCACAACCACTGATTCGCCCTCTCGACGAACATCTTGGCCGATGGGCAATCAAAAACTTGAACAATCTTTTTTCCGCCGTTTCCGGGCCCTGTCAAAGGACTTTTCAAGTCTCCGCAAGAGCCCCCCGAGCTGGTGAAAAACGCCTGAAATGAGGGCCGTAGGGGTGAAAAGGCTGCGTTTTCATCGCAACGCTTCTCTCTTGACATATAATTGCATTAGCAGGCCAAATAGGCCGATCTCTTATCTAAAGGTGCCTGTCTCGATGACATTACGCGACACGGATGTTTCGATTTCGCGGCGCCCCAGGATAACGCGAAACTCCTGCCGACACCTCTAACCACTGACAGGACCACGACTTACAGGCAAATTGCCGATTGATTTGTAGTTTCGGCATGCTGCTTGCATCGAACCTTGAGTATCGCCAAGGGCTCTCAATGATCGAGAGCGCGAAGCGAGAGACAAACGCGAATCGACTTTCCGCACGATTCGGTTTGTTCCCACAGACTCGCAATGGACTGCCTACCAACGGAGACAACTCCGATGACTACCTCAAGCGATCATCGAACCCCGTCCAATCCGCGACCCAGCGGTGAGCATTGGTACGAACTCACAGCGACCCTGTCGCCGGAGTCAAAAGAAGAATTCGGTAACTGGCTTCGAAGCCAACTCGAATGCCTCGAATACGAACTTGATTCGTTCGTTACGCAGAACTCTCTGCGTAAGAGTCTGCGTCGATAGTTGCAGTGCCCCGTGCGGCATCGCGGGCCATTTCGACATCACACCCTTCCGATTAAGCTCTTGCCAGGCAAGCTGCGCATTGGAAAGAGGTGTATCAAGATGCATCGAACACTCGTGTTCTCCGCGATTCTGGTTTTCGGATTCTCGCTCTCACACTCTCCGCTTCGCGCACAGGGTGTGATCACTGAAACGATTCCGGCGGAACAGGAGACCGATTGGAGTAAGCCCAGTTTCTGGGAAACAACCAACGGCAACGCTGCCGAATTGAGCTGGGAGTTCGTTGACGGCGAGATCCGGCTTGTTCGACCCCGGGGCGGCAGCGGCAGTCTTCTCAGTGGCCCGCTGCCACCTAATTTCGAGCTTTCATGGAAATGGAAGATCGATTCAAAGACGAATACCGGATTGAAGTACCGCGTTCGAAAGTTCTCTGGGCGCTATCTCGGTCTCGAATATCAGATCATTGACGAGCGGCCCGGCGCGGGTGGGAAAGGATCCACCGCGTCGATTTATGATCTGGTGGCGCCTTTGGCCGACAAACCGCTGAAACCAGCAGGCGAGTGGAATTCGGCCCGTGTCGTGGCAGTCGGAAACAAAATTGAACACTACCTGAACGACACGTTGGTCGCATCGACGCGGACAAGCGGGGCTGCGTGGGACGCGAAGATCGCGGTTAGCAAGTTCTGGGGCGCCGAGCGATTTGGCAAACCAAATGACCAAGACCGCGTCATGTTGACCGATCACGGTGGCAAAGCCGCTTACAAAGACTTTCGATTCGTCGCTCACGACGCACCGGACGATGATTCAAAGCAAGAATCGACGGGACCGTTTCTCGGAAACGCACTTCGAAACAGCTGGGC
>JAHELS010000377.1 GCA_024644085.1 Rhodopirellula sp.
TCAACATGAGTTACTGGTCCATCGAGGATGGCGCGATCACCGGACGTTCGACGCCTGAGAATCCTTGCACGTCCAATCAATTCCTGGTGTGGCAGGGAGGTGACGTTAACGATTTCGAGCTTAAGCTCAAATTTCGTGTCACGGGCAACGGCTGTAATTCGGGCGTTCAGTTTCGCAGTAAGATCAAGCCGAACGGATTGGCCGTTGGCTACCAGGCGGACATTTATCAGAGCGGGCCTTACCTCGGCGGTGTTTGCGACGAGTTGCACACCCGCAACGGCCCTGAACTGTTGACCGCGAACGGAAAGAAAACAGTGATTGACGCGTCGGGAAACCGCACCGCCACGGACCTTGGGACTAACGCGACCATGAAGCCCCCGGGAGAATGGAACGACTATCACATCACAGCCAAGGGCCAGCACATCATTCTGAGCATCAATGGAAAAACCTGCTCGGAGCTGATTGACGGCGAAAAGAAACACTTCGATCTCACAGGCATCCTCGGTCTGCAACTCCGTTCCGGCGAGCCGATGACCGTTCAGTTCAAAGAGATCTACCTCAAACAGCTGTGAGGATTCGGCGCGATGTTGGACATCGCCACATAATGTAGAGTCGTAGGCCGGACCGAGCTCTGCGAGTTCCGGCGACCACTCGAATCAATGCCGGAACTCGCAGAGCTCGGTCCGGCCTACGAAGCTTCGTTGATGCATTCTCCCGCTTGAGCGGACGCGGCGTTATCGCGCAACATAAAAATGTGCAAGCAAGTGAACCATCAGCCTGAACGACGCGAAACACGCATCGTGGCGCCGCGTACATGTAAAAGGCGCAGCATCAAAAAGAGGATTCGGAGATTCCTCGTCATCTGGCTGATGATCGTCGTCGCGGCCGGGTCCCACTCGGCTGCTGGACAAACTCCGCCGACCGATCCACCCAGCGTGCTGTTCATTTCCGTGGATGACCTCAGACCGGAACTAGGATGTTACGGTGCGTCGCACATTCACAGTCCCAACATCGATGCGTTGGCCGCGAGCGGGCGGCGGTTTGAACGCGCCTATTGCCAGCAGGCAGTTTGCAATCCGTCGCGCACGAGCCTGATGACAGGGATGCGGCCAGATTCGACAGGTGTGATCGGGAACCATTCGCACTTTCGCGATCAGAATCCCCACCTCGTTACATTGCCCCAGCATTTCAAAAACCATGGGTACCATGCGGCGGCGATCGGAAAGATTTATCACGGCGTCTTTCCTGATGGGTCCAGCATTACCAAGTGGGACACGATGGGCGATCCCGAAAGCTGGTCAGTCCCTGCGATTCGATTCGGGCCGCGGTACTACTACACCGAGGAAGGAATCACTGCAGCTAAAACGAGTTTCGAGAGGGTTTATAAACCGGAGAATCCGGGTCCGGACGACTGGACAAGCAAGCTGGTTTTCGGGCTGGCGACGGAGGCGCCGGATGTGCCCGACAACACGCTCTACGACGGCAAGGTTGCCGATGCCGCCGTGGCTGCGCTGCGAACAATGAGAGATCGAGAGCAACCTTTCTTTCTGGCGGTCGGATTCATCAAGCCGCATTCGCCCTACATCGCACCGAAAAAGTACTTTGACCTCTACAAGGAACCGGCACTTCCGGTCCTCGCAGAGTTCCCGACCGACGCGCCTCGCTTTGCAGGTCACAATTCCGGTGAATTGCGCCGGTACACCGATCAACCAGGCAGCGGCCCGATCGGGCTCGCGAACCAGCGGCGCGTGCGGCAAGCCTATTTCGCGTGCATCAGCTACATCGATGCGCAGATCGGCCGCGTGCTGGACGAACTCGAACGGTCGGGCCTCGCCGAAGACACGATCGTGGTGTTGTGGGGCGACCACGGCTATCACCTTGGGGAACAGGGTCTTTGGGGAAAGACCACCAACTTCGAACTCGATACGAGGGTTCCGTTGATCGTTCGCACGCCTGGCATGAAACAGGCTGGCGCGGCTAGTGCTTCGTTGGTCGAATTGGTCGATCTCTACCCGACACTGGCCGAACTCGCCGGATTGCCGATCCGCGGACAGCCGATTAGCGAGCAGCTCGAAGGGACGAGCTTTGTTCCGATCTTGCATGATCCGCAAGCTTCCACCAAGTCCGCCGCACTCAGTCAGCATCCACGCGGCGGCGGGCTGATGGGATACTCGATGCGGACGGAAACTCATCGCTTGACCCGGTGGGTGCATCGTCCGTCCGGCGAAGTCAGGGCGACCGAATTGTACGACTACGCGGACGGATGGGTCGAAACGAAAAACATCGCGGGTGCGGCGCCGAGAATCGTTGAAAAACTTTCCGTCGACCTGGAGGCCGCGTTCGACCTGGATTTGCGAGGAGACGAGGTTTCAAGCGAAGCGACCAGTGTTGGATTTGAACGGTGCACACCTGGTCCAACTGATTCGTTCGACACGGCGGTTGGCAAATGGACGGTCGAGTCCGGTCGAGTGATCGTCGATTCGAAACACTCAAAAACGGGCGAACAATGTCTGCAACTCACCGGCGGCGAAAACACGAGCGTCATTTTGCAAATCGACGAGGACATCGATTCCTCGGGGATGTTGAGCTTCTGGGCCGAACGATGGACGTCGCGCACGCCATTCTCGTTTCGCGTTGACAAGTACACCGTCGATGGTTGGCAGGAGATTTACAACGGCGATCGCACCGTCCGCGTTGGGCGGACGTTTCTATCACATGTAAAGATTCCACTCGGTGATGATCGCATTGATCGGCTACGTTTCTCGGTCACCAGCCCGCCAGGCACCGGTGTCCTGGTGGATGATCTCCGAATCGCGCCGGCAGCCGAGCAGAGGATCGAAAGCGTCAAGGCCGTGCCGTTCACGCTCCCTGCACTCCTCGGCAGCGATGCCAGCGCGTTGGCAAAGTTGAGGGTGGTTGCCTCGGGGCAACTCAATCCGATCTCCCTGACCGAGCTCGAGGTAACGCTCGAGGGCACGCCTGGTCGCGCGGACATCCTATCGGTGAACCTGGTGCGTGATTCGGAGGACGGGAGCGACAACGGTTCGGCGCCGATTGACGTCGCCGATTGGCGTGTCGGTCGTGTCAAGACGCTGCAAACTGCGATTGAGTTATCTGAAGGCGAAAACACGATTTGGATTGTCGGCAAAGTGAAAGCAACCGCCGACATCGACAATCGCGTTGGTGTGACGGTCCGCGAGGTTACGTTCTCCGACGGGAAAACGATTGAGCTCGACACGGCGACCTTGCCGCAGCGATTGGGTGTCGCCGTCCGCACCGGTGGCAACGACGGTGCAGATACCTACCGCATTCCCGGCCTTGTGACCACCAACGAAGGAACGCTGATCGGAGTTTATGACGTCCGGTGGCGCAGCAGTGGTGATCTTCCGGGTGACATCGACGTCGGCATGTCGCGATCGGTCGACGGCGGGCGGTCATGGGAACCGATGAAGGTCATCATGGACATGGGCCGTGATCCCGAATGGATATATGACGTAATCGGTGACCCGGCCGTGCTCGTTGATCGCAACACCGGGACGATTTGGGTAGCGGCGACGTGGAGTCACGGGGATCGATCATGGCGTGGATCCGGTCCAGGGTTGGCGCCGGAGGAAACGGGCCAGCTGATGCTCGTGCGCAGCGATGACGATGGTGCGACGTGGTCAACGCCCATCAATATCACTCACCAGATCAAACGTCCCGAGTGGTGCTTCATCCTGCAAGGACCCGGCAAAGGGATCACGATGCGAGATGGAACACTCGTATTCGCCGCGCAGTACCAGGACCCGCCGGAAAAAAACCGCCTGCCTCACTCGACCATCATCTACTCGAAAGACCATGGTGAAACGTGGCATGTGGGCGATGGAGCGATCGGCGATACCACCGAGGCACAGGTCGTCGAGATCGAACCGGGCGTGTTGATGCTGAATTGTCGGTACAACCGAGAACCGATGCGCGTGGTGATGACGACCGATGACATGGGGGAATCGTGGCAGCGGCACACGACTTCCCAGCGGGCATTGATCGAACCCGGCGCGTGCATGGCCAGCTTGATCGACGTTGATCGCGAAGCCGGCGTGGACGTCGGCGATTGGTTGTTGTTTGCGAACCCCGACAGCGCCAAGGGCCGGCGTCGCATCATGATCAAGGCGTCGCCTGATCGCGGGATGACCTGGCCGAAGGAACATCGTTTGCTTCTCGACGAAGGCGACGGCCGTGGTTATTCGTGCATGTCGATGATCGACCAGCACACCGT
>JAHELS010000378.1 GCA_024644085.1 Rhodopirellula sp.
TCGGTAGGCCTCCGCCAAGCTTGACTTCCGGCATCTCGGCGGAGGAGTGTTGCGGCGCAGCTTCTGTTGGCAAGCCGAGTGCCGATTCGCCCGGAGTGATTTCCGGCATGATTGCCTCGCTTGCGCCCGCGTCGACCGTTTCGCTCGCTGGAGGATTCCCATCCTGCGGCGGCAGCGTCCAGCTTGGTGCCGCGAGTGTTGCCGACGATTCCGTCTGCTGGTCACTCAGTGCGGCAGGCAACATCGAGGCATCAAACGCAGGTCCGGCCTCGTTGCTCTGGCTCTCATCGGCCGATTGGGTGTTCTGGACCAATTGTTCGGTGTGCTGGACCAACTGGACGGGGCTGGCCGTGTCGGTTGTCACTTCGGTGTTGGTGCCGATGGCCGATTCAGTCGCTGGTGGGGTCAACCAGGAACCGTCGTTCCCCCCCGCGATTGGCGACGCCGGCTCGCCCAGGTCCGGAGCCTCCGCCGTCCATGAATCGGAACTGTTTTGTTTGTCTTTTTGTGCAACGACAGCCGCATAGCCGCCAAAAGCAAGGGTGATCGCACCTGCGGCGAGTCGAACGCCAAGAGATTTCATCAGTCGCATTCCTTCGCGAAAAAGTCGGCCTATTCCAATGGCTCGTGCTTTCGTTAGCAAAACGCAGCGAGCGATGTGAAGGGCAAACCGAGATTGCGTGGCACCAAATGCGCAACAACCGCCGGGAAGGCCAATTGCAAGCATTCCCGTTGGGGTGTCACGAATCCTGCAGCGCCGAACTGAGCAGCGCGTCGAATCGGTCGCGCAGCATTGCCATCTGGTCGGAACTGAGACGCTGTCCAGCGAGGCTCGCGATGTGGAGTAACGCTATCACCAGCGCCAAGATCGGAATCACGACGAGCGCCCACGGCACCTCGCCGAGAAACCATTGAACGTAGCCATAGATTGCTGCCACGAAAACGAAGAACGCGGCCACGAAGTAGATGGCCATGAACATCGTCCAGATTTCCGGACGCGGCGAAAACCTTCCCAACAACTCGGATCCGCCGGGCCGCGACGAAATATGGACATTCAAATGAGGCGACCAGAACCTTTGTTGGTCAGGCGGGATATGAAGGTCGACGCAGTAACCGGCCGAAGCGACAAGTCCGCGTAGATCGGGGTTTTTGATTCGTTGTCGAATTCGCTGCATCAATTCTTCTGGGCCGACTGCGACTTCCTTGCGAAAGGTCGGCTGCATTGCCGGCGGTTGGATCGAGTGGCTCATCGCGTCAACGGCGCTCTCGGTGGTGAGTGGTCGACCGAGATCGACTCGGCGTATGCTAATTCACCAGTACGTCCATCGTAGTATTGAAAGACGACCTGGGGGTGTGGGAACGCAACAAGCCGTTTGCCTCCGAGCTGTTTGGGCATGTTGAAAACATTGTTTACCTGGACGACGCAAAAATGCGGATAGAGCCGTTCGAGTCGCGGCAGGTCGGGAAGGATGTAGCTGCTCCATCGGATATCACACTCGCGCGGGCCGAATTTGAATTTTCCGGTGGCGGGCCGATCGCTTTCGTCATTAACGGGGACATGGTTAACGCTGTTGTGTGGACCGCAACAGAATTCCCAGACGTTGTCGGTGACCTTGATCGCAAAGCTGTTGTGGAGGTCCCCGGTCATCACAAAGACTTTCTTGCCGAGTTTCTCCCATTGATGGATCAGCATCTCGCGTTCTTCAAAAAAGCCTGTCCAGGCTTCCTCCTTATTCGCTTCGTCTGCCTCGAACCCGCCGGCGCCGCTGTGCGGAATCATGAAGGGGACCGACGAGATCACGAAGAAGAAATCGGCATCACTCTCCTGCATCGAACGCAACAGCCACTCGCGTTGCGGTTTTCCGAGCATCGACACGCCGGGCTTGTCCCGCTGGCGCACGTCGTGCATGTCGCGGTCGCCTCGGGTATCGATCAAAAAGAACTCGCAATTCGAGACTCGGAATTTTCCATAGCTTCGGCGTCCGATGGAATAGCTCACGCTGTCATCATCGACTTTCGCCGGCATGTGCAAACGTAGCCTGTGCTTGTCGATGACTTCGACAATGTCATACACGTATGAATTCTTGTTGCCCGAGTCGTCGTCGTACTTCATGTCGTTGACACCTGCTTCGGGCGTTCCCCAGTGGACGTGCAGATTCAGCATTTCCTCGAGCGGCAACTTGCCGAAATCAGCGTTCTCGTTGACCAGCACGTCGCTGCCCTTGCGCATCGATGCTTTTCCGAAATGAATCGGATGCTCGTGTTCCATCGGATTTGCCCATCCGAGGTAATCGTGCCAGGCGTACGTTCCGATGTCGCGAAAAACGGTACGCCGATGTCGCTTACCTGTTTCACCCGAACCCCAAATGTCGTTGACCAGTTCGTGGTCGTCGAAGGTAAAGTAGCTTGGAACATTGCGGTGCCACCGAGCGAGTTCCACACCTCGGCTGAGATAGAGTTTGTAGTTTTCCCACACACCAACGACGGTCGGCATGACTTCGACCGCCAGCGGAAAGAGTTTGATTCCTTGTGTTAGCCGCCAGGCTTCGGGAGGGTACGTACGGAGTTCCTCGTACAGCCAATCGCCATTCATGATGTGAAAATGAACGCGGTCAGCCCAGTCGCGGTTGAGGTGCTCGTAGGTCGTGGCGCGGTGACCACCACCGTGCAGAGGGTTCTGGTTGGCGCATGAACCGATTTGAAACCGGAAATTGAAAAGACCGCGAGGGTTGTGTTGCGAATTTTGAGATTGTTCGGCCGACGGAAGAGTACGGAAGGTTCCGGGCAATCCGTGAGGACGATCGTTGACCCAGACTTGATAATGGTACTTCGTATCGGCACTGAGGCCGGACAAGACGGCCACGCCGGTATTGTCGTGCTCGATGGTCGTTCGGGCCCGCTGGCTCGTGTCGTCCATTTGGGTCCGATCCGTCCCATATCGAACGACGAATTCGCCCGCTTCGGAAGTCCGCGCCCAAACTCGCACCGAGGATTCAGTCGACATGCCCAACATCGGCCCGTGCGTCATGCGAATTGGGTCGCGAACCACCTGTGCGTGACAGGGCTCGGAAGCGGCCAGAATGGCCAGTGCGAGGAGTGAACATCCGAATGAAATGGGAAGGGAATTCATGTTCATGTGTGCCAGTCAAGCGATTTAAGCCAGTTATCTGTTGCGACCGAAGTTTACTCGGTCGCTGAGCCATATCCCACTCCCGTGCGTTACCCGGAGGCCGAAGGGCGGAGGGTGCGTCGGAAACGCGTTCCGACGGTCTCGATGGCAGGAAAATCCAACGGTTTCAGGGATCAGGAGGGGATAGCTGAAACCGCGAAGCGCGCTCTTTGTGGAGGCTTAGATCGAATGGAATCCACCCCGTATGGCGGGATAGCTGGCCGCCGAACGCGAGAATATCACCGGCGCAACTGCGTTATTTCGATGTCGTTCCCGCGTTCATTGTTGTGGCGAAACCGAAAGGGAAGTTTCCCTGACCGGCGCTACGGATTGCCCGGAGCGTACCAAATGATCATCCGATCCCCGCTTCGGTCGAAAGGAATGTTTGCGTTGCTGAAGTGTCAGACGCAAGCTGGTGGAGAACAAACATGAACTTGGTAATCGAATCGTATACGGAAGCTGGGCTTCGCCGCGGGGAAGTGATCTGGCCAAAAACGGCCGACGAGGGACGCCGAATCGAGCAACAGCGACAATTGCTCGAGCTGGTGGACATGTCGAAGTCGGGCGTCATTCTCGACTGTTCACTTGTCGAAATCGGTAACTCGGAATTGCTCAATGTGCTGATGCGCGTCCGCAATCACGCCAAGAAACACGGCAAACACATCGTGCTCTACAACGTTCCCAAAACGGTCGAGGAGCTGATCCGGCTGTGCAATCTTCGTTCGACGTTGAAAACGGCGAAGGACGACGACGCGGCCACGAAAATACTCCGCAGCCTTTCCGGGGGTGGAGCAGCCGCATCGGTGGCGTCCAACTCGACCGCGATCATCGCTGCCACCGGGGCCGGTATTTTGCTCGTGCTAGGCTTGCTTGGATACATGCTGATTCGCTAGCCGCCGCGGAGAAACGGCGGATCGCAATTCCAGGCGTCCAAAGCCTCGCGATCTACGTGTCCCGGTTGCCCTGCATGAAACCGCGACCTGGGCCCGGTTGGCCCGATCGACATTCTTTGATTTTTCGGTGCGGATTCCCGGCGCACTGCACGCATCTCCCTGTAACGCGTCGTTCGTCTGAACACGCGGAGCT
>JAHELS010000379.1 GCA_024644085.1 Rhodopirellula sp.
AACGCGGGACCGCGATTCGCCCCCCAGATCACCTTCGATCGCCCACCGCAACAACCGGGGCAACTTGTCGATCGACACCGTGTGCTCGCTGCGGTCGGATGACAAGGGCCACGTCAATTGAAGCGCCTGCTCGAGCGAAGTACCACTCTCCATCATGCGTGCTAATCGTCGTGCGAGGGCCGCATTTCGCGTGGCCGAATAATACCGCGAAGCCCCCGGCAAGAATCTCCATCCGACACGCGCCGATCGATAGCGCCACCACACGAGCGCTGCAACCAATAACAACGGAATCAACGGTCCCCAGATTGGGAGCGCCTCGCGACCGCTGCGCAACAACAAAAGGCTGTCGCCCGGCTCGCGCAATAGCTGAGCGTACATCGCCTCCATCTTCGGCGCGGTGACACTGCATAGGTACAAAAACGCGAAGTACGCCAAAACAAATACGATCAATGGATACGTCAAAGCATGGGAGATGCTCTGCCGAAGTTCGTAACGAGAATCAGCCGGTGCGGTGACCGAATCAAGCGCTACGCCCGGATCATCACACTCGAGCCACGTTTTGAGTGCCAAACGATAGCGGGCCGGCAAGCTTGTGTCGGTCAATATCTGTTCGGAGACTGTGTCATCACGATCCGACCGTGCGATCAGTCGGGTGTTGAGTTTTTCCAGTCCAGCGGCCAGTGATTCCCTCGAAGGAAACCCGACATCCAGTGGTAACCCCGTTGCCGAGAGCGCAGAGAGTTCCCGGTTGAATGCGAGAACGCGTTGGACGGGCGAACCGCTCATGAAGCGAGGCCATGACGAGTGGGCGAGTGAAACCAGGGACGCAGCCCTGCGGCACAATGCCTTTGAAGTGGCCGGCAGCGTGCGCGGGCGGGTGTTCACAGCAGGAGATGCGCGGGGCAGCCAGTTTTGTCTAAGAAATGGCTACCGAATCTTGTCGGCGAGAAACGCTACTTGAATGAGCGGTGGGCATGCCCGAGACGGCTGGCCTGCGCACGACGCAATTGCGTGAAAGCTTCCGCCATTCCCCAGTGGGTACCGACGTGCGGCTGTTTTTCATACTCGAGCGCCTGCGACTGGATCTCCGCAGCCGTTGGCGCCGATGACTTTGTACGCATCAGATCGACGTACCGATATGCCGGCGACGATGTCATCACCAACAGCGCGACGGCGAGAGCGAAGCCACCGAGTTTCTGTTCCGCGCGGCGATCCTCACAATACTGCCGAGCGGCCTCCACCGTTCGCGGTCGCAATTCCTCCGATGGCAACACGTAGTTACGTGCTGCTCGAATGATCGACTCGACCGATTCAGCGCCGTGAAATGGAAGTTCACTCACAGAGCACCTCCACATCCAACGCGATCTGCAATTTACGGGAGAGCTTTTCCATGGCGTAGCGATAGCGGCTGGCCGCGGTGGAGGGAGACAATTCGAGGATCTCGGCAATCTCGTGGAAAGTCATCTCTTCCCAGATCTTCAGCACAACAACTTCGCTTTGCTCGGTCGGCAGCGTTCGCAGCGCCCCCCAAACGGCCCGATGACGGTCTTCCTGGTCCACTTCGTCAACGCTGGTGCGCGTCAACAAATCTCCCAAGTTGCTGACCAATGACCATCGATCGCGCCGCCGAAGGATCGCGAGTGATTCGTTGCGAACCATCCGCAGTAGATACGACCAGGGTTGATCGGCCCGGCACAACAATCGGGGTCGACCCGCCACTTTCACCAACGTGGTTTGGACAGCGTCCTCGGCGTCATGTTGGTTCCGCGTGATTGTCGTCGCGTACCGCACCAGACGGGGTGCCGTCAGATCATAAAGCCCCGACAGCGCCGAGGCGCTGCTTTCGGCGATTCGCCCAGCGTACAAGCGAACGTGCTCGGGAAAATCATCGGCCAAAGATTTGTCGCGGTGGGTCATCACCACCACAGGATGCGCGATCACCCCCGGTTTGTCTAACTTTTTCGATAAAAGCGGTTTCCCAGAATCTGTTCCAGCAAAAAAACGACCAGTGCCAACAGCATTGCCGGCGATTGGAGCGCGACCCGCTGAGTCGCCTTGTTTTCGGCAAATTCGATTCCCTGGCGGTCAGTGGCCAGGCTGTATTGGTCGGGGCCGAAGATCTGGTCCAGAGTGGCCGGTGCGATACGCCCGATCTTGCTCGCTTCGCCGGGAAGATTCGCCGAAAACCCGACTCCGGGCCGCGCCCCGCGAATCCAATAAATTCCCGAGCGTGGGACGTCGCCGATGGTGACCTTCGTTGCCCCCTCGGGGACGTTCAACGGCACCGGTAGCGTCTCACCCGGTGGGAAGAGTTGAAGTCGTTGAGCCCGATTCTCGTCCGGCTCGACATTCTCTTCGATCGGGATACTCTGCGGTCTTCCCACCACCGACATCCACTGGGCTCCGCCGCGCCGCGTCAAGTATTCGATTGACTGTCGTGTCATCAACCAGGCGGGCCAGGGATCGCTGCCGAACAATTCATTCCACCGCCGCGTCGATTTGGCTAATGCCGGAATCGGTGTGCTGAGTACCAACACACGGCCCGACTGCTGGTCACCGCGAAACAATCGTTCGACGAGGGCCGGATGTTCGCTCCCCGCGTACTCGATCAGGATCGTGTCATCCTCGGAGGCTTCGAGTTGCCAGTATTGTTGAACCCGAAAGTCGCTCCAGGGAGTGTCAGCCGCGATCGACTGGGTCACCCCATGGGACGAATTATTGACTTGAAAGAAGGTGCCGGGATCGGGCGTTCGCCAGCGCCGCACCAACGGTGGCAGGAGTGGCGAATCGAAAGCCCCTTCGCCCGCCGCCGGTCCGAGACCGATGAAAACTCCACCGCCGTCTTGCGCGAATTCGGTAACCGCGTCGTCGCCAAGCACCTCGCGGGGTGGATCGAGCAGAATGACGGCGTCGAAATCGCCCAGACGCACGACGGAAAGGTCCGCGAACGAAATCCGCTGAACGATGAATTCTGCATCCGCCTCGTCGATCAATCCCGGCGCGGCGGTGATCGCCTGGCTGATGATTCGCGCTTCATCTTCGTCATCGCTGACGAGCAACAGGTTCGAGGGTGCGAGGACCTGGAGGGTGAAATAGCGAACGTCATCGAGCGGCATCGCATCATCACCCACCAATTGAATCCGGCCGTGGTGCGTTCCGACATCGAGAGCAGGGACCGTCAACAGCAATTCGCTCGCTCCGCCGGCAGCAACGCGTACGCTCGTTCGATCGACGTTCTCCAGCGCCGGCTTGAGGACGACACCATCGCGGACGACCGGAAATGCGGGATCGCTTTTGTGCATTTGCAATTCCGCTGTGACGCTGGCGCTCGCCGGCGATTCAGCAGTCGATCCCGAGACCACTTGAAACTCGAGCGTGGTCGATACGGCGACTGGAACTCCGCGCGGCGGCGTCGCATCGGCAAATCGCGGAATCGATAGTGATCGGTTGGAACCCTCAAACTCGCCGAGATCAAACAGGGTCAAGGCAACTGGCGGATCCTGAGTGAACAAGTTGGCGAGCCCCGCATCGTCGGATGCTTCGCGCCAAGTCGATTCGGCCAGGTCGGTCACAAGCAGCACCTGGCGGTTGGGCAATTCGCTCGTCCGGACCAACCGCGCCGCGGCGTCCAGGCGCGAAGATATCGGCTGGTTCACTTCCAACGGTTGAATCTGTTCGATCTTGGACAGTGCGCTGGCGACATCGAGTGAAAAACTGGCGACTTGCGATGATCGGTCGATGATCGCGATGCGGCTGGTACGAGGTACGCGCGTGACCATCCACGTCGCCAGGTCTCGCATCCGGCCAATGCGATCGTCCTCGGCTGTCTTCCAGGCGGAGGTGGGCGAATTGTCAAGCACGATCGCGATCGCCACCGGTTCGATGCTGTCGATTGCTGGTGCCGGCCCCGACGCGTAGGTGTAGCAGCCCCAGACGAGCGCCGCCAGTAACGCCAACGCGGACGCACCGCCGAGTCCGTATGCGGTGGCCCGGGATTGACGCCGCGCGAGTGCAACCGATGCCATCACCAGCAGCGCGATGCCGAGCGCTGCGACCAATCCGATCGTCAACCACGTGATGGAGAGCGATCGGTGAATCGCGGGACGCGCCAGCGCCAATGCGAGCGCGGCGATCGCCGCAATCCGCAGGGCCAACAGCCACCATCGCCGCACGCGCAGTCGGCTGCGGTTGGATTCAAATCGCCGCGTCAGAAATCGGACGGATGGAAAGACAACCTTGCGAGG
>JAHELS010000136.1 GCA_024644085.1 Rhodopirellula sp.
CATAAGTCGAGCAGGTACGAAAGTAGGCCTTAGTGATCCGGTAATCCCGAATGGAAGGGTTATCGCTCATCAGATAAAAGGTACTCCGGGGATAACAGGCTTATCGCATCCGAGCGTCCACAGCGGCGATGCGGTTTGGCACCTCGATGTCGGCTCATCACATCCTGGGGGTGTAGAAGCTCCCAAGGGTTTGGCTGTTCGCCAATGAAAGTGGTACGTGAGCTGGGTTCAGACCGTCGTGAGACAGGTCGGTCCCTATCTGCCGTGGGCGTTCGAATCTTGAGGAGATTCAACTTTAGTACGAGAGGATTTAGTTGGACGTAGCTCTGGTGTACCAGTTGTCGCGCTAGCGGCACGGCTGGATAGCTAACTACGGAAAGGATAAACGCTGAAAGCATCTAAGCGTGAAGCCCAACCCGAGATAAGGATTCGTAAGCACTTTGTGCGTAAGCCCCCTGGAAGACGACCAGGTTGATAGGCTGGGCGTGTAAGCACGGTAACGTGTTAAGCTAACCAGTACTAACGGGCGAAGGTTTGGCCGTCGATATCCCGCACTCCAGTTGTGTTTGGAGCAATGCTTGTCCGCAAGCAGACTCCAAATCCGTTCTGGTCCTAGCGGAATTCATGGCTCATGAACCGATCCCCCACCTCGCATACGTGAAGTGGAGGAAAATAAATATTCAGTGATTCAACTACCAAACAACGCGGCGCATCAGTTGTGAAATACCCTCTGGTGCGTCTTTCCGGCAACCATATCGGAAAGGTCCTACCTGTTCCCATCCCGAACACAGAAGTCAAGCTTTTCGAGCCGATGATAGTGCATACCAGCGTGAAAGTAGGTATTGCCGGATTTTTAAAAACCCTTTGTAGCTTACGCTGCAAAGGGTTTTTTCGTTTTCGATCGCCACTTCTTCGAAACGATTGGCCCGCCTGACTCGTCTTTCCAATCTCGTAGCCAATCCTTCGATGGGAGACACCCGGTGATCTACCGAATTCTAGCTGACTTAACGGTTGTCATTCATTTCGCTTACGTGACGTTCGTCCTCCTTGGCTTGCTGGCGACGATTCTCGGTTGGATGCTGAACTGGAACTGGATCCGAAATCGATGGTTTCGGGGAATCCACCTGACAATGATCCTCGTCGTCGTCCTCGAAGCCTGGGTCGGAATGACATGTCCACTGACCACGTGGGAGCAACGCTTGCGATTGGAAGCCGGCCAGGAGACGTACCAGGGGGATTTCATCGCAAACTGGTTTCACGATGTGCTGTTCTTCGAGGCACAACCTTGGGTCTTTACGCTCGCCTATTCACTCTTCGGTGGACTCGTCCTGGCGACCCTGATTCTCGTTCCGCCGAATTGGCGAAAAAACATTGACGAACCCGCCGAGAGTGAAGTGCCGACGTGATCACGCTCACGATTCGTGGTCGACCGATTCGGCGATCAGGTTCGACGTGAGTCGCTCTCGGCGGTGAAGTTGCCAGAGCTTGATCGACATCCAAAGAAACACGAACGTCGCAGCAACTGCGAACGGCGCGAAACACGCCTAGGGATTGGATTCGTGCCGATGATTCCTGCCCCCCCATGTTTCGACGCGGCGTGACGTTCGAATTCACCGACCTTTAACTCCCGACAGAAAATCGCACACGTATTACGCCCGTCCTGTTATCGTTGCTTGGATCCAGATCCAGTCTTCGTACAGGCACGAGACACTCGGATTCGGGCGCAGCGGGTTTTCTTGGGCGATGCAATGGCAACCTGGGACGTGATCGTGATTGGTCTCGGCGGAGTAGGCAGTGCCGCAACCTACCACCTTGCCGCGGGCGGCACCCGCGTCTTGGGAATTGACCAATACCCTCCGGCACATGATTTCGGCAGTTCACATGGGCGAACAAGAATCATTCGCCAGGCTTACTTCGAGCATCCCTCCTACGTGCCATTGCTCAGACGGGCATACCAATTGTGGGATGACGCTGAGCAGCGCGGAGGTACAAAGTTGTTTCATCGAACGGGATTGGTCGAAATCGGACCGCCCGACGGCATCGTCATTCCTGGCGTGCTGCGCAGCGCCGCCGATCACGATCTGCCGATCCAACGGATGACACCTTTGGAAGTAAGCCGTCGCTGGCCCGGCATTGCCAGCGATGACCATTGGCAGGCTGTGATCGAGGTCAACGCAGGCTTCCTTGAGGTCGAACAGTGCGTTCGTACGCATCTCCGTCTTGCGCGTGAGTCGGGCGCCTCGTGTGTTCACGGCGTTGCGGTTCATGGGTGGCGGTCCAGCGGCTCCGGCATCGAGGTGCAGACGAGCGAAGGGACAGAGAGGGCTGCGCGGCTGGTCCTTGCCGGAGGGCCTTGGAGCGCACAATTGCTTGGCGACATCGACCTGGATCTTCGCGTGTTGCGGAAGCACCAATACTGGTTTGATCCCGAGAGTTCCGGTTTTCGCATGGAAGACGACTTCCCATGCTTCTTTCACGAAACAGCAAGCGGCTTCTATTATGGTTTCCCCGCGTTTGGCGGCGCGGGTGTCAAAGTTGCTCGCCACAGCGGCGGAAAAGAAGTCGGCCGCATGGACCCACAGCACTGGAACCCACAGCACTCCGACGATCCGGAAGATCTCGTTCTGGTGAATGATTACGTTTCAAAATATTTACCGGGCCTCGGGCGGCGTCTGGTAACCCGAGCGGGCTGCTACTACACGATGACTCCGGATGAACACTTCGTATTGGACACCCATCCGGGGTTTCCACAGGTCGTGGTGGTCGCGGGGCTCTCGGGTCACGGCTTCAAGTTCACTAGCGTGCTTGGCGAAATCGCCAGCCAACTCGCTACGGCAAAGCGGACAAGACTCGACATCAGTCAGTTTTCAATTCAGCCGAGATTGCGCCATCGAAGTGACCCTAACGACAATCGAACGTAATTTTGCAAACGCCGGCGTGGGTGCGCGATAGGCCGGATTCGAAAGGCCAAATTTGCCGCTGACCCATTTGGAAGCATCTGGTATGCTCTTCGGGCGGACGGCTATGCGCGACGACGTTTTTGGTAATCGCGGTTTGCGGTAACGACGTCGCAACTACACTAATGGCATTGAACAGTTGCCACCGGAAGGACTCGATGCCGATTCGAAATGCCGCGGACTACCGCGCCATTGTATGGGTTGCCGCAGCAGTCTTGCTGTTGATCGCGCAATACTCCAACCCAAGTTGGATTGTATTTCTGTGCCCGATCAGCTGCTACTTGGGGATTGCGTGTGGCACGATCGCGCACAACCACAATCACCGACCGACATTCTCGCGTCGACGGTGGAACAACGGTTTCGGTCACGTGCTGACGATTTTTTATGGGTACCCGACATTGATGTGGGTTCCTACGCACAACCTGAACCACCACAAATTTGCAAACCGTCCGGGTGATGCGACGGCGACTTGGCGGTACACCAACAAGCACAATATCGGAGTCGCGCTGACGTATCCATTTGTCTCCGGGTACTTCCAAAGCTTCCCGATCAAAGAGTACATCCAACGCGTGAAACTTCGAAAGCCGAACCTGTACTCGAGTATTCGTTTTCAGTACGCATTTTGGTTGGGTACCTACGTTGGCATGGGAGTGCTGGCCGCGCTGATCTACCATCGACAACAGACCGGCTTGGGCTTGTACGTTTGGTTTTTCGCGCTGATTCTGCCGGCGATCTGCTCCAGCACGACCATCATGTTTTTCAATTTCGTCCAGCACGTTCATACCGACGCGTATTCCGACAAGGATCACTCACGGAATTTCACCGGATGGTGGTTCAATTACCTGTTTTTTAACAACGGCTACCACACAGCCCATCACGAGAATCCTGGCCTGCACTGGAGCGAGCTGCCCGAGGCACACGCGGCAATTTCCGACTCGATCGATCCGCGTCTGAATCAACCCAATCTGATTTGGTTCTTGCTACGCCAATACGTACTCTCATTGGCCTTTCCAAAACTGGGGACGCGGCAGATCGGATCGGTACCCAGTGTCGAAGTGCCCAGTGCCGAAGTACCCAGTGCCGAAGTACCCAGTGCCGAAGTACCCAGTGCCGAAGTGCCCAGTGCCGAGGTGCATAATGCCGAAGTGCATCAGCGTATTTCAGTCGGCGAACGGATACCGGCTGTAAGTGCAACTGAGGCATCGCACGCACCGTGAGCATAAGAGAGTTGCACGCCGCGAGAGGCTCGAATCTCGCGTCACTGTGGGTGTTGAGCCATTTACCTGAAAAACAAGCTGAAGCGTAGACTCCAGCAATCGGTTTATTCTTGCTCGATGGTGCGGGCAATTCGAAACGTGATGTAGACACGACCCGATGACGCACCGTGATACTCTCGTTGCGACGAGCGCGCGTCCAGTGGCTGATACAGGTTTGCGCCACCCCGGTTGATCATCAGAGATTTCTCTTCGATCTTGAGTGTGCGGATCCCAGGATCGGCGATCGGCTCGGTAACAAACGCGGGGTATTTGATGTATTGGGAATGGCACCATTCCATCGCGTTTCCCAACATATCGAACAGACCGTAATCGTTTGGTAGCAACAGTCCCACCGACTTCAGACGATAATCTGAATTCTGGCTCGTCCATGCATGATTGGACAGTAAATCTGGATCGAACCCGAACCAACGACTGGACGAAATCCCGCCACTACACGCAAGTTCCCACTCGGCTTCGGTAGGTAATCGATAACCGATTCGCTTTTCGAAACCCTCGTCAAGACGCATGCCCGGCCTGATTTCGTCGAGATTGGGGTAGCACATTTCCGCCTCGGGAATTCCCTCCTTTTCGCTGAGCCATCGACAGTACGCGGCGGCGTCAAACCAGGAAACGTCGATGATCGGGCAATCGGTCGTCCGAGCATAATCCTTTGCGTAGCCGTGATCGGGCCGAAATCGCAGATACCCCCATCGCGATGATGCGGACCTGGCAACAATTTTGGAAAGAAGTCCGCGTCGCGCGCATCAAACGGGCGTAGACCTTTCGGCACAACGCGTTGCTCGCGCGCCTCGTTGATCGAGGCAGGCGTCGCGTTTCAGCGTCGACTGATCTGCCTGGACCTCGCTCTGGCCGGCCTTCGACCACAGCGGTACTTCGGCCGATCGCAGATCGGCTGCCAACAGCTCCGCACTTTGGTACCTGTCCCCGCTCAACTTGGACAGACATTTCATGCAGATGCGCGATAGTTCGGGCGGGATCTCCGGGTTGACATGGCACGGATTTACCGGCTCGAGATACATGATTTCTTCGTAGAGATCATGCCGGTCGTTCGATTGAAAGGGCTTCCTTCCGGTCAGCAGCTCGTACAGCAAGACGCCCATCGAAAAGATGTCCGAACGACCGTCGACGCGGTGTCCCTCGCCGCGCGCCTGTTCCGGACTCATGTACGACGGAGTCCCTACGTAGGCGGGGCCGCCACGCGGGTCGACATCCCGTAGCGCCAACCCGAAATCGGCCACGTGGCTTCAGTTTGTTCTGGGTCCATTCGCTCACAGTACAGCCCGAGTTGACAGTTCTATCCCGATCGAGATCGAGACGGCGTTACTGATCTGACCAATCCAGCACGCGGACTTTGTCGAGGACCGGCATCAGCACTTCGACGAACGCCTTGTGGTCTGGATGCGGCAAGTATTCGTCACGCCCTTCCTCCGAGTCGAACGTGACCATGAAACAATGGGTGAAGCCGTCGTCGTTCTTCTCGGGACTGTTGTTAATGCCCCATTCGAATGCCTTGATCGCGTCGATCTTGGATGGAAGCTCCGCAAATGCCTCTTCGACATTCTCAATCTCATCGGGCGACGCATCGTCCTTGAATTTAAAAAATACCGCGTGCTTCAATTCGTTTTCGATCTCCGTCTCCGGCGGGGTGCCCCAGTAGTCGATCACGAACACATCTTTCATGTGTGGACGTAATACATCGGCGAATTCCCCACTGTGCGCGGGGTGCGGGATGTACGCGTCACGATCTGCCCCGTTTTGAAACGTCAGTAGAAAACAATGTGTGAAGCCGTCGTCGAGCCCTTCAGGGCTGTTGTTGACTCCCCATTGGAAATCAATGATCGAATCGATCTTTTCAGGCAGTGCAGCGAAGGCATCTACGACACCTTGGATGTCTTCTTCGGTCGAAGACTCCTTGAAGGCGAAAAACACCGCATGGCGTAACACCTGGCCTTCATGACCCGATGCGTCACTCGTCTCACTCGGAGCCACCGTATTCTCCTCGAGGGCAGTTTGTTGTTGATCCGTTATCGAAGGCACCGCAGTGCGGGTGGGAGGATCCGATCGACCGCAACCGACCGATACCGCGACAAACAAACATCCGCAAATCTTGATTGCGTCGGGCCAAACTGAATTCAATAGGCGGGCAACACGTTGATCGGGCATGTCCATTTCCGCTGAAAAGAGAAAGCGTCTACATCGACTCACAGGGTGCCACTTTCGTACCATGGGGGACCTGAGAATGCAATTCGCTGGCCGAAAGATTCCGTCGTTCGTGATTCAATGGCAACGAGTCAATTGTGATTCACGATCATGTATCCAGATTTGCGGTGGCCACGCGAAGTTGCCACTGCAACACCACGCAGTCTGGTTCGGGCTGGTCGACACCCACCGTTTCCCGCAATGCGGCCAGGGTTTCATCCGCCCCGGCCGATTCAATGGCGAACAACTGCCGACAAAACCGAATCATGTTTTCGACACTGGTGAAGTGCCACGGCACGTCGATCAAGTCTTCGGTGACTTCACCGAATCCACACTCTTTAAGCCGCTGTGTCAGTTCACCGTCAGTGAAGAAAACCCCCTGATGGCCACCAGGTGTGTGCTGATCCACAAACCCGTTAAGAAAATCTCCCGTACCCGTGCCGTCTTGAACATCCGCAACAACCAATCGCCCGCCCGGCTTGAGCAGTCGGCGCCATTCGCGATAAACCGAATTGCGGTCGACAATATGATGCAAGCCGGCAAGCGAGGCGACCGCATCGAACGATCCACCTGGCAATCCAGTTTGGGCCAGAGGTTTAACCACGACGATATGTTCCGTCCCAATCGCCTGGCTGAATCGTTCCGCAGGTTCAACGCAAGTCACATCGACTTGTCCGCCACACCGCCGACGAATTCCGTCAGCCAGGTATCCCCCACCCGCGGGTGCGTCGAGAACGTGCTGGCCCGGACGAAGTGCCATGCGATCGATGACCGCGTCACGTTCCCTTTGCCGGGCTCGGGGACAACTCGACGAAGCTTCATTGTAAAGGTGCCCGCGTGCATTGAAGATATCAGCGTATTCCTGCATCGGCGCCGCCCTCCTTTTTGGATTCGATACTAATCTGTCATGCCGTAATTGCTAAAACCTTGGCGATTGGAATCCCACTTGTGCCCGAATCGCCTTTTCGAAGCGTCGCCGACCAGCGTGATTTTAGTTCGGGCGCCCCGACCGACTGAAGTCTGAGACAGTTTTTCCACAGGCCGTCAAACTCAGTGGCGAGTGGATCGGACGCGTGAATTGCGGGTCCAGAATCGACGCGGCTGATTCCCGCTTTCGCAACGCGAGTTGGCTGTGTAGCGTACATCGCTTTCCTGCACATGACGTACTCTCAAGCAATGGACGCAAATGTCTGATCCAAGTTACGAGGTTCCCTTTGAAACCGACGGCGAAGCGAGCGAGAACGAGGTCAATCTCGAATTCTCCGAATTGGCCCAGCCCTTTGTCGGTCGTTGGAACGAGCTGATCAGCACGACAAATTGGGAAAAGGGGCGGATCATCAGCCAATGGAGAGCCGCCTTAATCGATACGGGTGCCGAATCGAGCCAATTCTCCGATGACGCCTGGGCCCGCCGCGTCGGCGGTGTGACCGCGCCACACGTAGGCCGGCTGCGCCGGGTTTTTGATCGCTTCGTCTCGACGTACGAAACCTACCAGGGGTTGTACTGGAGTCATTTTCTCGCCGCCCTCGACTGGGATGACGCTCCTCTGTGGCTCGAAGGAGCCTCGCGTGAGAATTGGAGCGTTTCGGGTATGCGTGAGCAGCGTTGGCAGGCACACGGCGCAGTGGACGCGCAGCGTCCCGGCGCCGGAGAAATCATCGAGGTCGAGACCGATGAGGATGTCGTGCTGCCGGCACAGGGCGGCGGTAGCACGAAGCAGTACGGGGACGAACCTGGAGTCGCCAGCGGCCCGCGGCATGACGATCCCGACTTTGGTGACGAAGAGGAGCTGATGCCGCTCTCAGGCGGAACTTCGAGCGGAGCGTCCGCCGATGTCGACGAACCGACCAATCGCACGCAACCGTTCGCCGGGCTGCCCGAGTTACCCGATGATTTGGCCGACGCCATCGAATCGCTCAAGTTGGCAATCTTGCGTCACAAAACGACGAGTTGGGCCGAGACCGATGTCGCGACGATTCAGAAATACCTTGACGCGATCTCAGTGATGATGCGTTAGCGGTCATCCGTTCGGTCGTTATCGTTGATCACTAACAGAAGATACGGTTTCGTCCGGCACGTTTCGCTTCGTACATCCGTTCATCGGCCTCGGTGATCAATTCCAGTGAGCTGCCAAGATCGCCTGGGTTTGGCGAGGCAACACCGAGGCTAATTGTCATCGGGACGATCCCAGCGGTGGTATCGAATGGCTCGGCCTCAATTGCCAAGCGGCATTTTTCGGCGGTTTCGGCGGCGTGTTCCAGGTCGGATTCGACCAACACAATCGCGAACTCCTCGCCGCCGAAGCGGGCCAACACATCGTCCGGGCGTATCGCGGCCTGCAGCCGTTCGCAGATGCCTCGTAACACCTGGTCGCCAATCATGTGCCCGCGTGAATCGTTGATCGCTTTGAAGTGGTCGACATCGATCATGATCACCGCAATCGGCCGCATGTGTCGTTTGCAGCGAGCCACTTCGCGTTCCAGCGTCTCCTCGAGATAACGTCGGTTGTACGCACGAGTCAGGCTGTCGCGCGTCATCATCGAATAGATCGTCGCGTGATACTGACTCTCAAAGTCGCCCCCATCGAGGTACCGGAACACATGATTGCCGAGTTCGACGCAGTCACCGCTGGACAGTCGGTGCTCTTCGACTTTTTCGCCGTTGACGACGACTCCGTTCGTGCTACCCAAATCGACGATCATCGCGCCGAATTCGGTCATTTGTATTTCGGCGTGGCGGCGTGAGACCGACTCGTTCGAGATACGAACGTCGCATTGACTGTTCCGCCCGATCGAGACAGGCGTGCCCGAGACTTCGATCGGCCCACGATTAAGATCGAGGGGATGGATTTGCACGATGAAGCAATTCTGGGCAGCCGTCCTTTTTCGAACGTGCGCAACCGAGCTGGTGCTTTCGCTGTTGATCATATCGCGTATGGGATTTCGCCGTTGTTACAACATTCGCCGCGTGGATGCGGCCACCCCATAGCGTTGCTCAGAAAAACAGCGCCGAATCAGGCAGGATGGAGCGTACCGAGCTTGGATGGAGCAAATCCGGCGCGGCCGATCGAGAATTCCGAATTTGCCGGTTGTAGGGAGACTCAGGCTGGATCAATCAGGAGGTGCCCATGACTGTTTTCACCAGGTCATCAATCGCAAACGGTCTGGCCGCTGCGAAGGACTCACCCGCTTTCTTTCCTGCCGCAGCTCCGGTGACCGTCGCCGCGGCGCGAATCCGCTGCTCGATGTCCGGCTTGTGCTCGAACTGGGTCTTGTAGCGAAGAATCGCCTCGATTTTCGTCTCAATGGTATCGGAGATGTCGACGATCAGATGGTGCGAATTACCCGGGATCGCATCAGGTTCTACGGCCAGACGAAAGTACAGATGGCAGGGCACACCATGCACGGGTACGCCGCCAAAGTGATCATCCCACTTCGTCAATCGGCTGTAGAACACTGCCGCGTCGGTGATCTGCATCGCCTGCCAATGATCGGGCGATGCCAGGGGCGTTTTGTCACCAAACCCAATCACCAGTTTTGGCCTGTAACGCCGAAATTCGCGGGCAACCGCGACGCGATGCTCGAAGCAGTCGAACAGCCTTCGATTGGGCATGTTGAGTTGAATCCGCTGATCAATTCCAAGCACGTTGGCCGCCGCCTCGGCTTCGGCCATGCGGACTTCAGGCCCCGCGGAATTCGGCGTCGGTTCGCCATCAGTCAGGTCAATGATCCCCACTCGATAGCCCTGTTGGACCAGCTTCGCCAACGTCCCGCCACAAGCAATTTCGACGTCATCGGGATGGGCACCGACCGCGATCACGTCAAGTGGTTCGGGCAAATCGGGTGATCGATTCATTGTCGGTGCCACGAGGAATGCGAAAACACAGGAATTGTCATCGCTTGAATGATACGACAAGGCCAGCAAACGCAGTAGATCGCGTCCCGCGCCGTGATAACCGGCACAATCGTCAAAGCCGAATCCCCGAAGTGGGCTGCTTTTGTCTTTTCGCGATTTGGCTGGTCCCACTGAGGCGCGACCGGCCAGAAGCGGACTAAGGTTGCTGATGTAACGGGAACGCGAAAACAACTTGAAGCACAACGAGATACTAAGCGTCCCCCCGTGCGAGGCGGGGTCGGTCCTTCGGGGTCGGCCTCGCCTTTTTTCGTTCGCCGGCGTCGAAGCCGATCAATCGACTCCGTAGTGCTCAACCTCAGGCCAATACACGTCCTCGAACGCGTCTTCGTCGTGGAAATCAGGACTGTTGTCCAGATCGTGGCACTTCATGCACTGCTCACGAGCCTTCTCGAGCGGTAACTTCATGGCGTTGCGCAATTGATCGCGAAGCTCCGCGGCCACACCCGATCCATCCGCTTCGGCCGCCGCGTGCTCTGATCCGGGACCATGGCAATTCTCGCAACCGTTTCCGGTCAAGTGCTGGCTTGCGTCGAGCGACAGGTAACCTGACTGGTACGGGTAGTACTCCTGAGGATTCCAGCCGGTCACGTGACAGCTGATGCATTCAGGATCAAAGTGCCTGGCAATATCGCCGCGTTCCTTTGGAGGCTTGACGATCGAATCGGTCGCGTGAGCGTGTGGCGTCCCTTCCCAGATCTCGTGGGCGGTCTTGTGGCACTCGCCGCATTTGGCAGTGCCAATGAACTTCTGGCCTGATGAATTGGGAATGGGTGGCAACAAACCAAGTCCGCCCAAACCTATGTCACGCAATTGATCCTGGTATTCGGCCATTAACTGACGCATTTCCGGCGCGTCTTCGAACTCGTGCGTCAGCGGCACGCGTGCGTACCTGATCGGCGCATCGGTGTAGATTCCAACGACACCGGCGTACATGCCCTTGTTGCCAGTCACGATCATTCTTGTTTCGGAGCCGTCAATCTGGGCCGGACGATAGGTCGGTTCGCCATAACCGCCGGCAACGACCATCAGATCAAACCCAGGCACGTCACGCGCCAACTGCTCGGCTGCCTCTTCCTCGCCGAAAAACATCAACACCTTGAAGTCAGCCCGGCCGAGAGCTGCTAAAGCCTTTTTCGCTGCCTCGTTTTTTGGCTCGACCAGGATCTCGTCGCTCGTTTTAATCTCGAGCGCATCAGGGTCGAGAACACTGGTAATGCCCAGATTCATTCCATTCTTTTCGATCATCTTGTTTTGCGGCATCAAAGATGGATCAATCAATACTACGTTCGCCGACACGTAGATGGTGTCCTCGGCAGTCTCGCCCGCGGCGACGGCCAGCAGCTCGCCTACACCAAGCCGCACATCCTCGGGACCAAACCCAACCGCTTGATAGTCCATCGCCTTGAGTGCTTTCACCGTCTGCTGCAACTTGACCTCGGCCTGGCGTCCGAAGCGGCGGACCTGGTTCCCTGCGTCGATCGGAACCAGAGGCCAGCCTTGATCACGCAGTTCGCGTAAAAAGGTAAACCGCCGAGCCATGCCGCCTTTCTGGCGATCCAGACCCGTACACCCACAGGGCTCGATGTACCCGTGCTGATTCCCGGTAACCACCAGCGCCACATCGGGAGTTGGCCAGGTGCGGTGATCCTCGGGGCCTTCGCCTCCATCGGGAAAAACGGCTGGCTCGCCCGAATCGGTCCCCAGTTTCGCACCTTCGGCGGGGACCATCTTGCCCTCTGGGACACCTTCGGGTGCCGGGATCAACTCGGGCGACCTGGACGGAGCGCCCGCGGTCTTCGCGGCCGGAACTGGTTCACTCGCAGGTCGGTCGGGCTCGGGTGCCGGAACGATTTCAACCTGCTTCGCCGACCCGCGCTGCTGGACCAATTGGTTGGCCCGGTGACTCACCGAGGTTGCGACCGGAGGTGCCGGAACGTCTCGCAAATCGACGAGCGACGGGGGGGCGATCGAACCGTCGATCAATTTCCCCGGATCTTGGTCGGGCAACGTAATCGACAACCGCACGCGAGCTGTTTCGACGGGGGGCGGCGCACATCCAGCGAGCAACCATGCCGACGACAGGATCGGGACAAGAAGATGTCGGAACGGCCAGTACGGCATTTTCACGAGACTCATGGCAAAACTCATTGGGCAACGCCGCGTCGAAACCGAACAAGGCGTGAATTGCTAGCGGCCTTCGATTGCGAACTTCAAGGCTATCCGCATTTTCCCTACCTTCGGATTATCGGACTCAATCCACACCGAACCGTAGTCATCCTTGTTGTTCCCCAGCCGTTCTACCGCAGCGGAGCCCCGAATCAGCTCTATTTCCAACGGAAGCAGCGTCATCGAGCCTCGCGCCTTGGATTCACCCAGCGTAGCCTTGACCACACCTTCCGGTTCCACGGCCCCGATTGTCAAGGTTGTATTGTCTCGTTCGTCGCCCTTGAGCACAACAAAGGCTTTGGCCGAATGCGGCTCGTCGGGGCCGATTCTTCCGAAATCATAAAGGTAAACGCCACCGGCGATATCACGCAGATTAGCACTCGGAATCATGCTCAACGCGCCGATGACACGTCCCTTCACCGGAACGTAAATGTAATTGGGGCCGACGTCGTCGCCGTTCGCCACAATCTCGTTGCCTTCGTCATCGACCCTGCGGAAGGAAAGAATCAGGCGCTGCGAAATCGCCCCTTGTCGCATGCCGGGCTTGATCGACGCCTTGACCCGAAAGGCCTGATGAGCATCAACATAGATTCCCTCGCCCTCTTCTTTCGGATCAATCGGCAGGACCTCGATTTCGGCCAGGTCGTTCAATTGGGCGTCGCTGAACTTGACATCCGTCGGTTCGATTGACTCTTGCAGAAAACTGTAGATCGTTCCTTCGATCACCGCAGGCTCACCACTTGCGATGACACCGAATCCCCAACTCGAAGGGACGACATCGACCTCGCGAGTGATCTTGCCAGTGATCTCCAGTTGGACGACAGCACGCCCCGGATCATTCGTCAGAAGCTGTGCCGATTGCCCGAACGTATCGTTGCCCTCTTCCACGGTCCAAGTCAACTTGACCTCAGTTTGTTCGCCGGGGGCGAGCGCTTCCTCGTTCAATTCACCGAGTGTGCATTTGCAGGTCGATCCTCCCAACCGCAGCTGCAATTCCTCCTCGCCCACGCTCTTGATGATAAAAGTGTGCTCCCCCTCGGCCCCAGGCGACATCATGCCGAAATCGTGAACGTTCCCGTCCACCACTTCGACCCTCGCCAAGCCGGAGGACTCCTGTTCTTCCAGTGCGGTCCCGAGGCTGGCGGGCGTCACATCGCCGCCCATCGTAAAAGGTCCGAAACGCGCCGTTCGATGGGCGTATTTCTGGTAGTTGATCGCCCAAGCCACCGTCGTTCCAATCGCCGCCGCCAACAGAGCGAAAAACCAAAAACGCTTCATAACAGGTACCAGAAAATGCCGGGGACGGGGGGTCAACAGTTCGTGAACGCTTGTACGATATTCGTCCCGTTAAGGTTCGGGAAGGAGCTCGGAGGCGGGGCGGCGAATGGGCCCCTGCTCGGCCCGCCGACCGATCGGGCGGGCGACATAAATCTGTTGGCGGGAAAGTGCCCGCTCGATATTGCCGCCAAGCCGCGACAATTCCCATGCTCGCAGGGCAAGTTGCTCGGCTCGGGCTTGCTCACCACGTTCGGCCGCCACCACCGCCATTTGAGCCGCCAACCACTGATTTGCCGGGCTCCAGTGGTGGGCTACGCGGAACGTTTCCGCGGCAGACTCCAAATCGCGTTTCGCGCCGTGCCGCTGGTACAGGTGCAACTGTTGGGCGCCGATCATTCGGTACATTGCCGGATCATCTCCGGCTCGCCTCTTCGCCTCGACCAGCAACGATTCCCATCGTCGTCGCGGCTCGGTCGAGTCGGGTTGTAGAACCAATTGCCAACGGTAAATATCAGCCAACCAGAGTAGGGCGTCGGGCGACCAGGGGTCGGCCTCGGCCGCCGCTTCGAGGTGCTTGCTCGCCCTGGAGATTTGGCCGGCCGATTGAGCCATTGCCGCCATATTCATCAATTGGGTTCGAGTTTCGACCGGCCGCAGCGAAAACGTGTGCAACATCGCCAGCATCGTTCCCCCGAACGCAAGCACCCACGTGACACGGACAGGCCTTCCTTCGGCCCGGTCCGATGTGTTCATTCTCGAACTGGTCAGCATCGCCGCGCAGAGCCAGACCGGGACTGCGACGCCCGGCACCGTCCATCCACCTGCGACGGTCAAGTGAAGTGCGATAGCGCACACTGCTGCCCCCGCGATCGCGTTGGTTTCTTGACGGCAAAACTCAAGCGGAGATCGCGCGAGCAAAAACGCTGCAGCGACCGAGATCGGCAGGACAAACACGCTTGCTTGCAGATCGGGGGCGTGCCGGCTGGCCAATCCGAGTAACCAGACCAACCCCAATGCGAGTACGGCGCCTAACCAAACCCAACGGCCACGATCCGAACCCGCCAAGGGGATACTGACGGGCGCAACATTGCCCGCATCACGCTCGGTGCCCGGCCGATCTGAATCCTTTACCGCGCCCCAAATGAACCCGGCGAGAACGATTCCCGCCAGGATGATCAAGGCGACCCACCCGCCGCTGGCCAGCGTTTCGAACACGAAATTGTGCGGTTCCGCGATCTGTTCGTTCGCGCCGGACTCACGATAACGTTCGTAGATGGATTGAAAATTACCTGGGCCCGCGCCGAATAACGGTCGATCAAGCAGCATTTGCCACGTCGACCGCCAATACTGGAATCGAAATGCCAGCGATGCCGGCGCTTCTTCGAACCATTCCCGATTTCCAAAGATTGCGATCAAGATGGTGACCGCCACACCGACAACTGCCACTGCTCCCAGTCCCCAATTCAATGTTCTTGATTTTCGCGACGCGAAAACAAGTACCAACGCTACGCCGAATAACATCGCCAAGGTTGCCGAACGACTTCGCGCCGCCAACAGACATCCCGCGCACAACGACGCGACCAGAATCCACACCGTGCGATCCGACGGGCGAAGTAAGTGCCAACGGAATCGAAGAACGCCGGTCGTGATGACAACACCGATCAACAACACCCCGGCAAGAGAATTGGCCAACGCAAAGGTACCGGTCGGACCCCCGTCGAACAGCCGATTCTCGAAAACCATCCGCTCGGCCGATCCGGGCGGCGCATCGATCCCAGCCAATTCGAGGATCCTTTCAGGATCTTTCTGATACTCCGCCCGATTCGCAGGAAGACTGATGAATTGTTGATGAAAACCGTGCACCGCAAGGGCAACGGCACCCACGACAAGCAGCAGCAATATTGCACGGCGCGCCGTCGGTGCCGACAGTAGCCGCCGCGCAGAGGTGAAGATGGCTGCACCGGCGACCCACAGCCAGGCTTCGTTTGTCGCCATTCGAAGATTTCCAGGGGGCGACGAGAGAAACGCCGCCAGCATGATCCAGGCTGCCAGCAGCCAGGGACCCGCGTCCAGAAAACGATCTGCAATTCTATCCTTCAAGCCGTTGACTGGTAATTCACTGGAATCGCCGCCTCGCCAAGCCTCGACGGCCCACGTGATCGTCGCGATTACCAACGCCAGCACGGCGAACCACAACGCGTCACCTTTCTCGACCGCAACGCTGTCGCTGGGATAGTAAAAAACGTAAACGACCGCGCCGCCGAGCATCCCGCACGCAATTGACATGGGATCGAACCGCGTCGGTTCATCGGGTACCTCTGGTGACGCATCGCGAGGTGCCGTCGATTCGTGATTACCCCCGGAAGCGGGTTTCACTCGTCGTCTTTTCGCCATCCCGTTGATTCCAAAATGACGACTAGCAACAACATGCACCCCACGATCCCCAGAACCATCACGGCCTGCATCACCGTGACGTGCGTCAACAGCACCGCTGCCAATCCGCATGTGCCGGTGACAAGATAAATCGTCAGGACCGCCTGCGTACGGCCGAGCCCAAGTTCAACCAGCCGATGTGAGAAGTGGCTCCGGTCACCCACGAACGGGCTTCGTCCCTCGCGAATTCGGATCCACAACACTGTACTCATGTCGTATAGCGGCACGGCCATCGCACACAGGGGCGCGAGAACGGCGTGTGGCCGATCGGAAGTCCCCGCGTATGTCGCCATCAACATCGAAACAGCGATCAAAAACCCGACAAGGTAACTTCCGCCGTCGCCCATGAAAATCCGGGCGGGTGGGCGGTTGTGCCAGAGAAACCCAAGCAGCGACCCGCAGACCACAAGCAACAATGACGCCACGAACAACTGCGGGCGAGCCGTGCCAGGATCGGGCGTCGTCAACATTACCGCGGCCATCGCGGCGGCAATGATCGCGGCCACGCCACCGCTCAAGCCATCCATGTTGTCAAGCATGTTGAATGCGTTGATGACGCCCACGATCCAAATCATCGACAACACATTGGTTAACCACGTCACGCCGATGTAGGCCGTGAACCCAAATCCGAGACCATAAACGACGAACGCTGCCACGGCGAACTCGACGCCCAGGCGAATCCATTCATTGACGCCGCGCCGATCATCGGTCACGCCGAGGGCGACGAGCACCGTGCCCCCGGCAAGCAATCCCCAAATCTGACCAACGCGCGACCAGACTCCATCGAGGTACGGTACCAACTCCGTCGGCAATCGCGCTTGCAGCGAGGATGATTGCCGGGCAATCATCACCGCGACAGTCCCCATCGCAAAGGTCACGATGATCCCAAGCCAAATGCCGATGCCACCTCCGAGCGGCGTCGCGTTGG
>JAHELS010000137.1 GCA_024644085.1 Rhodopirellula sp.
GCAAGATTCTTTCGTTCGGGAAATGCACCGATCGATGCATCGGAAACGATTGAACTCTACGCGTTCATGCAGGCCGCGTCGATCAGCAAAGCGAACAGCGGAAGGCCGGTGCGAATCGACAAGGTTTACGCACAAGCAAAAAAAGAAGCGGAGGAGTTGCTCCGCGGAAAACTTGATCCACAGTGAGCGTAAAAGTGTTGTCGCGTTTATACGCCAAGTTCGTCTTCTACCCGACACTCGCGTGGAATTTTCTGCTCGGCAGGATTCTTCGCGTCCGAAATTGGTGGGACAGGATCGATCCCCATGTGATTGTCGGCGCTTTTCCATTCGCCCGAGACGTCCCGACGATGCATGCCGCCGGCGTCCGCGCTGTCGTGAACACGTGCGAAGAATACCTGGGCCCGCAATCGGAGTACCGCGAATTCGGAATCGAGCAGTTTCACATGCCGACGACCGATTTCACGCATCCGCGTCTTGACGATGTTTCACGCGCCGTCGAATTCGTACAACAACACGCAGAATCGGGCGAAACGGTATACATTCACTGCAAGGCCGGACGGGCGCGAAGCGCGACCGTCGCGATCTGTTGGCTGATGAAGTACCGCGGAATGTCAAAGGAACAAGCGCAGGCCAAATTGCTCGAATCCCGCCCACACATCAATCCGCACCTCACCGAGCGGCCGGTGGTGCAGTCTTACGCGGCGAAACTCAAAGAGTCGTCAAATTGACTTGTCATCGGGGGGTTGTGGTTACCCACATACCCGCAAAGAATTGAGAAGTCACTCTGCATCGAACTCCGATACAAATTGATGTTCGGATGAGAAACGTTGCTCTCAGGGGCGTTAGCGACGTGGAATCTCCAACATACGACGGTCTGGGTTTTTACAGACGCCGCTTCAAGAATGCGTCTGGGGCACAAGAACCCGGACCGTTTTTTATGCGCCTCGGCCTGGACCGACGTGGCGTTAAGGCAACGTCGATGTTGACGTGACGCTACGGCCCTCCCGATTCGGCTTCTGCGCCGCGGCCGAAAGCAAATCTCTAACTTGTTTCGTTGCGTCGGTTTAGAACGTCCGCGAGGCATTGGCTGGGACTTCCGGCATGCGTCATGCGATTGCGTGGCACGATCCACTTCGTGTCACTCGTATCCTTGCGCCCATGCACTGCGTCCTCATTGCCGATCTCGCCGCGTTAGTGTCCCAACATGGGCCCGCGATTCTGTACCGCCGTTCGACGGTCCCGCCCCAGGCGATGACCCAGTACTGGACATCTTCGCGCAACCGGTTTGAACTGTGGCACCAAACCATGGCCCGTTACCGTGGCGCCGAACAATCCGGTGATTACCTCGCCCTTCGGCGGTGGTGGCGGGACCACGTGGTCGTGCTCGAAGAGGTCCTGGTGACCGAGATGTTGACCCGCGTCGTCGCGGCGCTCGCGGCGGGAATGGAAGCGGAAAGCGAGGCGGATGAGATTTCCCCCATCACGCACGCCGTCCATTTGACACATCTCGAAGCCCGCAACCGCGTCCAGCAAATCATGCTTTTCGGGCGTGGCAATTCAGTCCAGGACGCCGTTCGATTGAACCGATTGCGAAAGGGTGTTGAACGTTGGACCGACGCGATGATAGGACGCATGTCGGTCAGGTCGACACGGACCATCCAGTACGCGAACGACCGATCCCGGGCCGCCGAGTACGCCAAAGAAACTCGTCTCTTCGGGGCGGGACCGGCAAGAAACACGGCAACGCTTTTGATGAACGCGGCGATGCACGACACGCTGCGGCGGCGCACGACCAAAGCGGCGGCACTTCCGGAAGCCAACCGTGCCGTGGCCAAAAGCGTCATGTTGATGTTGCGCCCCGACCTTTTCGACAGCGTCGGCATTCTCAAATCGCTGTGGGTGCATCGTCTGCAGATTGGGACCGAACGCACGGACCGTGTCCTTGATGAACTCGGCGCGGCCGACATCAACAAGGCCGCCACCGCCGACGGAATGGATATGACCCACGATTCCTATTTCGAGCGTTGGTACCTCTAGGCTCGGTTTTGCAATGAGGCTCGCGTGAGCTTCTGAGCCAATCGTGCCACGGGTTGCATGCCGTTACGGCCCGACGGAAGGAGCGCGTATTTTTGTCTTGCGCGAAAACGGATCACGGTAGCGTTTTACCTGCCAAACACGGCTAGAAAAACAACACCAGGATTTACGCTCCGCGCGTCCGCTCAAGTGGGAGAATGCACCAGCCTACGACTCGCAATTTTAGCCCTGCGCGCCAGCGTCGGGCCCAAGCTTCTTCAGGCCCCTGGGCTACAGAATCAGGTGCGAACGCGTTTGCGCGGAGCCCATCGTGTGTGGCTCCTGTACTCGGTCAGGCGTCACCGAGCAGCGTCGGAATCTTCTCTCTCAGCAGCGCCATCTCTTCGGGTGACTCGCCGAGATACATCAACAACCTCAGATCGTCGCGTGTGACGGTCCCGCCGGTCAACAGCCACGACCGGACTCGAAACAGTTTGTAGAGCTTCACGAGTTTGCGGTCACTGACGAAGATTTTGTCTTCGCGAATCAACGTCTTGATCAACCTTTGAAATTCACGAAACACGTCGTCCGGAAAAAACTTGGATCGATCGCTTTCGCCCCCGACCGAATCCTGGCCTCCGAACAGAAACATCAAGTATCGGTTTGCCTTGATCACATCATCAAAACTGGCATGGTCCTCGACCCACGGCTTTTGATTCAGGTTTCGGTAGACTTCGGCTTTCAACCCGGCGTCAATCAATTCACTGAAATAGTCGTTTTGTACCGGGAGACTTTCGGCCTTCAACACGAACCGGTCTTTGAGTGCGCCAAGTTCGCCATGTTCGGGGATCTCGTTGGTTGCTGCGAACAGCACTCTCAGCGCGACCGGCTGGGGGATTCCATCCTGATAAAACTTCTTTTCGTTGATGATTGTCAGCAGGATATTCAGGATCGCGGAGTTGGATTTGAAAATTTCATCGAGGAACGCCAGCTTCGCTGTGGGAAGCTTGCCCTGCTCGCGGCGGATGTACCGCCCGTCACGAAGCTCATTGATATCGATCGGCCCGATGATTTCCGACGGTTCGGTGAACCGTGTCAGCATGTATTCGAAGTAATCGTCCTGGTTGATTCCCAGCGCGTCCTTGAACTTCAGAACCAAGTCGCTCTTGGCGGTGCCTGGAGGGCCGACCAACAGCAACGGTTCCTGGGCAACGGCGGCAACCACCATCACGTCAATGAGATGTTCTTTGTCGACAAAGAATCGCGAGAGCGAGCTGCGGAAGCGATTCAGCCGCGTGCGGATTTCCTCCGACTCTTCGCGAAGCTGTTCAAAGGGGGCCTCTTCGGCTTCGAGAATTGCCGTACTCATGCTCGCTCTTGGAAAAATGCCTGGAATGGTTGCGCGTCGACATCCGTGGATCGAAGCTATCAGCTGCCAGCCGCACGGTGCATGTCTCGATGGATCCTTGAGCGTACCAAGAATTCGTCTTCGTCCAACCAGCGGCGTGCCTCGGTTGACAACGAAAAGTCGTCGCTGATCAACGACAATACTGCCGCTTCGACGACATCGAGCTGTGAAATCGAAAAATGAGAACAGGTCGTCATGCTGTCACTGATTCTCGGAAGTTCCGGTTCACCCTTTTCATTGAGCGAGAAAATCTGCTGAACTCGGCCGAGCGCCTCTTCGACCGGGGCCTGCGAAACGGCATCGAGATAGGCGCACGACAGGCTTTTCTGCTCGACACTCGGCAATTCGCCATCCGCCAACACGCCACGGACCTTGTCGGCGATCGATCTCGCCGAATCTTCCTGACCGAAGTAGTACCAACCGCCGGCAACACAAAGCAGCAAACGCTGGGATCGCGAAGCTTCTCCCTTCGCTTTCCTTTTCCGTGACTTCGAGCCGCCCTCGCCCGCCTGGACCAGATCCGCCACGTGTCCATACAACCGCCCGATCTCATCCCGCATTCCAAGTTTTCGCAGACCCCGGAACGATTGCGACAGCAACGACTCGATAGCTTCGGCTTTCTCCTTGTTCTCAGGTGTCGTCTTCGCTTCGATCGCCAGGTAATCCTCGACGATCGCGGGCAGTGACTGAGTCAACGCCGTAACGAACTGGTGGACAAGTTCGACGCGTCCGTAATGCGCGGCGATGTGCAAAGCGCGCTGTAAAACAAGCGCTTTCTGCATCGATTGCCGGCAATTCTTGATCACCGAAGGAACATGGCCGAGCAGTTCACAGGCAAACTGTTCACCGACTCGCGGCGACAACTGAAGTACTGCGGGCAAGATTCGAATTCGATCGCCGGCCGACGTATGCGAGTGAATCAATTGCGTGATCCGCGTGCTCAATTCGTCACGATCCACGATGTTCTGGAGCATCGCCAAGTCGCGGCTTAAATCATCTGCGTACCGCTGGTGCCAATTCCGGTAAGGATCAATACGCACATGGGGCTCGAGGATGCGTGAATGTTGACGCAGCCGATCGAGCTTGTAGCGATCCATTCGCTCCATCGCTTCCAACTGCTGTAACAATTCATCCGACAAATGCCCCTGGGTTGCCTGGCCGGCCAATGCCTGCTTGATTCGCATGCTGAACGCGTTGTACACCCACCTGTGAATCGGATCGCCCGCTTTCAATCGCTCTCCCAAACGTGTCAACGCCTCGTGGCACTGGGCCGTTTCGCCGAGCCGTGCAAGTGCGTAGGCGAAGACAAGGTCGGCGTAACTCTTCGTTTGTGCCGAGGTCGAAATCACGGGCTCGACAATCCACCGCCCCACCATCTCGCGCAAACGCAGCACTTCGTCACGAAGGACGCGAAAGCGATTCGAGTCACTGGCACCGCCGCTGCGCATAAACGCAGCCATGTCGAATTCTGGCATCAGCCCCTGGTTGAACAGTCGCTCGAGCAACCGATCTCGCGCCCGAGCCAGAAGCAACACGTCGTTACCAGACATCGAATACATTGCGCACCATGCCAACCACGCCGTGCGAATCGGCAAATAGCTCTCCTGAGTTTGAAGAAAACTAGTCAGCGCTGTCTGACGCTCGACAATCTCCTTTGGGACGGGATCACGAAACGACGCCCACACCAGGTAAGACGCCACCAGACTCGGATCGGACGAACGTGCACTTCGATCGGAAATCAGTCTGTCCAGCGTAGCTTCGGATACCTCGCCGATCGCAGAACAATTTTGTTCGCAGCGCAACCACTGTGCCAGCACTTCTTCGCTGGGCGTCGGCTGATCCCACAATGAATTGGCGAAACAAACCGTTGCATCGTGGCGATGCTTCAATGCGGCGTTGACCATTCCCATTTGTCGCCACATTTCGCTGCGCGAGGGACCGTCGAGCGGTTCGTCCGATTGCCGGAATTCCGACTCCAAATCGCGCAATTCAGCCTGCAATTGATTCGGTTGTGCAACTTTCTCTTCCGTGAGCAGCAGCGACAGTTGTGGATCTTCCGCCGTCTTCTTGCGGGATCCCCTTTTCTTTTTCACAACGACATCGGGAGTCGCGGTGACTGAATCAGCGACGTCAGCGGAGGGGCGTGACGGATTTCGACGCCTGGGCGGAGGCGACTTGTCCTGGATGTCGTCACGACAAACAAAATGCTCAAAGTCAAAACGGTGGGAAGCAACCCAGGCGTCAAGTGGTTCGGATTGGTGGTCGATGACGTAGTCGATCCAATCGCTCATCGGCCGAAATGCCACATCGGGAATTTTCTGTGGTTTGAACGAGTTGTCATCACTTGGCATCAACCATGTGATCTGATCCGTTTGGCTCGCCAACAACTTGACGACCGCGTCGCGTCTCAGCGGTGGATGCAGTCGCATCCCTGTTGGAAGGAATAAGTTCGGAATCTTCAGGTAAGGTCGAAATGCAACGGCGTCGAGTACCAGCACCGGCGGCAATTGCTTGGAGGGACGCGCACGGATTACCACCGTGGGAGGTGAATCCGAGTCTTCAGTCACCGCGAACGCGAGACGCGAGATGATCTGGTCATCGCTGCGCCGCACGAGATTCTCGATTTGCATCGTCGCATTATCCGTCAACACCCACAACTCCGCCGGCTCCTGTGAACTGGCGACCGAAAGCCTCAGCGGCACAGCGATGCGGCTGGCAGGCTCGCAGTCCACGAAGCTCTCGGTCTCGCCCGGCAATTGGAGTTCGAGCGTCTCGTAGACGTCGCGGAATGCACCTTCCTTGAGGAACCTCCACTTGTTGTCACGTGAAATCAACAACCATTGCCCGGCGGGCGGCTCAATCCGGTCTCCGAGCGGGTGACGGCATCCGACCTCGACCCAAACCCTCGAACTCTGTTGAACGTAGGCGCCCAGCTGCCCTTCGCTCGCGCCGTCGACCATGGCCCGATCAGTCGCGCGCAGCATCGTGTAATAGGGTGGCGATGTGACACGCAACAGCGCGCGCGGGGTGCCGTTCTCGCCGACAAAACGAAAACTTTGACGATCGTTCCCGAGACGAAGCATCTCACCGACAACCACCGGCAACTGTTCTTCGCCGACGATTTCGAATAACACCTCAGAATTGTCATGATCGCTGAGATAATCCGGCGACTCAACGAGCGGAATCGCCTGGTGCCACGAGCCGATCGATCGAAAATCGGCTTTGGCGCTTCGCTTGCTTTCGACTCCGAGTTTTTTCAATTCGCGGATGGCGGCGCGGCCGACCGACGCGGTCGGCTCGATCAGAATCGTCTCGTCGGAATCATTGGCCATCCTCGCCGGCGCGCATTGGACTTTCCGCTCGACGATTTCAGACGTCAACGCAAGCTGGAGAATCTCGACGCTTGGAAATCGCAGAATCAAATTCAGTTGCCTTCCTCTTGGGCTCGCCGTTGATCCTGTTGGGGCGTCGATTGTGGTGACGACGTCTCGCTGTCCTCTTCGCGCTCGACGATCACGCTGCCGAGTTCGCCTTCACTCAGTACGCCGCCCTCGATCAATTGATTGACCAGGTTTCGGTGCTGCTGTTCATGTTCATGCGGCAACGCATCCTCGTCGCTTCGCAGATTGATCACAACGTCTTTCTTGCCGGTCTCGGGATTGACCCGCAGCCGGATTGTCATTTCAGCCATTTCATTGTCCCGAGAGAAACATGCTCGCCACGTTGCAGCAGACAAATTGGCGGCGAGAAAGGCTCGCATCCCTTGTTACCCGCCCTGCCATTGCTTGATCGCCTCGATCGGCCACACCAGCATAACGACGTTCAATATCAGGCAATCCCGGATCGTCATCAACAGGATCACTTCAATCACCGCAAAAAGGGCGAGTGACCACCACCATCGGACCTTTGATGCGAAAAGATAGCCTGCCATGCAGGCAACGATGTCAAACAGCGAATTTGCGATCGAATCGCCGTAATAGTCCAACGAGATCGTTGCCTCGCGGTACCGCTCGATGATCATCGGCGAGTTTTCCAGAATCTCCCAGGCACATTCCACCGTCAACGCAATCAGGAACCGCGAGTGAGAAGCGATCTTTGAGGGCAGGAACCGCAGCGCGGCGAAAAACACCAAACCGTGCAATGCGTGGGTAAACGTGTACGGATCGATCAGATGCTGTGAATTATGCGACGACCAGATTTCCCACGACCACGGTACCGGTGACCCGCAGCTGCACCACCACGTCCGCCCGATCAACCGGAGGATCAACACGGTCATCACGAAGGCGGTCAATCCAATCGCAGCACTGTTGCGTACTTCTCTGTCACTCATGAGTCCATCCTAACGACAATCCATTCCCGCGACTTGGGGCCGCAAGACCGAATGGTTAAACTTCTACCAGCGAATCAAGATCACCGAAACTTCAACCAAGATGGCCATCACCGTGTCGCAGGCAACGATCAACGAAGCGCAGTTGCAAGAGTACCAGCGCGAAGGATTCGTGGTCCTGCGGCGTCTGTTCGAGGACGAAGAAATTGAATTGCTGCGTCGATCCGCAAAGGAAGACAAGCAGCTCGACGATCACTCGTTTGGCCGTGACGATGGTGAGGGTGGACGGGTACGTCTGTCGCTCTGGAATCATCCGGGCGATGGCATCTACGGGGCTTTCGCACGTTGTAACCGGATTGTCGGCGCCGCCGAAAAACTTCTTCGCGATGAGCCGTATCACTACCACTCGAAAATGATCATGAAGGATGCTCGCGTCGGCGGTGCGTGGACGTGGCACCAGGACTACGGGTACTGGTATTCCAATGGAGTCTTGACGCCGAATCTCGTCAGCGCATTCATTGCCGTCGATCCGGCAACACGCGAAAACGGCTGTCTGCAAGTCATCCGCGGGTCGCACCATTGCGGCCGAATCCATCATCAACTCGCCGGTGAACAAGCTGGCGCCGATCCGGAGCGTGTGGCAGAAATCCTTAAGCGTTTCGAGCATGTGTACGTCGAGATGGATCCGGGAGACGTGCTTTTCTTCCACTCCAATCTGCTGCACCGAAGCGATCGAAACGAATCGAGTCATCCTCGTTGGTCGATGATCTGTTGCTACAACGCGCGAAGCAACGATCCCTACAAAGAATCGCACCACCCCCGCTATACGCCGCTGGAGCGACTCGATGATTCATCAATCAAGCAGGTTGGCGTGAAGCGTTTTGGTGACGATGCCTCCGACGTCGCCTGGCTCGATCCCGATCATGACGCCAGCGCCCGATCGTTGAAGGATGCCGAAGGTTAACGCCGAGTGAGCAAGGCCGTTGATGTGGACGAGAATCTCGATTACCTGCCCGTGATGCCGGACGATCGCAGCGTTCCGATTGGATGCATCGGCGCCGGTTTTATCATGGCCGATTGCCATCTCGTCGCCTATCGGAACAACGGTCTGAATCCGATCGCGATTGCGTCGCGCCGACTTGATCAGGCCAATGAAGTCGCTCATCGGCACGCGATCGAATCAGTCTTTGAGACTTACCAGGAAATGCTCGCCGACCAACGCATCCGCGTGGTCGACATCGCCGTTCCGCCCGATCACCAACTCAGCGTGATTCGCGACGTGGTCGAGCATGATCACATCCGCGGGATCCTTGCGCAGAAACCGCTTGCCGGTAATTACGCCGAAGCGAAACAGGTCGTCGAGCTATGCCGCCAGGCAGGGATCACGCTCTGCGTGAATCAAAACATGCGGTATGACCACTCGGTGCGCGCGTGTCGTTCGGCGCTCGATCGCGGATACCTTGGCGAGAGCGTCCTGGCCACAATCGACATGCGTGCCATTCCGCACTGGATGCCCTGGCAACGGCGGCAAGGATGGGTCACATGCCGGATCATGTCGATACATCACCTCGATACGATGAGGTTCTGGTTCGGGAACCCGGCGCGAGTGTATGCGAGTTTTCGAACTGATCCTCGTACGAAGTTCGACCACGTCGACGGAATCGGGCTTTACATTCTCGAGTACGCCAGCGGTCTTCGCTGCATGATTTGCGATGACGTCTGGGCCGGCCCGGCGCGGGAAGGTGCCGCGGAGGATCTGGGAATACGATGGCGGGTCGAAGGAACCACTGGATTGGCGCGCGGAACGATCGGCTGGCCGCACTACCCCAAGCGGGTACCGAGCACGATCGATTTCACGACCAACGAGACCGGACGTTGGCATCAGCCGCGGTGGGACGAGGTCTGGTTTCCGGACGCCTTTGTCGGTCCGATGGCTGAATTGTTGACAGCATTGGAAACAGGAAGCGAGCCGGCGATGAGCGGCGAGGACAATTTAAAAACCATGGCGCTGGTCGACGCCTGCTACGTTTCGGCGCGCGAGCACCGGGCGGTTTCACCAACTGAAATCGAGCGCCGATGAAACCGAACGAAACGCATCGCTAGACCGCTTCCCATGTCAGCGCTTCCTCGATCGCCGCTTCGAATTCGGCGTTTGTCAATTCGAGGATCTCGCGCATATCGGTCAGCACTTCAATCTGCTCCGATCCCATCTCGCCCTCGGCCGAAGCTGCCAGGAACATCCCCTGCAACGCCTGCACCCGCTGCTGCTGGCTCCACCGGCGCGAAACAGTCAACACGTAGTTGGTCGCGACAATGTTGTTCTGCTGAGCAATCGAACAGAGTCGACCGAGTTCTTCCCGATCGACCGGTCGATCGAGCAAGTGGGACGCCACGCGTTGGAGAGCGTTGATCTCGTTTTCGGTGATCTCGTCGTCGGCGATCACGACGAGCACGGCGGCCCGCAACGCCTCATCATGGAACTGGTCTTCCAAGGCCGTCTCATGCGATTGCTGGTCCATTTCCAATACGGTCGGGTCCCAGGTCGATCGGCATTGGTCGCACTGGACGAAGAATTCCGGCCCGCCGACCGGAACGGTCGGGATGAAATAGAGCGTCAACCAAGGCCGGCGCGCTCGCAGCCGGTAGGTTTGGATCATCGCGCACGTAGGACAGTAAAAATCGCCGCGGTCGTGCGTCCGCGTCAAATTCATGGTGCCAATCAGAATCATGAAACTTATCAGTCTCGCGTTGAGCTCTTTCGGGGGTGGACATTTTGGCGCATCAGGGCGAATCCGACGAGGTGATGACGGTCCCGCTCGCCATCGCCACTCCTTTCGATCGCCCCGCCCCCTTTGATCGCTGCTGGGAGAATAGGCCGATTGTGGCGGTTTTTCTGAATGTAACACTTCATGTCGGACGATATCAGACGAAAGGTCGCTAGAGGTCCCGCCCGAAATTCGCAAGCAATTGATCGCATGCCACTCCTACCTGTCTCGACCATCCGAACCAGCAGCGCGTTGACGACCCAACGCCTGTTGTTCCAGTTGAACGCTGATCAGCTTGAGTTGCAGCGACAGTATGACCAGCTGAGTACGGGTCGAAGGGTGCTGCGTCTTTCGGACGATGCGGCCGCCGCAAATCGAGCGATTGGCCTTCATCGCGGTATCGACCGTGGCGACCAATTGGTCCGCAACGCCAATTCCACCGCCAGTTTCTACAAGGCGGCCGACGATGCATTGTCGCGGGTGGACAACGCGTTGATCGAAGCTCGCGGCGCAGCGGTGGAAGGGGCTCAGACAGTCGTTTCCGAAGACGAGCGCGCTGCCTTGGCGACCACGATTGAGCAGGCCATCAACTCAGTATTCGCCTCTGGCAATGCGATGTTCCGTGATCACCAGTTACTCGGCGGCTTCCTCAACAGCGGCAACGCCTTTCACTATGAAGGGAAAGACATTGTTTTCAGCGGGAGCAACGCGATCGGGAAAACCGCTCTCGGATCGGGCCGCCCGAGTGAAATCAATGTTTCAGGCAATGAGTCACTTGGGACCTACTCCATTTTTCTCGAGGGCGATCCGCTGAATGCTGCTCTCGACGCCAATTCACGGCTGGTCGACCTTCGTCAAGGAAAAGGCGTGACACCAGGAGCAATCCGACTCTCGGGAGGCAACAACTGGATCGAGCTGGATCTCCGGTCGGCTTCGACGATTGGCGACGTCGCCGATTTGCTTTCAGACGTGAAGCTCGAAAACCGCGAACTCGTTGCGACGCTAACCAACGATGGGATCCGCGTTGAGTACGCCGACGGATTGCCGGGAACTCTGGCAATCGCCGACACGCTCGGCGGGCACATGGCCGAAGAGCTGGCGATCAGTAACCCTCAGGGATTGCAGGCGCCTCCGTTGATCGGTGACCGACTCTCGCCGCGTGTGACTCCCGAAACCAAGATATCCGACCTCGACGGAGGCGCCGGACTTGACCTCAGCGATGGATTCCAGATCCAACAAGGTGACCGTTTCTTTACGATCGATCTTGACGAAGCGGAAACGTTGAGCGACATCCTGATCGCGATCAACCGGAGCGGCGCCGACATTCACGCGGAATTGAATGAAACGGAAGGCAGAATCCGTCTCCGGTCGCTTCGCAGCGGTGTCGACTACAGCGTCGGAGAAAACGGAGGTGACGCGGCTCGCAACCTGGGCCTGCGATCTGCGACCGAAGAAACGTTGCTGTCGGATTTGGGACGCGGCCGCGGTCTGGTGCTCAATGCGACCGGTCCCGACTTGTTGATCGCCCGCCCCGATGGCATCGTTCTCGACCTTGATTTGAACGGTGCCGAAACGGTCGACGATGTGATTCAGATGATTCGCAATCATCCGCTCAACCAGGACACGCTCCGCGTCCTCGTTGATCTGAATGACATCGGCAACGGTTTGCAGGTCAAGGCGCCTCCGGGAGCCCAGTCGTTGTCGATTCGGCAAGTCGGTCTCAGCGACGCCGGGATCCGTCTGGGACTGGTCACACCCGGCACGAACGAAACCAACGGGACAATTATCGGCGCGGTCGACACGATTGTTGGCGTGGACTATGCGCCCCGTGATGCCGGTGGCGCACTCGACACGCTGTTGCGGATGAAGGACGCGGTGCGATACGGCGACATTCCCGAAATCGAACGATTGCAGGCGAAATTGGACGTTGACTTGGATCGCGCAAGCCGGTCGCGAGGCCAGATTGGTGTGTGGACGCGAAATCTGGAACAGTTGAAAGGTGTGGCCGAAGACACCGTGGTTCAATTAAAAAGTCAATTGTCAGATGAAATCGACGCTGATTTGGCCACTGTGATCAGCAACATGCAACAGCGCCAGGCCGCGTTGGAAGCCTCGATGCGAATCATTGGGCAGACATCGCAGTTGACCGTCCTGAACTTCTTGTAGCGATTTTGTCGATTCTCGCGTCCCGAGCGCCGATATCGAAGATGAGACGTGCCGTGCGCGAAAGCGCAATGGTCGCGTTTCGATAGGTGAATCCTTGACAACCGCACGCGTCTTCGGAATTCCGGCCATGCGAATCGACACGCAACAGTTTGGCACGCTTCAACTGAACCCTGAGCAATTGTTTTTGTTCCCACAGGGGTTGATCGGAATGGAATCGTTGCGGCAATGGGCGCTGCTTCCCGACCCGGTCAATCCTATGGTGGCTTGGTTACAGAGTGCCTCGCGAGGTGATCGAGCGATCGCGCTGATCAGCCCCCGCGCCTTTTTCGAGGATTACCGCGTGCATTTGACACGCCGTGATCTGGCTGGGTTGCACATGAAGCCTGGCGCGGAACTGTACGTATTAACGATCGTATCGGGCCACGTTGGACGATTGACCACCAATCTTCGGTCGCCCCTGCTGTTGAATCTCAATCGTCGGCTCGGTTGCCAGGTGATCTCGACCGACCAGCAGCCGATTCAAATGCCCTTGCCCTTGGCGAGCACGGCCAACGGCGTCTCAGTCGCGGAAATAGTGCGCCAGGCTGCGTAGTCCGTCCAGACGGCATCGGGAATCACGCGGGCGAATCGGCACGATCGGTACGCGCGGACCTTCGGCTGTTCCGTGTCAATTTGTCGCGCCACGCAACCGATCCTTTCCTTGTCGAGAGGAATTTCGGCGTCGCCTCCCTTGCGAGGCCAACAATGCGTACCCGTTCCCGTTTCCACACCCACCGAGCATCCCGAGGACAACATGCTGGTCCTTTCCCGCCACCGAGACGAAAGCATCATGATTGGCGACGATGTCGTGGTGACCATCGTGGACATACGAGGTGACAAAGTCCGCCTTGGTATCGAAGCGCCCCAGTCGATTCCGGTCCACCGCCAGGAAGTCTACGACGCGATCCAACGTGAAAATAAACGCGCCACGCAAACTGGATCGGGCGCGACCAAGGATATCGAGCCGCCGAAAAAAGACTGAGGCGAGTGAGCCATTACAGCGAGCGTTGCCGTATATGCGGCAACGCGGCGTTGCGCCGTTGATGTCTTTCTTCAATTGTGCCGCGGATCTCAAATCCGCGCCTCGGCGCACCCGGTCCAACGAGCTGTCGCACGGCGATGATGCGTCGCGCCGGAGCACTCTCGGAGCATCTCGATCCATCCACGGCTCGAGTCGGGCCCGCGGATGCCGACATTTTCTCACTTGGTGTCCAATTCGGCATGAGAGTCGCGTTTGATAAGGTGATGGAGCTTTCAGGGCAAGTTTGCCCGGTCCAGCTGCTGCAGAATGCGCCACCTGTTGCATTCTGCCGCACCTACAACCGGAATGACCGGCCCGGAGAGCCCGGGAAAGGCCGTTTTTTTCGTAGCGAGCGTTAGGCCGCGAGAATAAACTCAGAGTCAGAGTCTCGCTCGTTGACCGACGATCTGGACTGCTTTTCACCCAATTCACCTCCCACCTCGTGATTTTCACGATGGCGACACTGTCGTCGTGCATCAAGCGGGTTGGATACTCGGAATACCGAGTTGGCGGAGACGCCTTCCATGCTAAAACCGGAGAAACTTCAAATGGGATTGCGACACGTCGCACGAACCGTCCACTCCACGGTCGTCTACTCTTTGACGCTCGCCCTTGTGGCGACCGTCGGCACGGTCAACGCCTCGGACGGGGCGAACGTCCGGATCGCAACCTACCACTCCGAAACGGGCGAGTCCTACTTCGCGGCGTCGGTCCAACCGGCGGCTGACGAAGCGCTGATGCAAGCCGCTCGCCAGGCGCCTGCGGACGTCGTGGTGGTGGTTGACACCTCAGCCAGCCAGGTGGGCGAGTTCCGCAGCGACTCGATCGCCGCGCTGCGAAGCGTGGTCGGCAAACTCGGATCAGACGACCGAGTGCGAGTTTTTGCCGGTGACGTCCGGGCCACCCCCTTGAATGATTCCTTCGTTACGTCGGACCAGACCGATGATGCGATTGCGAAACTCAAACGTCGTCTCCCGCTCGGTCACACGAACATGAGTGCCGTCATCGAGACGCTACGAGCGTCTCTGGTATCCCAGCCGCAAAGTCGAACTCGATCGATTGTTTACATCGGTGATGGCGCCGCGATCGACGCACTCGGCAATGAACAGCGGTTCGGAGCCCTGATCGATGCACTTCGCGCCGATCACATTTCCGTTCACAGCATCGCGATCGGGTTGAACAAGAATGTTGAATTGATGGCGATCCTCGCGAATCAAACCGGCGGTGTGCTCGGGATTGTCGGCGACGATGACGATGCCAAAACGATCGGGACGTATGTCGGTGATTCCGCGACCACCTCGGCCATCTGGTTGACCGAAGCCAGGATGCTCGACGGGATGGAATTGGTCCATGCGAATCGATTGCCCCCTCTCAGACTTGATCGCGATTCGATCCTGATCGGAAAGGCTGATGCGAAAACCGCGGCCGGCACGGTGCAACTTACCGGCAAGACCACGGGCGCCTCGGTCAACATCGTTGCCGAAGCCTCCCTCGAATCGAGCCACCCCGACTTTGCATTCCTGCCCGGTTTGGTCAAGAATTCGCAAGCCAACCAGGGCTTGATGCTCCCTTCGGCTGGTTCTCCATTGCTTCGCGAAACGGCTCGCGTGTTGGCGATGCAGGCCGATGAACTCGTCCGCGCCGGCAACATGGCGCTTCAACAGGGCAATCGCCGGGGCGCGAAAGCGGTCGCGGAGAAGGCTCTCGAAGCCGACCCGAACAATACCGATGCCAAGGCGCTCGAGAAAATCACCGGCAACCGGCTGATCATCCAGAATCCGCAGGACTCGTTGGACGACGTTTTTGGCGGTGGCCAGGATGATCCGTTCGCCGCTCCGGCTGATGAACCTGCGCCCGCTGAGGCGCCCGCGCCCGCTGACGCCGGTGAGGATCCCTTTGCGGCGCCCGCGGAGGAACCAGCCGATGCCGCACCGGCCGACGCTGGTGCGGACCCCTTCGGCGCCGCGGATGGTGAAGACCCGTTTGCCGAGCCCGCCGGCGCAGCTGAACTCGATCAGCCGCAGCCCGCGGAGATGCCGGCCGATACAGACGACACAGTCTTTGGTGCTGGCGGTGACGCGGCTGCCGCACAGGAGAACCTGTTCGAGGGTCCGCCCGTGGGCGATGACGAGTTGATCGAAGCCGGTGGCGACTTGCTCGACCGTGTTCGTGAGGAACGTTCCGCGGCCGAGGGCCGCCTCAGAGCACTCGTTCGGGCAACCTTGCGGGAAGCGAACCGTCAATTGCGTGTTGACCCCACCGGAGTTGCCGGCGGCTTGAAGGCACTCCTTGCCAATGTCGAAACGACTCCCGACATCAATCCTCAGCTTCGCCAGGAATTGGCGTCGCAGGTGCGTGCGGCGATCCAGGTTGCCAGCCGCCGCGAGGCTGCCTTCATGGAAGCCCAACGGAACCTTGAACAACAGGCCCAGGGTGCCGCTTCGGCAGCGCGACTTCTCGAAGAAACGTTCCGCCGCGAAGCAACTCTCAAGACGCTGTCGCAACAGCTCAACGGTTTGGTTGACGACGGCCGCTACTTCGAGGCTTATGCGAACGTTGCTCCGGAGATCGCTGCGAAAGCGGGCAATACGATCACGCGTGACTCGCTTGCGGGCCACCATTTCCCCGATCATTCGTTGATGCTCCAGGCCTACGTTCGTGACCGCGATTACAAGCTCGAGCGGGAACGCAAATTTGTCGACGCGTTTTCGCTGGTCCTCAAAAGCAACATTCCGTTTGTCGATGATCCGCCAATTCAGTACCCCGATGCCGACGTCTGGCAACGTATGAGCCGTCGACGTCTGGAGCGATACGGTGCGATCGAATTGGTCGGTGACAACGAAACCGAGCGGCGGATACAGGCGGCTCTGGGTGACGAGACGACGATGAACTTTGTTGAGTTGCCGCTCTCCGATGCAGTCCAGCAGATCAGCGAAGCGCATGCGATTCCGATCGTTGTGGACAATCGTGCCCTCGAAGAAATCGGGCTGTCGGCCGAAGAACCGGTAACGTTATCGCTTCAAAACGTATCGCTGCGTTCCTTCATGCGTCTGATGCTCAAAGAACTCGACCTGACCTACATGATCAAGGATGAAGTCATGCAGATCACGACAATCGAAGCAGCGGAGCAAAACCTGATCAACAAGGTTTACCCGGTCGGTGACCTCGTCGTTCCGATCATGCAACTCGGCGGCGGCGGCGGAATGGGCGGCGGCATGGGTGGCGGCGGCGGCGGCATGGGTGGCGGCATGGGCGGCGGCATGGGTGGCGGCGGCATGGGCGGCGGCGGCGGCCTCGCCGGCGGTGGCGGCATGGGCGGCATGGGCGGCGGCATGGGCGGCGGCGGCATGGGCGGCGGCATGGGC
>JAHELS010000138.1 GCA_024644085.1 Rhodopirellula sp.
TTGAAATCGCTGAGATAATGGGGCAGTCGTCGGCGAATGTCGGCCTTCAATCCGGCCATCGGAACCGGGTCCGACTTCAGCCCCTCGGTTACCTCACGAGGCTTTGGCGGCGCGGAAAGCACGTTTCGGTTGATGTGTCGTTCAATCGCGTCGAGCACGTCCTGCTGCGTCTTCGCATACGTTGCCTCGAAATGAAAAACGTTGTCAGACATCAAACGTGCGATGGACGAAAGCAGGTCGAGGTGCTGGCCGGTCTGGTCCCGAGATCCCAGCAGCAAGAAGATGTACCGGGTTGCAATGCCATCGGGGGCACCGAGATTGACCGCCTGTTTGAGCCGGATAAACACCATCGCCGGTTCGGTGATCGCGTCGGTGTAGAAGTGGGGTACCGCGCAGGCGTGACCGATCACCGTCGGCACCATCCTTTCACGCTCGAGCACGCCGTCGATGACCGTTTGATGGAGACTTTCAGGTAGGCGGCCCGTTTGCACGAGAAATTCGACCGCGGCGTGGACGATATCGTCCATGTTCCGCGCATCAAGATTTAGCAGGCAGCTGCCTTCGGAAATGGAACTAAACAGAAACTTCACGGTCTGGGATGCCTGCGTGAAAAGAAGATGGGGTATTACGTGGGCACCAGTATGATCAATCGCCCGGGGATATTCGATCGGGTGTCATGCGTATCTGGGGCGCGGTGTTTTCAGACTCCACAAGGGGCAAACTGTGACGGTCGTACCATCCTTGACATCTATTCGTTGCGCGCAAACTCGGATGTTTCGGGGGTTCGGCCTGCTGTTCCTCGGGGTGCTGTCGACATAACCGGTGTGGAGTCACCCGGCAAATCAATGTGAACCTTGATGTGTTTGGGTCGGCGTCCGGGAAAAGCCGATAGAGAACTCTGACGCAATTGACGGAAAGGATTCTTCGCCCTGATTCAGCCATGGATTGGCCCACTCAATGAGTTCGAGTACACGACGAGACGTTTTGAAAGCGGCCGCAGCGGCGGTCGCGGTGAGGGGTAGCGGAAAAGCGAGTGCCGATTTCACGCCCCTAAGATCGCTGCCGGTGATCGCAAAGCGTGCGATGACCAGCAAAAGCGACTATAAGAAACGGGCCATCGCCGACTACGTCGCAAATATGAAACCGTTCGGTGGCTCGCTCGCGCGCCATGGCCGTCATTTGTTGCATCAGCCTGGTCGCGGCTCGGTGCCCTGCGATTTTGACGTTGTGATCGTCGGGTCGGGTTACGGCGCGTCGATCTGCGCGGCGCGACTGTCGATGGCCAAACGCCAAGGGGTGAAAATCGCAGTTCTTGAACGGGGCCGGGAGTGGATTCCCGGAACATTCGGCGACACGTTTCGACAGACAAATCGCGAATCGCGGTTCAAGTTGCTCGGACCGAAAAGGAACACCGTCGACAATCCGCTCGGTCTGGTCAACGTGATGCAGAATGACGAGGTCAACGTGCTCTCAGGCAGCGGTCTCGGCGGATCATCATTGATCAATGCGAGCGTTGCGATTCGACCGGATCATGAAGTCTTCGAGCAGATGAATTGGCCCGCCGCACTGCGGGACCGCAGCATGCTCGATCCCTACTACGACCGCGCCAGTATCGAGTTGGGTGTCCGCCGCGAACAAGACGACGCGAGTCCGAAGTCAAGAGCGCAACGCCTGGCCGCACAGAAGTTGGCCGGATGCGGTGCGAACTTCGAAAACGCGGAACTGACGATCACGCGCGGCGGGCCGTGCGATGGACCCATCTTCAATCGCCAGGGAATGCGTCAACGCGAATGCATTGATTGCGGCGATTGTTGCTCAGGATGCAATGTCGGTGCCAAGAATACGCTGGCAATGAACTACTTGCCGATGGCCCGGCGGCACGGTGCGGAAATGTACACGCACACCGAGGTGATTCGGGTCGAAAAGGAGGGCACTCACTATCGCGTTCACTTCAAGAGTTACCTTCCCGACCGCCGGGGAAAGCACAAGGCGATCTGCGGGAGCGTTACCAGCCGGATTGTGATTCTTGGCGCCGGCAGCGTTGGTAGTTGTGAAATCTTGCTGCGCAGCCGCGGTTGCGGGATGGAGTTATCCGATCGCATCGGACACCAATGGACGATGAACGGGGACGCGCTGGGGTTCGTTCGCAACAGCTGTCACGTCACCAATTCGGCAGGGGCGGGCGCTTACGCACGCTCGGGAGGACCGATCGGGCCCACCATTCAAACCAATATCTCCTATCCGGGTCGATCCGATCTTTCAAAACGAGTGCTGATCCAGGACGGCAGCGTCACCAAGGCCTATGCCACCATCATTGGGGCGCTGATGCGGGACATGGATTTCGATCACACGCTGAGCATGTTCGGGATGGGGCACGACGGGTCGGATGGAAGAATAACGTTGCGAGAGGACGGCTTGGGAAAGATCTCGTGGCCAGGAATCAAGGAAAGCCCCTATCGAAAGTTAATTCGCAGCGAATTCGCGCGGCTCGCACAGGCACACAGTGGAGAGTACAAGTACCTGAGGTTGTTCGGCGATAACTTCATGACCGTCCATCCGCTCGGTGGGTGTGCGATGGCGGACGATCCGCTTTACGGAGTCGTTGATGATCGAGGACGGGTATTCGATGGACGGTTCGGCGGAATGGTCGAATCGAATCACGCCCCGCGCATGCTGGGTGTGAAATCCGGTGCGGCCGTGCACTGGGGGCTGTACGTCGCCGACGGAGCAGTCATTCCGACATCAATCGCATGCAATCCGCTACTGACGATTTCGGCGCTGGCCGAACGGATTGCTGAAGGAATCATCGCGGAACCAGCCCACCGCGACCTCTTCGTTTGAGCGTCATGGGAGACCCTTGACGCATGCTGCTTGCCCGAACCGGCGCAGCTTACTGGGCGTCCGATGCGATCAGAAGATCGTCGCTTGATTCCTGGTCGTCTTCGTCGTCGACAAACAGTTGTTCCTGGCTGGCGGCATTGATTTCTTCTTCACGGATGCGCGCAATGATCGCTTTCTCTTCCCGCAACTTATGGAGTTCATCACGGATTTCGTTGAAGACATCCGCCATTTCGATCCAGTAATCTCCATCACGAAAGCTGAGCGGATATTCGCTTTCACCGTCGACTAACCGCTGCATTTCGCGCCGCAGCCGAAACACGGGACCGGCGAATCGGTTGGTGACCTTCAACAAATCGTACGCGACCACGGGGGTCAGCAGCATCAGGCCCGGTAGCCAGTAGATCGATTCGTCCAGACACCGAAAGAAGGCATCGGTGAAATTTGCGTCCGGATCCGACATCGATTCGGTAAAGACCAGGATCACGATGAAGTAGATGGCGCAGCCGCAACTGTACAGCGCTGTCCGGCGAAGCAGAGATCCCTGCACGCCATGGTCGATCAAAAGTTGCTGACGGAGCAGAACTTTCTGGGTCTTTAGATTCATTTTCGAGACTCCCCGTAATGGACTGGCTAGTTCCCGAATGCCCCGGAAATTGCTTCCGCCGAGGTGTCAAAGCTCTGTGCCGTCTTGGAGGCAAGAAACGTCACCGACGCAATGCACACGGCAATGATTAGCGCGAGCATGACGGCGTACTCGACAGCTGTCGTCCCGTCTTCCTCACAAATGAATGTGGAAACTGCGTTGAATCGAAAAAACTCGGACATGAGATCGCTCATCTGTGGATTGGTCGGCAGTCCTTCACCCTATTTCTGGCCCGAATGCCCCTCTACGGAAACCTTAGTACGCATCGCTGCGTAGAGGCTGGAACAAGCGGGGGATACGGTGGCCGAAAAGTGCTTGAGAGATGGTGTATTGCGGCGAATTCCGTCTATAACGGTTGTGCTGTGCAGTGTGCCCCGGGCCTTTCACGGCTTTGCCCCGGTCGTCCACGGCTTTGGTAGTCTATGGCCGCCCGTTTTCCGGACTCCTTTTTCCGTTTCCCCGTCTCTTCGATCCCATCCATGCTCGGACCCATCTTCTATCGCGAAGCGACGGTGGTCCCGAAGCGTCCCAAAACGTTCTTGATTCGCGGAGTCTACGTCCTCTCGCTGTTTTTGCTGCTGTGCACCGGGTATCTGGTGCTGGACGGATCGCGGTCGTTGGCCACCAGCGGCGACGCCGCCAGATTCGGCGGTTGGATGTTCACGCTAATGGCGCCACTGCAACTGCTGGTCCTTGCGAGTCTCGCGGCGGTTGGTGCGGCAAGTAGCGTTGCCCAGGAAAAAGATCGCCGAACATTGATCCTGTTGTTGTTGACACGGTTGTCTGGATTTGAGGTTGTGGTCGGCAAGCTGACCGCGACGTTGTTGTCGCCGATGACGATGTTGCTTTGCGCCCTGCCGCTTTTCCTTACGCTGCCGCTTCTTGGCGGGGTGTCGCCGCAACAGGTGATCGGCGTGTTTGTCGTCACTGCGGCGACAATTCTGTTGGCCGGAAGTATCGGAACGGTGATTGGGATGTGGCGTGAAAAGACATTCCAGGCGATCGCGCTAACCGTCCTCTGCCTGTTGATGTATGTCGGGTCGGGCGAAATCGTCGCGGAATCATTCCCCGCGCTTCCCGAAGCGATGGTGCTGGCGCTCAGCCCGCCGCGGGCGTTGTTTGCAGCCGCGTCGCCGATGGCGAGCTTGTCGAGCGAGACAGCGCTGGGCGTGACACTGTTTGTCACAGCCACGTTGATTTTGTCGTGCGTGGTTTTGGCGATTGGCGTTTGGAAAGTTCGCGTATGGAACCCGTCGCGTGAAGTGCGCCTCCGGGCACCGGAACCGGAGACATCGGACGATCTCCATACGGACGTGGCTCCGACATCGTGGAAGGCGAGGTCGCCTCGCCGCGTTTGGGACAACCCAATTCTGTGGCGTGAGATTCGCACGTGGGCCTACGGACGCAAGGTCGTGGTGATTCGCGTCGCCTTTGTATTGTTCTTCCTTTTGATTGCCGCCGTTCTCCAGTCGCAATTGCAAAGCGGTGTCGCAATGGAACCGGGCGGGCGGATAGGGCGTGCACTGCCCTCGGCGACCCTTCCCTTGGCGGCATTGGGAGTGGTCAGCCTGGTATTGGTCAACGCTTTGGCTGTCAATTCCGTCACGGGTGAACGCGACGGTTTGGCGCTCGACTTGTTGCTCGTGACCGACTTGAGTCCCGGTGAGTTTGTGTTCGGCAAGTTGCTGGGTGTTCTGTACGTCGGCAAGGAAATGATCGTGTTGCCGCTTGTGTTGGTGGCTTACCTGACATTCCACGGCGTGATGACAGTCGAGAACATGTGTTACATGATCTTCGGCGCGTTAACGCTCTACCTGTTTGTCACGATGTTGGGGATCCATTCCGGGTTGAACTACGTGGCGGGGCGAACGGCAATTCTCGCCAGCCTGGGGACTGTGTTTTTTCTTTGCGTCGGGATTGCGATTTGCATGACGATCATGGTCAGTTTCCGTGGTGCGTTTCAACGGCAACTTGCACCGTTTCTGGTGATGATTCTCGGCGGCGGCGCAGCGTTATTCGCTTCATTGGGCTGGCGAAATCCTTCCTCGGCGATTTTTTACGCTTCCTTCGGGCTGCCGTTGGTGACGTTCTACGCGATCACGCAGTTTTTGCTGCAACTCGATCACCTTTACGTTTTCTTTGCGCTGTTGGTCGGCTACGTGTTTACCACTGCGGCGATGATGGTGCCCGCGTTGAGCGAGTTCGATGTTTCCCTTGAGAGGGACCGGGGAGTTGCCGGAGAGGACGCTTGAGCTGGATTGCCGAGGCTTGGCCGTGGCTGATTGCAATGGGCGTGTTGGTTCTGCTCAGCGCGCTATTCAGCGGTAGTGAAGCAGCGCTGTTTTCGCTGAATCACCGGGCCCGACGGAGTCTGGGAAGGGCCGGCATTGGCGGTCGGATCGCCTCGCAGCTGCTCGAGAATCCCGAGCGCTTGTTGTCAGCAGTTTTGTTCTGGAATCTGCTGATCAACATGACCTATTTCGCGATCGCAGCGATTCTCGGTTCCAGGCTCGAGGACGATCCGTCGGCGGGGCGCTCGATCGCCATTTTGTTCACGGTCGTCAGCCTGATGTCGATCATTTTTTTCAGCGAAATGCTGCCCAAGAGTCTCGCGGTTCTTGCACCGGCGAGATTGTCCGTGTTGGTCGGCGCCCCGCTGTCACTGGCTGTCCGGGTCGTCAGCCCGCTGTTGCCGTTGGTGACGGTAACCAACCAGGCTGCGAGTCGGTTGATCTGGCCAACCTTCAAGCCGGAGCCCGAAATCGACCTGGCAGACATTGAACGGGCGATCGAGTTGGGAACGGACGATGCGGCGTTATTGCAACGTGAACGAATGGCGCTGCGTGGTCTGGTGGAGATGGCCGAGACACGCGTCAGTGAGTTGATGTGGCCGCGAAGCAAGCTCTGGATCTGCAACGACCCCTCGGATCGCAGCGTCTTGGTCGAAGCGGTACCGCTGAACGGATACCTGATGGTGACCGGCGAGGACGGTGACACGATCGAAAGAGCCATCGGTGTGCGGATGTTGCGTCCGAGCCAGTTGAGCGACCTCGACGAGGCCAGCGACCCGGTGATTTACGTTCCCTGGACGGCCCTGGTATCGCAAGTACTCGACCAACTCAATGACGAGGATTTGTCGGTTGCCGTGGTCGTCAACGAATTTGGCGAAATCATGGGAGCCGTTTCGATCGACGACATCATTCGCCGCGTTCTTGCGCCTCGCGACGAGGAAGATTTTTTCGGCGAATCAGCGATCCAGGAAATCGAGCCGGATCGTTTCCGGGTTTCGGGAACGGCCAGCTTTCGGGGACTGTGCAAACGCCTGGGTGTCGACAATGTCGGCGAGGGCATCACAACGGTTGCCGGATTCATTCAACGGCACAACGAGAGATTGCCCAGGCTGGGTGATTCAGCTCCGCTCGGGCAATACCGCGTTACGGTGATCCAGCAGGACGCCGACGTGATTTGGATTGATGTCGTCGTTGAACGTGACACCTCGGAGGACCGACAATGATTGTTGCGGTCGTGCTGTTCCTTGTCGGGCTGTCGTTGAGCGCATTCTTCAGCGGCAGCGAAACTGGTCTGTACCGCGTCTCGAGAACCCGGCTTGTGCTTGATGGTTTGAGCGGTTCGCGCGTCGCGACTGGGATCGTATGGCTTTTGAATCGGCCCGCGATCTTTGTCGCAACCACGCTTGTGGGCAACAATCTCGCTAACTACGTGACCAGTTTTGCGATCGTGATGGCCGTCGCCAAACTGTTCGGTTCGAATTCGAGCGCGGAGCTACTCGGACCGATGTTGATGACTCCAGTCGTGTTTGTATTCGGTGAGTTGTTGCCGAAGTACCTCTTCTATCATTCGCCCTACAGGCTGATTTCGGCGACCGGACCGTTTCTACTCGCCGCTGCCGTGGTCTTTTCACCCGTGTCGGTGATCCTTGGTTGGCTGGGTCGGGGTTTGCAGCGGATCACCGGGCAAGCACCTTTTCGATTGCGGTTGGCAATGGCTCGCGGAGAGCTTGACCAGGTGCTTCGTCACGGGCATGAAGCAGGAATCCTGGCCGCGGGTCAGCGATCGTTGGCCCAGCGGTTGTTTGAGGTTGGCAACCAGTCCGCGATTTCGTTCGGGGTTCCGGCCGACCGTTTCGCCATGGTGCAGGATCCCGTCGACGTTGACGAAGCGCGGCATAAGGCACATCGATGCAATCACCCCATCGTGCTTGTCCAGCGAGACGACCGCATTATCGGTTTCCTTTGGTATGCCGATCTGTGCATTCGCCAGCCCAGCCTCGATCTGAATCCGGTGATCCGGGGACGCGTCGAAGATCGTCACCTTGGGGTTCTGCTGCGTCTTTACGACGCCGGCAGCGAGGTGGCCGTGTTATTAAATGACCAAGGGGAAGTCCGTTGCGTGGTGACGCGACGCCAATTGGTCCAACCACTGATGAAATGAGATTCGTGGTTGTCCTTCACGAATCGATACACCACGGCGCGGGAACCATTGGCTCTTCACGCACCCGCTTGTCTTGGTCGCAGACTCAGGACTATTTGGAATAACCGAGACTCGACAGGACTCGAATCATTTCGTCGCATGTCAGATAACGACGATGGTGTTGAATCTTGTACTGGTCGATCGCCAGCGCCAATTCGCGGCCGTCCTCGGACAGTCCTGAATGCGAACTGCCGAATTGGCGGCGCTCGGGGCCGCGCGACTCGGGCTCGGTCAAGTTTCGTCGGTCAATGAAATCGCGTTGACTCTCAATCGCATCCGCAGTTCCCACGTCGCTCGGGTTGACGGAAAACGATGGCAGCGGTGATTGGTCGGAGAGTTTCGGCAACGACATGAATGGGTCTTTCAAAAAGCGCGTGACGAGTAGGCGAACCGCCCCCGTGCGGCATGGTACGAAGCAAGCCTAGGCCACGATTCGAGAGAGGGCCGGACATCGGCTCGGGTTTTTGCCGACTCCGCACCCGGTGGCTCGGCGTCACAACCCGCATGATCGTTGCAAGCGTCAATGTGCGACCATCAACGCGGATCGCAATCGATCATCGAAGGTCGACTATCGTTGCACCGGGTCGTTGGTTTCACGCAGCTCAGGTTCGAGTGCCACCCGTTCCTGGTGGTTGTGCAGCTGTGCAATCCAATCGCCGTCAACAGTTTTGTCGACGCTTACCGGATTGATCGTCAAGGCCGTTTTGAAGGATTGGCGAGCGGCCGCCACGTCACCTCGTTCGAGCGCCAACGCGGCGAGTTCCAGGTGAGGCTGATGATCGGCGGGATCCTTGATCGAGGCCCGTACGAAACACCGTCGAGCCTCGTCAACGCGATCGAGCTTGCGCATTGCAATCCCTTTCAATAAATCGACTCGGACGGCTGTTTCTTCGGCACCGAGGTTATCTTCGAGGACTCCGAGCGTCGCCAGTAATCGGTCATACCGCTCCTGCAAGCGGTAGATTTCAGCTGCCTGCAATTGCACCGCCGGATAATCGGGTTGCAGTCGCAGCGCGCGATGGTAGGCAGCCAGACTCTCTTCGTACTCGCCGGCTGCTTGCAAACAATCTCCGCGCAGCGCCCATGCTTCGGACGAGTCGCGTTTCGATTCGAGCGCCCACAGGCTGTGTTTGTCCGCTTCACTCAAGCGTCCCAGATCGAGATACATGCGGCCGAGTCGCTGGACGAGTTTCGGATCACCCGCACTGAGCCGGACCGCCTGTTCCATCTCCTCGATCGCGAGCTCCGTTTCACCGCGTTTCCAATAGGATTCGGCGAGTCCCCAATGGGCGCGGTCGTCGGATTTGGAAACCTGCAGAGCATCGCTGAACAGAGTTTCGGCCATCTCCCATTGTCCATCGTGCATGGCTTGGAATCCCTGTCCCGATAGCCGCCGAGCCGCAATGCTTTGACGACTCTCGCCAAATCGGCGGATCGCACGACAGCCGGTCTCGGCAACCGCGACGACGGCCAAGATCGTGCACAAGATTCGTGACAATGGAAATTGCATCAAACGGACCACCAGAGAGCGATAACACCCGCTAATAGCAAAGTCGATCCGTCGCCCGCAACGGAGGTCATCCCAATGGGCGGTGGATCGCTTGATCGCCGAACCAATGGGGAGCATGGGTGGGACGGCGAACCGATTTAGGTGATGATAGAGCTGGCCTCCCAAACTCCCTTAATTCCCCTTGTTATGCCTGCAACCTTTGACTCCTTCGGAATCAAGTTCCTTTATCCCGACAACTGGTCCGTGATGGATCGCGGCGAGGATGAAGGGAATGATGGCGTGACTTTTGAGTTGCCCTCGGGCGGCTTTTTCACCATCGAACGTGAGCACCAGGGCGAATTAACCGGCGAGTTGCTGGAGGGAATCGCAGATTCGATGGAGGAGGAGTATGGAACCCTCGAGCGAGAGGACTTTCACCTCGACGATGCCCCCGAAGACGAACGGGCGGTTGAATTCCGCTTTTACTATCTCGATCTCTTGATCATCTCGAGAGTGGTCGTGATGAAGGTTCGAGACGCGACCTACGTGGTTCAGATGCAGGCCGAGAGCCGCGATTTCGATTCCAATGAAATGGTTTTCACGGCGATTTTAAAACAACTGCGCGAGTGACCACGCCTACACCAGATCCTGCTTGCGTTTCTTTCGCCGGTTCTTGGTGCAATCGCGGCAGACCCCCTGGATGATCATCCGGTGGCCGCTAACCCGGAAGCCTTTCTCGTGCGCTACTTCGTCACGCAATTGCATCAGCGATTCACTTTGAAACTCGAACAGTTTCCGGCAACGCGTGCAGTAGAGATGATCATGCTGGGGGTAGCCGTAATCGAGTTCGTAAACGGTCCGCCCGTCCAACTGGAAGCTCTTGAGCAGCCCGGCGTCGACGAATTCGCGAAGCGTGCGATACACCGTTGCTGACGAGACGTAGTTCTTTTCGCCACGTCGTGGCAAACGGTCGATCAATTCATCGGCGTCAAAGTGGTCATGTTCCTGGAAGACCGCCTCAATCAAGAATTTTCGCTGGCTCGTCTGACGCAATCCGCGCGTTTGAAGGTACTCCTCGAACCGCTCTTGCGGCGAGAGAGAGACATCGAGGGGCTCGAAGGACTCGGAACTGGTAGGCACGGGCCAATCGGAAGATGGAGTAGAAACGGGAACAAGGATGCCGCGGAAACGGGCACGCGCCCATCCACGGCATTGTCATTCTATCCAAACCGTCTGTCGCCGCAGCATGACGCTGATGACGAAATTACGCCAGTTGATCGAGCAGCCGATCCAGAGCGGCGTCGAGTTTCTCCGGCGTCTCGTAGTTGCCATCGGCGATTTGACGGCGGATTTCCGCTACTCGATCGATTCGAATTTCACCGCCACCGGCGATCTGCGTCGTCGCATCGAGCCGGTTAACGTTGCTGGAAAGATCGAGTTTATCGACCGGGTTGGTCGTCGTCGATTGCGTCGGCGAAGCCTGTTCGGAGGGCTTTGGGGGCTGAGACCGCTGGGGGCCTGAAGTCGCCTGTGTCGTCGATACCCGATACGGGCCGTAGATTTGCATCGTCGATTGCTCCCAATTGGGACTGGAACGTTCCACCGACACAACAACGCCCAATAGCGACGTGCCTTGTCGAGCCGGATGGATGCGAAAGCGCAGTTTCGGACCGGGCCAGCGGCATCAATTCGTCCTGAATCGACAACGATTTGGCCATTTCCGCATCGGTCCATCAACGCCGGATCCTTGTCCCAGGATGCAATCCGTAAGCGAAAAGAGACTTTTCAGCGTGTAGCGAGCGGAAACAGTAGAGTTATCGACCGTTTCGCATCGCCGCCTTTATCCGTTTCCAAAAAAAGACGCGATTCCCAGGACAGGGACGCTGCCGACCCTAGCAAAGGCGTGAAACAAGCGGCAAGAGCAATGGAGCGGCGTGGAAAGGATTCTGACCGCGAGGTCGCGTTCCTGGATACGCAACCAGCGCCGATTGTGGTTACCACAGTTTCAGAACGCTGACCAAATTGTGTTTTTGGTCGGTCCACAGCGGTGCGTCTGACAATTCCGCTTTGCTAGCGGAAATCGCACCGGCCAATTTCTCATGAGCCCAGATCTCGTGACCGCCTCGCGTGATCACGACCCAAGTCGCGTGCTGGGTTCCCGTTTCTCGATCGGCCTCGCTGCGAATAACACGGCTTTCCAAGTCGGCATCCTGGCTGAGCCGATGGACCAGGGGAACCAGATCCAGGTGATTGTTGGAAACGTGGATGGCAAGCACACCGCCCGATCCAAGTCGGCTTCGATAAAGCGAGAGAGCTTCACGCGTCAACAAGTGGGCCGGGATCGCATCGCTGCTGAAAGCGTCCAGCACCAATAAATCGAACTTTTTCTCACTCATCCTTTCCAGGACGAGCCGACCATCGCCCAGGTGAGTCTGGATGCTTGCCTCGCTTTCACTCAGGAAGGTGAAATGTTCGTTGGCGATTTGGACCACACCTGGGTTGATCTCGATCATGTCGAACTCGTCATCGCTTCGGCCATAGGTGGCCAGAACGCCGCACCCGAGCCCCACGATACCAACCCGCAGCGACGGTCGGGATTCCTGCAGAGCGCCGATCACAGATCCGATCCCGCTTTGCCGTCCGTAATAGGTGGTCGGTTCGTGCCGCGCCTCGCCATGCAATTGCATCCCGTGGATCGTGCTTCCGTGGACAAGGCGCGTACCCTGTTCGTCACGCAGAACCTGCAGCACACCGAAGAAGTTTCTTTCCGATGCAATCGTCTCATCCTGCGGCGCCAACATGATTGTCAGTAGCGGAGCGACCATCAAAACGATTGCGGCGAAACGCAGTCGATAGGCGGCCGACCAGTCGTAGCTTGTATGAGTCCAACCGCGGCAGGCAAAGAACATCATGAAAGTCATCGCCGTGACGAGCGCAAGCGAAAAGGGAAGTTCGACATGCGTGCTTAGAACGAGAGGGCAGACGATCGCCACAATGATGCCGCCGACCGCGCCGCCGGCAGAAAGCAACATGTAGTACTGGGTCAAAAGACTCGATCGTGGTTTCAATCTTGCCACTTCGCCGTGGCACAGCAGGCAGATGCCGAGCAACATCAGCATGTAACAGGAGACCTCGGCAACCAACTGCATCGAACCCGGCAACAGATGTCTGGCTTGAATCGCCAGGATCGCGACGAGCGTTGCCGCGGAAACCCATTTCGGTTTGTACCATTGCGGCGAATCGAAGCAGATGATGAAGCTGAGCAGGTACAGGCTCAGCGGCAGCACCCACAAGAACGGGATCACCGCAACATCCTGGCAAACATGATTGGTGACGACGAGCAACAACGTCGACGCGAGCGCCGGCAACGCAATCCACAGGCTTCGATGTCGCCACGTGATCGCGGTCGGGGTTTCCTCACGTTCCAGGGCGTCTTGAGCTTTCGTGGCAACGGTTTCTTCGGCGACAATCTCGCACGTCGCGCCGCGCTTTCGCAGCAAACCGATGGCCAGCACGCTCTGGACCAACACGAAACCGCAAAACATCAGCGACCAGAGCACGGATTGGTGGGATACCGAGAGCACGGGCTCGACGAGGAACGGGTAACTCAACAGAGCGCCCAGCGAGCCAGCGTTGGAAAGGGCGTAAAGCCGATAGACGCGATCGCTGTTGTCGTGATAGCTCAACCATGCCTGGACGAGCGGACCGGTGCTTGAGAGTACAAAGTAAGGCAGCCCGACGTGTGCCGCTAACATCCATAACAGATGCATCGTCGGATTCTCGCTGCCGGTCGGCTTCCAGGCGTCCGACGGTTCGATCGGCAACACCAGTGCGGCGGAGGACAGCAGGATCAGATGAACGACGCCCTGCATCGCGGGCCTCAGCGACGTTCGAATCAGATGGGCGTACAGGTAGCCGCCAAACAACAGAAGTTGAAAGAACAGCATGCAGGTGGTCCAGACGGCAGGCGTCCCGCCGAACCACGGCAGCACGCATTTGCTGATCACCGGTTGCACCTGGAAGACCAAAAAGGCTCCCAGCAGAGTCGTTGCGGCGAACCAGAAAATCGAGCAGCGGCGAATCTCGTGAGCCTGGTCTGGTGAAGCTTGTTCGGATTGTTCCGGTTTTGTGGCCATGATTTCCCCATGCAATGTGCGGACACTGCGAAACCCTAGGTCACAAAGTCGGGTCGGTCCGGCTTGCCGGCGGGGCCACCTCGCGGTCGGCACTTCGCATGACCACTGCTAGAATGCCGCCTTTCCCATTCTCGGCCTCATTCGATCACCTTCCTTGTCCATCAGCCCTCCCCGTGACGAAGCTTCGATTGCGATTCGCCAGCGTGTCTACGTTGACGCCGGTCGCGCGGCGATGTGGGGGCTGGGTGTCAATGTTGTCCTGGTGATCACAAAACTGTGCGGAGGCATCCTCACCGGATCGTCCGCTTTGATTGCGGACGCCGTCAACTCAATCGGCGACGTGGCCAGCGCCGTGGCCGTGCGCAGCGCGCTGAGCCTGGCCCAGATCGAAGAAGACGATGACCATCCCTACGGTCACACCAAGGCAGAATCGATTGCCGGGTTGTCGGTTGCACTGTTGGTCGCGTTCAGCGCCGGTTTTCTCGCATTGGAAACGGCGAAGCGGTTTGCGGGCGAATTGATCGTGCCTGGGATTCTCGCGGGGATCGTGGCCGCAATTTGCGCTGTGATCAAGGAAATCATCTACTGGTATACCAACCGTGTCGCCAAACGACTCGATTCGTCGGCGCTGCGAGCCACGGCGCTCGATCATCGTAGCGACGCGGCGGGTTCGGCGTTGGTGGCGTTTTCACTGCTGATCGCCCCGCACATCGGACCGCTGGGTCGCTACATCGACCCGATTGCGGCGCTGGCGATTTGCGCTGTGCTGGTTTACACCGGCTTGAGAATTTATACCTCCACTGCCGCGGAGTTGATGGACCAGCAAGCCGGTGACGAAATCGTCGATCGCGTCCGCGCCATCGCCGGTGACGTGCCGGGGGTCTCCGACGTCGAGAAACTGCGCATTCGAAAGAGCGGTCTCGAATACTTCATCGAGATTCACGTCGAGGTTGACGGAGGAATCACGGTCGATGAAGGCCATCGAATCGGACACGAAGTGAAGGACGTTTTGTTGGTCGACATGCCTCGCGTCCGAGATGTGCATGTTCACATCGAACCGCACGAGGCGAATGAACATGCTGGCCCGGCTGCAGATAATCGGTGAGATCAAGCGGTCGGCGCTTCGTCCAGCAGCGCGTTAATGCGTCAAGTCACGTTGGCGAGTTCCGCCAACTGGACCGCTGCCCTGCCCTGCTCTTTCTCGAGGTAGGCGCGGCCAAATTTGACGTTGACGTGATCCCACGGCAATTTGTCCATCATTTCGTACTTCTCATGCACCTGACGGTCGACATCGATTCCCGCGTCCTGAATCGCTGTCCACCATCGCTCGGGATCGAGGTACTCGGTCCATCCGTCCATCCGTGCGCCCCGCTCCCATGCCAGACGGATTGCCTTTCCGGTACGTCGATCGCCGCGACTGAGGACACCTTCAAGCAAGCTCGTTTCAATGTTGTGGCATTTCACGCTGACGCTGCGAATCCGGCACCGGCTGCGCATGTATTTGTGGGCCCACTGAAAGTACTCTCGCCGCTGCATTCCATTCCATTGGTAAGGTGTGTGCGATTTCGGGACGAAGTTCGAGACGCTGGCGGTCACCCGCGCGTACCGACCGTTGACTTCCTTTCCGACCGTCGCAATCGTCTCGGCGAGGTCGACGATACCGTCGAGGTCGATCGGACGCTCGCCGGGCAAACCGCACATGAAATAGAGCTTGATGCTGTCGAACCCGTTTTGAAACGCAACGCGTGTTCCTTCGATCAAATCGCTGTTCTTGATCTTCTTGCGGATCTGCTCACGCATGTCGTCGCGGGCGACTTCCGGTGCAAGCGTCATGCTGCGGCGACGATCGCTGCCTAGCAGGATCGGCAACGTGCGCAGTTGTTCGTTCACCCGCAAGCTCGGCACGCTGATGTTCACGTTCAAAGGCTTGAAGACTTCGTGAAGCCGAAGCACGAGAGGTTCAAAGTGCGGATAGTCGCTGCTGGAGAGCGATAGAATGCTGATCTCGTTGTATCCGGTGTTCTTGTAGCTCTCCAATGCTGCGTCGACGATCGTGTCGACTTCGCGAATTCGCAGCGGACGCTTGATCACGGTGCTCTGACAAAACCGGCAAAGGTGCGGGCAACCGCGCATGATTTCGACGGCGATCCGATCGTGCACGCATTCGATGTAGGGAACAATCGGTTTGGTTGGAAGCGGAATGCCATCCAGATCGCTGATCACGCTCGGTGCGATTGTCTCGGGAACATCGGTCCGCGTCCGATTGATCGCTGCGATCCGGCCATCGGCATACTCCGGTCGATAAAAGCGGGGCACGTAGGCTGATTCGATCGCTTGCGCGACGCGGACCAAAGCGTCCGCGCGTTGTTTCCGTCCCTCGTCGCCCTCGGCGTAGGAACCATCGCCGCGCCGATACTCCTGTTTCAATTCCATCCAGAGATCACAGACGACCGGCAAGACGGGCTCGCCGTCGCCGGTAATCATCACGTCAAAATAGTCGGCCATTGGTTCAGGGTTTTGACAGCACGGTCCGCCGGCCAGCACCAGCGGATCCTTCATCGTGCGGCTCTCCGCCTCAAGCGGAATGCCGCCCAGATCGATCATGGTCAACACGTTGGGCGAACTGATCTCGTACTGCAGCGAAAGACCCAGCACGTCGAAATCCGACAGCGCCGTGAACGTCTCGAGGCTGTAGAGCGGTATCTCGTGCTTGCGCAGCTGTGCTTCCATGTCGGGCCAGGGAGTGAAAACGCGCTCAGCGCACCAGTCCTCACGTCGATTCATCAACGAATAAAGAACCTGCAGCCCATGATGGCTCATCCCGATCGTGTAGGCGTCGGGGAATCCGAGACACAGTTTCCCACGGACTTTCGAGTGATCCTTGACAACGATGTTCCGCTCGCCACCGACATACTGGGCGGGAGTCTGGACGTGCGGCCAGACGCGGGATTCGAGCAATTGGCGTCGTTGCAAGTCAATCATGAAATGGTGATCTTTGTCGCGGTATGGATTCTCTGGAGGTTGTCCTCAGGTGGGGCAACGAGCCCAGTCACGCTAAAGTGTGTCTGAGAGGGCATGCATTCCGCAAGGGAAACCACCCCCGACCCACAAGAGAAGGTGCCGTGAGCGAGTTCGAGGTAGTTGGTAAAGTCGCCGATTTTGAGGAAGGCCATGGCCGAGCCGTACCCGTAGATGGACGGATGGTGGCCGTTTTTCGACTGGGCGAGGAGTGGTTCGCCATCGACGATTTATGCCCTCATATGGGCGCTTCGTTGGCCGAGGGCTACGTCGAGGATCATACCGTGACCTGCCCATGGCACGCTTGGAGGTTCTGCGTCAAGGATGGAACCTGGGAAGATAACCCACGGACGCGCGTCGACTGCTTTGAGATCAAGGTCGAGGGCGACAACGTTCTCGTTCGGGAAAAAGACAACGACGAGGCGGACGA
>JAHELS010000139.1:0-1370 GCA_024644085.1 Rhodopirellula sp.
GGGCGGATGGTCGGGAATTGAATCGGCCTTCATTGCTGATCAGCGAACTTCGCATGTGAGTCTGTGGGGCGTCTACACGCCCACACAACTCGTCAACTACATCCTGCCCGTTTTTCTGTTATTGCTGGGCGATGCGAACCAATACCAGCGCATTTTCGCCAGCCGCACCGGCAAGGGAGCCCGCACGGCGGTCACGCTGATGATCGTGATCGGCTTTTCCGTCGAGTTGCTGATCATTGCCTGTGCATGGATGGCCAGCAGCATGACGCCCGAACCGGAGCATGGAAAGTACATCCTGATTTACGCGGCTCGCCATTACATGGCGCTGCCGCTTGGTTGTCTGTTCATGGTGACCGTTGTCGCGATCATCATTTCCACGGCCGACTCATTCTTGCACGTGCCGGCAACCAGCGTGGTGAACGATCTCTACCTGCCGTATATCAACCCTGCCGCCTCGCAAAGGCGTCAGGTCTGGATCAGCCGGCTGTTGGTCGTGGTTTTTGGCGTGATCGCCTACATTGTCACGCTGATGTTTTCCGAATCGACTGGCTTCTTTCGCAAGGCGCTTTATGCCTTCACGATCTATGGCGCCGGGATCACACCCACACTGGTCGCGGCGCTCGTTTGGCCGCGAGCCACCAGGCAGGGCGCGATTGCGTCGATTTGCGGCGGCGCGATCGTAGCGCTGGCCTGGAACGAACTGGAATTTCTCAAGCAGCGTTTGCCGGCGGCGCTGGCCGATCTCGATGCCGTCCTTCCGGCAATCAGCCTGTCCGTCGGCTTGCTTGTCGTCATCAGCCTGCTGACTCGCCCCTCCGATGACGCCGGTGCCGCGGGAAAACACCCTGCCGAGACAACTTGATCATCTCGCCCGGCAAAATCGGCGGCAAACGCTCCTGAAGGCACGATTGAGGCAAAGGGCAACAGGGGTTCAATTCCTGTGATTGGCATCGACGTCTTTTGCCCGGCAATGCTATAGCAGGAAACAGAAGTCTCGACCGATTGAACCACCCCTGCTGTTGAAACCTGGCGACAAAGATTGATGTCAATACGTTCCGAAATCGACCGAATTTCATGGCGGACATGGAGTGCCGTGATTCTTGTGACGCTGGCGATCGTCGGAGGATGCGGACGAAAAACCAACAGCGACCAGGCACGGCGAACCGGGGCGGAGAGTGAGACGCCGGTCCCGACGGTCCTCCACTTGGAAGTGGCCGAGGATCCGTCACGCGAAGTCCCCTCGGCGGCGCCGGAGTTTGGCATGACACCGATGGATGTCGCCCAGCCGACGTGGCCCGACAGGGAGATGATTGATGGCGAAGGGCCGGGGGGAACACCCGCCGCGGCACTTCCGCCCGCAAAACCTTACC
>JAHELS010000139.1:1470-16924 GCA_024644085.1 Rhodopirellula sp.
GCATGGTGAACCTTACCTGCATCGTGAGCCTTACGCGCCTCTCGAACCTTACGCGCCCTATGCGGCAGACGCAATTGCTGGCGATTACCTTTTGGAAGACGGTATGCCCGAAGTCGCGGCCATGGAAGCGACGCCGAGCTCCGACATTGCCGCTGCACCACCGTCATTCGCACCACCGTCATTCGCACCGCCGTCATTCGCACCACCGTCATTCGCACCACCGTCATTCGCACCACCGTCATTCGCACCACCGTCATTCGCACCACCGCTGGCACCAGCCGCCGCAGCGAACGGCACTTCTTCTCATCGGGGCGCGTATCCCTCGAACCTACCAGCCGGTGCCACGCATCACAGCGAACAAGGATTCGCAACCGTCCGGGTCTTCTACGCGACCGATCGCGAGCGAAGTCACGTGACGCTTTCCGCCTACGAGATGACTGGCAAGAAACATGCCTTCATGGGTCTTGGTGTCTGCTCGCTGCTGCTGATCGCGTTTTCCGGGTTTGCTTCCATGCGTGGTCGCACTGGGCTGGGAGCCGTATCGGCGGTGGCGGGGGCAATTTCGGGATGCTTGGCTGCCGGGTTCGTCGTCATGGGCCAGGCCAACATTGAGAAGCACGGTGTCACCTACACTGGCGATCGCGGCCTGCTGTCGCGTGGCATCTGCGACGTCACCGTCCCGGATTCTCATCAGCGCGGCCGCGTCGAGAGACCGAGTTTGCTGCGGTTCGAAATCCGCGAAGACCAGAAGGACCACATCGTCTTGACCAGCGCCGTGGAATTGTCGGGCGACGATTTCAACAAGCGATTGGCGGACGTCGTCGCCAGCTCGCCCGATCGTGACCTGTTGGTGTTCATACATGGCTACAACGTCGATTTCGCGTCCGCGGTTCGAAGGACCGCACAGATCGCCGTCGACTTGCCGTTCGAGGGAGTGCCGGTCTGTTACAGTTGGCCGAGCCAGGGATCATTTATGAGATACTCGGTCGACGAGAACAACGCGCAGTGGACCGTCACGCACCTGAAACAATTCCTGCTGGAACTGGCCGACCAGAGCGGTGCTGAATCGATCAACGTTCTGGCTCACAGCATGGGCAACCGAGCGATGACTGCGGCGCTGCAGCAGATCCGCTGGCAGGCGGACAAGAACAACCAGCCGACCGACGCCATGTTCGATCGAATCGTGCTGGCCGCGCCCGATGTCGATGCCGATCATTTTCGACGCGACCTCGCACCATCTTTGTTGAATGTCGCCAACCAAGTCACGCTGTACGCCTCGTCCGATGACAGGGCCCTGATTGCCTCGAAAAAAGTGCACGGCTACCCCCGCGCCGGGGAAAGTGGTGAAAATATCGTGGTTATTCCCGGCATCGAAACGATCGATGTCAGCGGAATCGACCTGAGCTTGCTGGGACATAGCTACATCGGAGACAACGAATCAATGCTTCGCGACCTTTACGAAGTGATCGGTGCCCGCCTTCCAGCGCCCGAGCGAGGCTTGTTGATCACGCGAAAGCTGGGGCCGCTGATCTATTGGAAACTTGCTCAGCGCACCCAGCCGTCGGCACCAGCGACCTTTCGGTAGCACTCTCGCCTGAGCCAATGAACGATCCAAAAACTTCCCCTTCACTTGCAGTGACGCGCGTCGTTGCCACCTGCAGCATCGCGCTTGGTCCGTGTGCCGCGTGGTTGTTCGAGCTCGGTTACATTGACTTTTTCGCAGACGCCAACTTGCTGAATGTATGGGTGGTGGTCGGGATCGCGATCGCCGGGATGGCCATCGGCGGCTACGCGGTCGCCCACGGAGCGAGAATCCTCGGTGCGGGAAGCCTGGTCTTCAACTCCGGCGTCGTCGCACTTTATGGATTTCTCGGACTGTTCTTTGGACTCGGTGGCTCACGGTAGACGCGGTGGGGCAAGCGACGTACTGGCAGGGGGTTGCCCGGCTCTCGCGGCGTACGGATTGGCGCGCGTTGGGACTCCTCGTCGCGCCGGCTCGGTCTCCTCTGGGTCTTTCAAACACAATTCCTGTTTTGAGCGAAGATCGGTCGTTCGGCGGTCGATGAGCTTCTGAGGTGCACGGCATTTTAATCGGGAGTAAACCACGATGATCCAATCCCCTCGAAAACCGATTGGTTTGATGGTCACCGTGTTGACGATCGGCGGTATCTGCGCTGGCATGTTGCTTCCCCTGTCTGGCAATCCACCCATTCCGGTTTCGCCCGCGGTGCTGGTCGATGATGACCCGGGTGTCATGATGCGAGCGAAGCTGACCAGGTCGAAAGAAGTGCTCGAAGGCCTGCTGCGAAATGATTTCCGATCGATTTCACGGGCCGCCGTGGAAATGAAACGAATCAGCGAAGCGGCCGAGTGGCCCCGCGCCCGCGACGAGGTTTACGAGCGATTCAGCGCCGAGTTTCGGCGGCAATGCAACGAACTCGAAGCACTCGCCAAAGATCTGAACCGCGAGGGCGTGAAGTTCACGTATTTGAACATGACTACCACCTGCATCAATTGCCACGACTACGTGCGTGATTCAGAGCGGGTCGCCGGAACGACGCGCGAAGGCAGTATTCAATTCGTTCCACCGCATGGGTTGCCACCGTCGGTACGTTAAAGCGGCGCCGATTTTCGCTGCCGGATGAATCGAAACTCATTCTGGCGAATCGATGTCTGACTCGGGCGCTTGAGGCATGTACCGCGCCCGCACATGCACCTCGTCTTCCTCTTCCAGGCGCTCGATGACGTCGTAATGGTGCTGTTGGAAGTGATGGCGTTTGTCCTTCTTCAGCCGTTCTTCGGCGAGCGTGTCGACCGCGTAACTTGAGGCAACCTTGAACCGATGCCCGACGGTTCCGCGGTTGGAAAAAAGATAGAATCGTTCGGCATCACTCGGTTCGCCGAGCTTCCCTTCCAAGACCGTGCCGTCTTTCGGACCACCGACGAATTCGAAGATGATTTTCACCTGCCGTCCTCCGTTTCGGTTGCTATGCATTCGTCGAGCTACATCAACGGATTCATGACTCGGCCAATGAACAGGATCGCCATGTTCCGGTTGTCGCGAATCATGAATACAAACGGATGATCGGCCCGAAAAAGGGGCGGCTGTTCAACTGGCACCGCCGTGGTTCTCATGATGGCCCCGGTGGCCGCGGCCGCCTCGGTCCCTTCTTCGTTGACATCCACGAAAGCTTGATGGATCACCGCCGAAAGGAACAAGTCCTTGCCGCCGGTCATCGCGGAAAAGTCAGCGACGCTCGGATCAAAAGCCGAACCCATCCCCATCGCACGAAGCGTGCTGCCCAATTCAAATCGCGACGTGGTTTTGAACTTTGGCAAATAGACCTTCACTTCGTTTTCGCGCTTTGCGCTCGCCGCCCACCGCTGCAGGTTTTCGTAAGTCAGCCTGGCTTCCAGATCGGAAAGACCGTCGACCTCGCGGGGCAACAGCACGACCATCGACAGACTGTCATCCCCGTACGGCAACTCGAGAATTTGAAGGTCGTCTGTGGCTCCGTAGCGAAACCGATCCTGACGGTGCATCATCGGGACTTTCCTTTTCTCGGCCGCCGTTATGTGAAAGTCCTCGTCTCTCGTCGCATCCTCGTTGAAGGGGGCCGTCCAGGTGCCGTGAAAGTAAACGGCGTTGGTCAACACGAGCCTCGTATCAGCCGACAACGCGCCCGGTGGAATCAGGTCCTTGATCTTGCCCTCGGTTTGCTCTTCGATCCACGTGTTGATCGTCTCGCGTGCTGCGTCACTCCTGGCAAAGTCCATTCGCGCCAGCTCGGCGGCATACTTCTCACGAGTGAGCTCGAGGAAGTCGGGAAGAAACCCATAGCTCTGCTGGCCCCACAACCGGTTCGCCAGATTCAAACGGATGCCCGTCTCCTCGTCGGTTGTTCTCCAGAAAGCTTGCACCGTTTTCATTCCGTCGTGGAGATCCTCGTTTGGCATCGGCAAGTGCAGCGTCTTCGTCATCTGGGCTTCGGTTTCACCCGCCGCGCCGGCAAGGGTCATCGCCAGAGCGGTCGAAATACTGGCCGGTGAAAAGAACAGGTTCCCCTCGTCCGAGCGAAGTTGCCGGTACAACTCAAGGGCGAACCGATTCCCGCCTTCCACGATTTCCGATACGTCCACGGCAATGTTCCCTTCTGGCTCAGCGGGATCGGTACCAACGTCTCTCTGGGCGGCGGCAGTCTGGTGGTAGTTGCGCACCGCGAGTTCGATCTGTTTCATTTGCTGGGCGATTTCGCGGCGGCGAGCCTCCTCGTCGCGATTGCAACCGAGACACAACAGACTCAGGCAGAGGCAGATTGACCAGACGCGCATGACGGCTTCCCCAGTAATGAATGCTTTCCCGACGACATTGTCTGCACTCGACGTCCCGCTGAAAACCTCCGAAAGCGGTATTCGCCGATCTTCCCTGGCAGACCCGATCCGGGACAAAATGGGTGATCGACGGGATGGCGAAGCCACAGTCAAGCAGCCGGAATTGCGATGCAACCTTACCAACCACCACCGGAGATCGATGACCCTCGCCCGCGGCCATGGTGGGTCGCCAGTAACGGGGTCGCCGTGTTGATCGCGATATGCGTCGTGGCGACCGTCTTCCTTGCGTTCGTCGATTGGAAAGATATCCTCCTGTGACGCCGGGCCGTCTTCGATCGGCCTAGATCTCCCTGTTGTCGACATCATCACCGTCGCGGTTTCCCGCGGGATTCTCAAACCACGTCGAAAAACAGTCATTGCAGAGACTGATTTCCAGTCGCCGAAAAACCTGATCCTTGGCCTCTTGCTCTGAGACGTCTTTCAACTGCTCGACCAGTTCTTCATAACTGCGTCGGGTTGAGTCGTGGTTATGTTCTTCGTACCAGTCCAGATCGGGAGGAGAAGGATCCGCGACAGCCTCGATTTGGACGACGAAGAATTCTCCTCGCCCGGGTTTCAGCAACCGAAGGCACCGCGCGCATAGAATCGGCGACTCGTCGCCCGGCGTTTCGCTTTGCTCACCCTGACTCATCTGGCTTTTTTAACGTGCTGCCCGAGTAGAGCACACGTTAGCTTATCGGACCAAAGAAGGCGAATCCGTTCGATTTGATGTCGCAAATTGGTTGGTGCGTCACGAAAGAATGCAACGGCCAAGAAGAAGCGAAGATTCCCTTCCCGTGCGCAAAAAGGGTGGCTAATGGGACTCGAACCCACGACCCTCGGAACCACAATCCGATGCTCTAACCAACTGAGCTACAGCCACCGCGTTCTCGCCGGTGCCGAGTTGGGGCGACGACGAATACAAGCGAAAAATCTATCTCTCGGCCACAATTTGGTCAACGGCCCGCGCGACCCAGCCCGCTTTTTGACACGGCCTCGATCTTTCTGGTTCACCGTTCGCCATTTCTATAAATTGGCAACTATTCTGCTGAAGGAATCATCGATTGAGAAGAAATGAGCCGCAATAGACCCAAACGCAAATCGCACCATTCCAATCCCCCTAAGGCATCCTCGCAGCCGGGCGGATCGAAGCCCGGGCCGGATCCCGGTACCGGAAGGGATTCAACGCGGGGTCAAGCCGATGTCGGGCCGCAAGTTTCGCTCACAGCCAACCAGCGGGCCGGCTCCCCGAGCACCAAGATCCGCACATGGTTATCGGTCTGGGTCTCGATTCATTCTCTGGCGGTTTTCATTTCGTTCACCAGCGTCGTCGAGCCTTCGTCGATCCACTCCCGTTTGTCAAACTTGTTTTACCCGTACCTTCGTCCCGCGCAATTTGCGGCCGACGATCGACCGGTCTATCTCGCCCACGGCGAGACGTACGAACAACCTCACCTGGTCCAGGTCACCGCAACACCCGCTGGAGACCTCGATGCTGCGGATGCTGAATCAACCTGGCGCACGGTCGGCCCCGACCGTTTCGGGGGCCTCGCTGTCTCGGATCGCGTCGCACGCTGGCTGTCGACCGCCGCGATGCTTGCTGATGCCGAAGAACCTGGCATGGTCGCCGAATTGCTGGTGCCAATTGCCATGCGCAACCCAGACATCACGGCTGTTCGGATTGTCCGTCTGCCAACCGACCTCAACCTGATCAACGCGGTACCCGAGACGGTCTACGTTGCAAGGGTCACGCGTGCCGGAGAGCGCGTCGCACTGATACAGCTCAAGGAACCCCGCCTCAGCTCGCAGGCAGTCTCATCGCGACCGGTCTCATCGCGAGAGGTCTTATCGCGATCGGGGGATGGTTCATGAGTGATCCGCAGTTGAATCATGCCTGGGACCGATTCTGGTTTTCACCTGCGCCACTGGTGATTGTCGCTCGCGTGCGCGTGCTACTTTGCGTGATCACTGCGATCTACTTCGCAAGCTGTTTTTCGGATGCCGCCTTTTGGTATACCGGTGGCGGTCCTCTCTCGCCGACACGCGTCTCATCGTTTCTCAGCACGGGAGGTCTGGAATCGAACGCGAAATGGATCGTCTCTCCGCTATTCCTGACCGAATCATCGTGGATCTATTATCTATACCTGGTCGCGGGCATCGTGGTCGCATTGATGGTGGCAGCGGGACGCGGGGGACGAATCGCGTCCTGGGCACTCTGGTTGTTGCTGGTCGGTTGGGCCAATCGGGCGATGATCCTTTCCGGCCTCGGCGAAACGTTGTTGAGCCTGGGACTTTTCGCTTCCGCCATCGCCCCGCCGCACCGCGATTGGAAAGCGGTCTTGGCAAAACCAGCCGACGGTGGACCGCAGCATTGGAGCACTCGGTTATCGTCACGTTTGCTCGCCACACAAATCACGCTGATCGGCGCCGCAACCTTCATCACAATGCTTGGCGGACGGGTGTGGTTCAACGGCTTGGGTGCGTTTGCGATGGCAGCACCAGTTGCGGATAGGACGATTGACTGGACCGCTGCAGATTCACTCCTGGTCCGGCCATGGTTCCACGAGTCACTCACTCACCTGTTGGTGATTGCGTTACCAGTCGGATTCACGCTGGCGTGGATCCGCAAATCCAATCGAATCGGGCAGGCGACATTGATCGCCTGGTGCATTGCCGTCGCACTGCTCGGATCGCACTGGATGTACGCCGCAGTATTTGCCGCGATGGTGTTGGCGATCCGCGACTAGTGAATGCGTTGGCGGCGAAATCGCTCGCCAACTTTATTCTGTGCGACGCCCACTATCGGCGTTCGGATGGATAATAGGGCTGCTGAGGCCCGTAATTGTAGTTCTGATTGTCGTACTGGATGTCGTACTGATTGTCGTATTGGCCGCCGGCGGGCTGATGCCACGGATCGGGTTGAGTGGCAACCTGTTCTTGCGACCAGACCTGGTTGCCTTGCTGGTCAAAATATTGTTGCCCTTCGCGCCCATCCAGGAATTCCCGGCCGCGATCGATCGCCTGTCTCGCGTCGCTGCGGATCTCAGTTCGATTGATCTCAATCATCGTGCGTTCGCCGTCACGCTGGACTTTGAACCATCCTGCCATGAAGGCCGCGAGCAACAGTACCACCAGGATGAAAAGATTCCGCATCATGCCATTCCGTTTCGTGTAGTTTATGGAGTGTCGCCGTTTGCACAGCGCAAGTGACTTGTATCCAACGGTTCGATCTTAGAGCGACACCAGATTCAGAAAAGTGCAAATCAAATCGACCACTTGCTAGCATCCGTCGCATTGTCCGGTGCCGACACAGAAACTTTCCTCGACAAGCGGTTGTCGTTGCGTGACCCTCCTGAGAATCACCCTCCTCCTGTTGCTCGTTTTTTGCGGAATCGTGGCGCCCCCCAGCGGTGCTGACGAAATCGCACGGATCGCAGCTGCGAAAACCGCCATTGAAATCGAATTCAAGCGATTGGATGCCGACGGGGACGAACGACTCAAACTCGATGAATTCTTGCTGCGCCGCGGCAAGGGGGCCATCCTGAAACGTGATTTTCGACTCTACGACCTCGACGCCGACGAATTGCTGTCGTGGTCCGAATTCGCAGCGGTCTCCGGCACGACCCGGCCGATGTTTCGGGGAACGATGCCCGACCCCTGGGATGAGCTGGTCGCCGACGCTGTCGCCGCTCTTGATGAATCGTACGACAACTGGAACGAGCGCCCCTCCGAACAAGTCAACGCACACATTTTCGTCGCAAACTTTATCGGATCATTATCGCTTGGAGGAAAGCGTTACGTCACAGGTCGAATCGTTCGCCAGGCGGACCGCGACGCCGATGGGCGACTCAGTCGCACCGAGGCAAGAGGGTTCCTCCAACACCAGCTTGGATTGCGGTGGCAATTCATCCACCCGCTGCGCGAGCCGACCGGACGACAGCTGCGATTCGACCGCTTCCTCGCGGTCGATGAAAATGCCGACGACGCGCTGACGCGGGCCGAATTCGCAGCCCATTGGTGGAACCGCCCCGCGGCGGAGGCGGATTTCGACCGCAACGATCGAAATGGCAACGGACGCATCACTTTGTTCGAATATGCCCACTACGACTCGGACAACTACTTTGATCCCATCGAGTGGTTTCGAGCCGCTGATACGAATCTCGACGCACTTCTCGATAGGGGCGAAATCATCGAGGCGAGCGGGGCATCGCGTCGCCATCTCGCCGCATCGACGGTTCCCGCCTTCGACGAGGATGGCGACCAAAAGCTTTCATTGCAGGAATACCGGCTGTCGATGCACGCCAGTCGCAATTACAGCTGGAATCGCCGGGTCGTCGATACGGGCGGCGACGGAAGAATCACCTACGACGAGTTCGTTTTCAACGACATCGATCTGTTTCAACTCCAGCGGCGGTACTTTTTTCATCGCCTCGATCGCGATCAAAACCAGGAGCTGTCGAGCCAGGAATTCAGTTTTCTCGCGGTTGGCGAGGCACCGATCTCCAGCGGTCAGTGATCGATAAAATTCCCTCTTTTCACGTTTTGGTCGCCGCCGCTACATTCCGCTTTTCGGTTTTTCCAATGGCGCGTCGTTCTCGGGGGCACGACCATGCACGATTCGAGTTTTGACGCCAGCAGCGACCCGTTTCCGTCGCGCGATTCGAAGTCTCCAGCATCCGATGCGGATTCCAGCGCGGAATCCCGTCCCGACGTTCGACCCTTTGTGGGCATCCGGTTCGAGTGCTGCCGGACGTATGGTCGAATCTACCGAAATCCGGAAAAGACGGCGTACACCGGAAATTGCCCAAAATGCCACGCGAAAGTCCGCATCCCGATTGGCAGCGGCGGAACGTCCGCACGATTCTTTAACGCAAACTAGAGTCACCATCGCCCAAGCGATTGTTCACGGGTGGTATTCACTCGGTTTGGATCGTCGCTCACGCGGATTTGCTCTTCGATCCTCCGCCGTCGATTTGTTACCGTCGCGGCGAGCACCTGGATTAGAATCAAACAACCCTCAATCAGTTTCACGCGCAAGACGTTTCATGCTCGGTGAATACAAGGTCAGCCGTTGTACACGACAGTGCCATGCGCTCGATCGACCGCTGCGCGACGGGGAATGGTATTACTCCGTGGTATCGGAATCGGACGACGAGTACGTGCGTCATGATTTCTCCGCCGAGGCATGGAAGGGGCCACCCGAGGGAGCGATCGGATGGTGGAAAAACCGCATGCCAACCTCCGATGAAAAGAAACTGGTTCTGGCACCGCCCGAGGTCCTGATCGATTTGCTGCGGCAAATGGAACGCATTCCCGCCAAGGCAAAAGGTCGCTACCTGCTGGCATTGATGTTGATGCGCCGGAAGCTCGTTCGTCCGCTGGCGGGCAATCCCGGTGATTCGCCTGAGGAGAACGATCCCACAACCGGCGACACAGTCGCGCAAAACGAGACATTGAGAGTCGAAGTCGTCGCGGACGGCAGCACAATCGACGTCCCGGTTTGCAAGATCAGCCGTAGCGAGTCGGAATCACTCCGAGATGAACTCAACGAATTGCTCTACTGCGAGGCAGAACCGCAATTGGACGTCGACGACGAAACATAAAACTGACTGCTCACGAAGACCACGTCTGCTCGCACCAAGGAACGACCGCTCGAGTGTGATGAGGTACAGACGTGAGAGGGCAGCAAAGTCGGGCTAACCACAGGAACACGCACGGATGCGATTTACTCTTTGGATCGGAACTTTTTTCGTTTGTTTCGTCTCCGGCGGCGCGACTTGTGCGCGCCGTGACGTGCCGCTGCCGTTCCCGCCGCCACCGGTTGTTTTTAATGAGACGCCAACGCTCGAGGAAGTCACGGCGGTCGTCAATCGCACCTCGAGTATTCATCAGCTCTCCAGCAACACGGCCTCGGTCGAATTGCTGAGCATGCCGAGTCTGCCGCGCCTCGGCGCCACGTTGAATCTCGAGCGTGACCGCCGATTCAGGTTGCGTGCCAGCTTGCCGATTGTGCTCGGTGCCGGGATGGACCTTGGAAGCAACGACGAGATGTTCTGGATCGAAGTGCCCGAGGGAATTTCCAAGACGCTTTATTACGCACGACATGACCAGTACCGCCAACAACTCAATCGAGCAATCCTGCCGGTCGATCCCACATGGGTCATGGACGCACTGGGGTTGGTTCAGATCGATCCCGCGACCGTGGTAGCCGGTCCTGTGACCCGCACCGACGGAAAGCTCGAAATTCGCAGTACCATGTCCATGCCAAACGGAACGTATCAGCGAGTCTGCTTGATTGAACCAAGTGCGGGCTATGTTACCCATCAGTTTTTGTATGCCCCCAATGGCAACTTGATTGCCCAAAGCCAGGCATCCAATCACGCCTACTATGAAGCCCAACAATGCGCGTTGCCGCATCGAGTCGAGTTGAATCTCGCACCCTCTGGCGGCCCGCCGCTGTCGATGCGAATCGAAATCGGCTCGTACGCAGTCAACCAACTGCTCAGCGGTGATCCACAACTCTTCACGATGCCCACCTCCGCATCCCAGGCAGTCGATCTGACGAAGCTCGGCCAGTCCACACCGGCGGTCACCGCCAGTCCCGCATCGTCGACACCAGTCAATTACAGTGCAAACGTACCCACCGCGTACCCGCTTCGAGGTACCCTGAGATAACGATTCCTGCGGCCCGCTTCTTCAATCGCGCATCTCAGTTTGGCCATGTTGTCCTCAATCCCGCCGATCTCATTCGGCTTTTCGAGTGTCGCGTCCATGACCGCGGAACTGCCCTCGCGGATTTCTCTTCGCCCGGGTCAAAAGAGCCACAAACACGCCCGCGAGGGGTGAATGTTCCAACCGCCACCCGATCATGAAGTCGTTCTCTCGACAAGGCATCGCGAGGTGTGTCGAGAGTCACGCCTGGTGCTTGATGCCGCCGGGATAGCTTCAGACGCGGTGCATCATCGGGGTTCGTGGTATCTGCTCGTCGGCCGGGACGACCTCGATACGGCTTCAGCTGAGTTGGAGGAATATCACCGCGAGAATTCCGAACGAGCCGACGACGCGGCGGGAACGACGCCGCTTTATGACGGTGCCGTTCCGGCGATTGTCGTTTATGCGTGCGTACTCCTGCTGACCGCGTGGCTCGATTGGCGATGGAATCTGGGCCCCGCCGGACAAATGCATGCGGGGCGAGTCACCGATGGCGAGTTGTGGCGAACGATCACCGCTCTGACTCTTCATCTCGACGCCCAACACCTTCTCTCGAACCTGGTCTTCGGTGCCGTCTTTGGACTGATGGCCGGGAAAGTTCTTGGCGGTGGCGTCGCGTGGCTTTCGATTGTGATCGCAGGTGCGCTTGGCAACTTCACCAATGCGCTTGTCCGAGATCCCAGCCACTCATCGATCGGAGCATCGACAGCTGTCTTTGCAGCGCTCGGCGTGGTCGTTGCGAACGCGATGCGACCGAGGGCGAATCGGAACGAGAGATTGATGAAACGATGGAGCCCGTTGATCGGCGGCGTCGTCTTGTTCGCCTTCACCGGGATCGGGGGCGAGCGCACCGATGTGGTTGCGCACGCAACCGGTTTTCTCTCAGGAATGATCATGGGCTGGGCAGGACGCGGCTTCCCAAGCCGGTGGCTCGCCAACGACCATGTTCAAAAATGGGCTGGCGCATTGACTGTCGCCGTCGTCGTGGCGTCGTGGACCGTCGCCATCGCAGTGGCCGACCTTTGAACATCCCTCCATTGCGAACCATCGAGAACGTGCCCGTCGCGGGACGCACGAGCCCTCATTCTCCCACGAGCACTTCAACCACGCGCTCAGCGGCCTTTCCATCCCACAGCTCGGGACACCGACCGACATCGTAGTCCCCGGCGAGCACCAACGCGAGTTGTCGCTCCAACTCCTCTGCATCATTTCCGACAAGCGTGCTACTGCCTTCGACAACCGTGGACGGCCGCTCGGTATTCTCCCGCATCGTCAAACAGGCAACGCCGAGCGCCGTCGACTCTTCCTGCAGTCCACCGGAATCGGTGACGATCACTTTTGCGGAACTTGTCAACGCCAAAAACTCGAGGTAACCGACCGGTGGCAGTTGTCGAATTTCTGGTGCGGCATCGAGTATTGGTTGTAAACCGAATTCACTGATTCGCGAGGCTGTTCGTGGATGAACCGGGAAGACCAATGGCAATTGACTGCTGACTCGTGCCAGCACTTCCAGGATCGCAGCGAGCGTATCACGGGTGTCAACGTTCGAGGGTCGATGGAGCGTCACCACGCCGTATCGATGTTCGAGCAACCGGGCATCGGCGAGCGCCGTCGTTTCTTTTGCGTTTGGCAACAGCCGACGGAGCGTATCGATCATCGTGTTCCCAACCAAATGAATGTGGTCTTCGGGATGTCCTTCGCTGCGCAGATTCTCAACACCTGATGGCTCGGAGACGAGCAATTGGTCCGAGATTGCATCGGTCAACAGACGATTGACTTCCTCCGGCATCGAACGATCAAAGCTGCGAAGTCCCGCTTCGACATGCGAAACCGGAATCTGCAGTTTCGCCGCAGCGATCGCCGCCGCCATCGTCGAATTCACATCCCCGACCACAACCATTCGGTCGAACCTTTGACTGGAATCTTTCGCTCCGGCACCCGCAGCGAGCACCGGCTCAATCGCCTCGAGAATTCGCGCTGTTTGAACCGCGTGCGTTCCGCCGCCAACACCGAGCGACACATCAGGCCGCTTGATCTCGAGTTGTTCAAAGAAAATGTCCGACAGGTTTCTGTCGTAATGTTGCCCGGTATGGATCAAAGTCGCCGCCACATCATCCCGCTTCTGCAGCGCGTGCATGATCGGAGCAATCTTCATGAAATTGGGGCGTGCACCGGCCACAATCGCGATGTTCATTGCGGTCATCTTCGACTCAAAAAATCGGCGTTACGAGGCTTCCCCGTCATGAATCGGCAATCGATTCTTTTGACTTCAACGACGCGAGATCGCTTTCGACCATCAATCGCGCAAGCTGCGGTAACGTCGTTTCAGCGGTCCAACCGAGATCGCGATTCGCTTTGGAGGGATCACCGACAAGCCGCGACACTTCCGAAGGTCGCATGTACCGCTCGTCCTGGACGACGTGGTCTCGCCAATCGAGGTTGACCGCTTCAAATGCTGCGGCCAAGAACTCTTCGACGCTGTGGGAGGTGCCGGTCGCGAGGACGAAGTCACTGGCCACCTGTTGCTGTAACATTTTCCACATCGCCTCAACGTATTCCGGTGCGTAGCCCCAGTCGCGGCGACCGTCGAGCGATCCCAGTGCCAAATCCTTTTGCTTGCCCAACGCGATCGCGGCCGCCGCTCGTGTGATTTTCCGTGTCACGAACGACTCGCCACGGCGCGACGATTCATGGTTGTAGCAAATCGCATTACAGGCGAAGAGGTTAAACGACTCTCGATAGAATGTGACCATTTGTGTCGCGAAAGTCTTTGCGATGCCATAGGGCGTGACCGGCCGCATCGGCGTGCGTTCGTTTTGAGGGGATTCGTCCGGACGACCGAAGATCTCACTGCTGCTGATGTGCAACATGCGTGGCTGCTTCTCCAAATCCCGAACAATCTCCAATAATTTCAATGTCCCCATTGCCGTGAACTGGCACGTTGTTTCAGGGATCTCGAAACTGACACCCACATGGCTTTGGCCGGCCAGGTGATACAGTTCATCGGGCTCGGTCTTGGATAAGATTCGGCGAATGGTGGTGACATCGTCGAGATCCGCGTAATGCAGAAACAGGCGGCGGTTGTAAACGTCCTTGTCGGCGAACAGATGATCCAGACGAGTTCGCTGGATCGTGCTGCTACGTCGCACAATGCCATGAACCGTGTAACCCCGGCCGAGCAACAACTCGGTCAAGTAAGAACCGTCTTGGCCGGTAATGCCAGTTAGCAGAGCACAGGTCATGGGAGGCCGAAGCGAGCGGACAGTGAACAGCCGGGAAAGGCGAGAAAGGATGGAGAGCAGTTTACATGACGCCGCGGTGATCTGCGGGCACTCCGTGGAGACTCCTCGATGCGTCGCATCCCGCCGTCATTCTGCCTCGATCGAAGTTTCACGTCGATCCTCGAGCGCCGACGCGCAGGTGTTCCTGATGCCCAATCGCAACGGGTCACTCGGAACGGCGGAAGCGAATTTTTTTCCGCCAAGGGTTCCCCCTCTCCGCTCGGCAACACATGCGTGCTCCGGCATCGATTTCGCAACCGTCACTGCCCGAACAAGCCGAATTGTCGTCACAAACGGTAGTTCCCTTACTTTTGGCTAATCCGGCAACAGAAATGGGGCGATAACTAGCCCAGAGCGGGGTGCCGTACCGGCACAATCCGCACGATCTGCATGACCGAACCACCGAATGCCGTTGCTGCCAAGGGGGGCCAAATGGCGATTCGTTCCGAAAGTGCGAACTACGCACCGAGTCGAACCACGATGACCATCGACGGCGAGGAATCACCATCCTTTCCGTTTGAGGGACTCGTTTTGAAACTCGCCCAACAACTACTGCGGTGTACCTGCATCGCGTCGGTCTGCGTTCTCGTCGCAGGATCCTCGGGTTGCACGATCACTTCGGGCGTCTGCCGAGCGATCAAGAAATCCGAGTGTATCGATGACTTCATGATTGGTTATCGCAACAAAGCGATGGCCGAGAAAGCGTGGCACTGCCAACAAGACCGCTTTTGCAATATCCAGAACCCGCGTGAATTCAAAGACGGATTCATCTCCGGATACCTCGATGTCGCCAACGGTGGCGCCGGTTGCTGCCCATCGATGGCACCCCGACGTTACTGGGGATGGAAATACCAATCGGCTGGCGGACAGAACGCGATCAACGCGTGGTTCCAGGGATTCCCGATGGGTGTCCAGGCCGCTGAACAAGATGGTGTCGGACATATGCAACAAGTTGTGATCAACCGCGCCGCAGTGCCAACCTCGGCACCTCTCAATGCAATTCATGGACAACTGCCCGAGGTGACCAATCCGTTTTATTCGGATTACCCGGAGCACGAATTCGTTCCGGCTCCCGAGGGCATCATCGACTC
>JAHELS010000140.1 GCA_024644085.1 Rhodopirellula sp.
CAGCATGACGCCGCAGCAGCGCGTGCCGGTCAGAAAGCTTCTTTCGCGGATGACACAGTGGCGGCATCCGCTGGGAACAGGTCAGATCGATGCCGAAAACTCGACCAATTGGCGGGGCTTCCACGATCACGTCGTCATCGCATCACTCGCAATCGAGGGCGAAGAAGGATACGACCCTGGGGTGTACCAGCAAGCGTTGCGTCGTTTTCGTCGGTTCATGACTCAGTACGGAACATTTCCCTCCGGCTACGCTCACGAAGGTTGGGGTTATTACAGCTTTGGAATGATCAGTGCGTCTCCGGTGCTGCTTGCAATCGCCCGGCGGGACGAGAATCTCTTTGAGACGACGAACTTCTATCCAATGCTACAGGCGATGTTTCGCTCACTGGTTCCAGGGCAAGACTGGGTCTTCAGCCACGGAGACACGGTTGACGGTCGACTATCCGATCCGCCTGGCCAGGTTTGGGTCGGTCGCTATGCGTTCCCGGAAGATCCGGTAGTGGCTGTGCTATGTGACAAACTCGCCGACAACGCCATGAACGCCAGCGACCAGCGACCGGTCGATCTCCGGTTTGCGATGTTTGCACAACGTCCAGTGGACATTGCTCCGGCGCAAGCCGCCGAGCGGGCCGGCATGTCGCTGACTCTATTCTGTCCCGATAAGGGCTACGTCAATACGCGCAGCGACTGGAGTGACGACGCGGTGCTGCTCAGCTTTCGTTGCCGCATGGACAAGTACTTCCTCGGACACATGCATCCCGACGTCAACAGCTTCGAGCTGTTCGCACTGGGGCACGAGTGGTTTTGCGACCCCGGCAAATTCTCGATTCAGAATGACATGCACCAGACTGTTTTGATTGACGACGTCGGGGGCGGTGGATCCACCGCGTTGTGGACATGGCCATCGCTTCCGGGACGCTTTGTCGATTTTATCGACACCGACTTGGCGACCGGTGGTACCGGCGATGCGAAGGACTTCTATTCCTACTCCTATCGGGAGCCGGAATGGAACAGGCTGCCTTCGAATCGAAAGGAAGACTTTCCGGTGCAAAAAGTCCAAGGCGGCCCAGCCTGGGGAGACTTCATCCATAAGCAAACGGGCGAGCTGCCGGCGTGGCGGCAGAGTTTGCTGTCCGAGTTGCCGGGAGATGGCGGGCTCATCACCCACAATTTCGTTGACCGTGCCACACGAACAGCGGTGCTTGTCCGCGGAGAACACCCGTTCGTCGTGATTTCGGACGATTACCAAAAAGATAAGCGAACGCGCGCCTACACCTGGATTGCCAATCCGCGTCCCGACAGCGTCGAACAGCTGAGTGCCGATGGAACCAATCTCGTTTTAAAGAAGAAGGGTGATAGCGATGCGCGACTGCTTGTTCGAGTGTTGCAGGCCGAAGGGCTGGTCGCTGGGCCTCAGCTTCTTTCTCATCCGAAAGACCATCTCTTCCTCGATGAAAAGATGACGCCGGTCGTTGTCCAGGCCGAAGCGGTGAATCCCCGATTCAAGATTCTGCTCTTCCCTTTCCGAGCATCAGGCCCAATGCCGACTGTGAAGTGGATCGATCAGCCTCACGCTGTTGAAATCGTCACAGCAGCAGAGAGACGGGTGGTCACGTTTGCCGATACATCCGACGGCAAAACGCGCATTTCCGTGACTGAATAAAGAACGGTGGTGCCCGCACATCCGTTTGCGTTATCCATCTCGCGGCTTCTGATAGGTGCTAGAATAGCGGCAAGCCAGCAGTGACTGTTATTGATCCCCCGAGAATGATTCATTAGGAGTGCCGCGTGGAGGCCGTCAGTTTTTCCCGCCGCCAGTGGTTGGTTGCCGCCGGTGCAGTCGCAATCACGAGTATTGGTCCGACTCGTGGCGGCTTTGCCGAGCAACTTGATGGTTCCGGCAAGGACTTGATTTTCCGCACGATCGATCCGCGCAATGCCGAACCGGAATTGTCCAAGCTCGTGCAGTCCTGGATCACGCCCGTCAAACATTTTTACGTGCGTTCTCACGCGCCGAATCCGATGATCGATCGCGATCATTATCAATTGACTGTCGAGGGACTTGTTCGAAATCCGCTGACACTGACTTTTGCGGATTTAGATCAAATGCCTCGCCATAGCGTGACGGCGACGTTGACCTGTGCCGGCAACCGGCGGGCTGAGTTCAACCAAGAGGGCGAAGTGGGCGGGGTTCAGTGGGAGGCAGGTGCGATCGGAAATGCGCGCTGGTCCGGCGTTGCCTTGTCCGATGTCTTAAATCGGGCAGAGGTGCTCGAGAATGCGAAACATGTCTGGTTCGAGGGGCTCGACGAGATTGAGCGGGATGATGGCGTGATCCCGTTCGGAGGATCGATCCCGCTTGAAAAAGCAATGGAAGATGGCAAAGTCCCCGGAGCACTGCTGGCCGATCAAATGAACGGCCGCGACTTGAGTCCCGATCACGGTTACCCGCTGCGCAGTGTGGTCCCGGGTTACATCGGAGCACGCAGCGTCAAATGGTTGGGAAAGATCTTCATCAGTGACAAACCATCACCGAATCACTATCTGGAAACTGCCTACAAGATCGTTACAAACACCGAGCCGATCGACTGGAGTGAATCGGGTCCGATCTATCGTTATCCGATCAACGGAGCGATTGCCATGCCAGCGGCCAATGCCCAGGTGCAGCCGGGAATGATCGATGTGTCGGGTTATGTACTACCGACCGGGCGTGCAGGTGCGACAGTGCAGCGCGTATTGATTTCGGCCGATGACGGAGTGAATTGGCAGGAAGCGAAATTGACGGGCGAGGTATCGGAATACTGTTGGCAACTTTGGAATGCGCGAATCGCGGTAACGGCCCAGACCGACAAGCTGCTGATGAGGGCCACCGACACCTCAGGCGGGTTCATGCCGCAGCGCGTCGAGTGGAACGCCAAGGGCTACCTCCAGAACTCCTGGTACAAGGTGCCGATCAAGGTTTCCTGAGTTGGGCGACGCGAACTTTCGCGGGCCGGAATGCACGCTTTGCCGGATTCCTGCGAGCTTCATTTGATCCGCGTTACGTTATGCTAAACGTTTCGGGAATATTCTTGACCAATCAGCGACTGAGGCATTGGAATGTGCGACCAAGATCACTTTGAAGAGGACCTGAAAAAGTATTCGCGCCGCGAGGCGGGCGCGTTGGCCGCCGCCGGCGTCGGTGCGGCGATGATGTTTCCCCGCGCCGCTGACGCCGCGGAAGTGAAGGGAAGTGAGGTGAGGATCGAGACTCCCGATGGTGTGTGCGATGCTTACTTTGTCGCGCCTACAACTGGCACCCACGCCGCTGTACTCGTGTGGCCCGATATTTTTGGATTGCGACCGGCGTTTCGGAAAATGGGGACACGTCTTGCCGAGTCGGGCTACAGCGTGCTCGTCGTTAATCCGTTTTATCGGACAAAGAAGTCACCGACGGCAGCCGACGGTGCCGATACGCCGATCTCGGAAGTGATTCCGCTTGCTCGATCGTTGACCGCCGAGACACATGCGGCCGACGCAAAGGAATTCATCGCGTGGCTCGACTCGAAATCGCAAGTCGACAAAGACAAGAAAGTTGGGACGACCGGGTACTGCATGGGTGGTCCCATCGTGATGCGAACGGCCGCCGCTGTGCCAGACCGCGTCGGAGCGGGCTGCACTTTCCACGGTGGTGGCCTGGTAACCGACAATGCGGACAGCCCTCATCTGTTGATTCCGAAGATGAAGGCACACTTTCTGATCGCGATCGCCGAGAATGACGACGGGCGCGACCCCGAGTCAAAAAACGTGCTCAAGGAAGCGTTCGCCGAGGCAGGGCTACCAGCGGAGATCGAGGTCTATCCCGCGGGGCATGGATGGTGCCCGCCCGACACCCGAGTTCACAATCACGAGCAAGCCGAGAGGGCCTGGGGACGCATGCTGGCAATCTTCAAAACGGCGCTGGCGTAGGCGGTGAGGCAAGAATGACTCCGGTTTTCCGGGATGGCGGTAATTAGCACGCCGGCGAGGTGTCCAGCCGCGTCAAATGCGATAAAGCTCCTCATTCTTCGCATTTGGTGTTGGCTCTTTCGAGCGGCGGTTGTATGCTTCAACCGGACCGGTGAGATGGAATGAATGTTCTCATCGGTCGAAATGGTCGGAAAAAGACGAGAAACGTGATTCCAAACGGTATGCGTTTTCCGACCAACGAGATCATGTGCTGAGCCAGGTTCTCAGCTTCTCGCCTCGGGCGAACTTAGTTTTCGTCCACGGCTGCCAACTATCGGTCGCGTTGACCGCACTGGAAAGCTGCTCGCGTTGCAGGGACGACGCATCCGATTCTGTGACTTTCTTGTTGGTCCAGAATTCGCCCCAAGCGGCAATATGCGGCCCAGCGCCGCCGGCAACTCTAAAAATCGGCTTTTGATGCCGACAACTCCTATATAGAAGATGAATACTTGAAGACGTTTGAATCCATGGAATTGTTCCCGCCGCTACAGCGCGCGCTTGCGGAACAAAAGTACCTAGACCCGACACCGATCCAGTCGCAAACCATCCCCGCAGCCATCAACGGCCAGGACATTCTGGGATGTGCGCAAACCGGCACTGGCAAGACCGCGGCCTTTGCGCTGCCAATCCTCGATTTTCTCGGGTATGAAAAGCCAAAGACGACCAGCAACCGACCGACAACGCTCGTTCTGGCGCCGACCCGCGAACTGGCGGTCCAGATCAGCGAGAGTTTCAGGGTCTACGGAAAACATGTGCGTTTTCGCCAGGCCCTCATCTATGGCGGCGTCGGGCAAGCGGGGCAAGTCAAGGCGATGCGCGGCGGTGCCGACGTTCTGATCGCGACTCCCGGCCGTTTGCTCGACTTGATGCAACAGGGTCATGTGCACCTTGATGGCGTCGAAATCTTCGTGCTTGATGAAGCTGACCGAATGCTTGACATGGGATTCTTGCCCGACTTGAAAAAGATCATCGCCTCGCTTCCCAGAAAACGGCAATCGCTGTTCTTCTCGGCAACGTTACCGCCGAAGATCCGCCAGTTGGCGAAACAGCTCCTGTTCGAGCCCTTTCAGGTCAATGTGACTCCGAAATCGACGAGCGTTGCGCGGATCGAGCAAAGAGTCCGATTGATTGACCGAGGCGACAAACTTGCTTCGCTTTGCGACACGCTTGGTGGCGAGGGAGTCGATCGAGCGATCGTTTTTACCCGTACCAAGCATGGCGCCAACGCGTTGGCGAAAAAGCTTCACCGTACGGGGATCCAGGCGACGGCCATCCACGGAAACAAGACGCAAAGTGCCAGACAAAAGGCACTCGACGAATTTCGACAAAAGCGGGTTAGAGTTTTGGTCGCGACGGACGTGGCGGCTCGTGGGATCGACGTGGACGGAGTTACCCACGTTATCAACTATGACATGCCGGTTGAACCGGAAAGCTACGTCCATCGAATCGGCCGGACGGGCCGTGCCGGTGCCGACGGCATCGCAATTTCTTTCTGTTCCGCCGACGAACTCGGCCAATTGCGGGCGATCGAGAAGTTGATCGGACAGCCGTTGACGATCGAGAATCCGGAAGCCAAGTTGACGGCGTCAGATTCATCTCCGGCGAAGAAACGTGACGGTCGTAAGTCGAGTCGCGGCCGCGGTCCGCGCAGCGGAGCTGGTAAATCTGGATCGAATAAATCCCGCTCCGATGTGCAGGGGGAAAAATCCCATCCATGGTCCCGCCGTGGTAAGAAATCGAATCGAGGACGAACAGGGAAATCGCGTCGGGGAACACCCGCTCGTTGATAGGGCTCATAAATTATCACCATTCATTCAGGAGGGCGGAACCATCGCGAAGAATCAAAATACGTTTGCAAAGCGCCAACGCGAGATGGAGAAAAAACGCAAGGCCGAAGAGAAACGACAACGCCGTCTAGATCGAAAGTCGGCCGACCCCGAGTTGCCGGCCAGCAGTCCCGAAGCCACCGCCGAAGTGAATTCTGGGCAGGCCTCCGATACGGATGACGCTTAGCTGCTAAAGTACATATCAAATCATTTCAGCGCGGGCGGCCAATTCGTAAGGTCGTCCACGGTGAAACCGAACCGAAACGTTGTGAATGGATTGCGTGAACGGTTTACGCAATTCCAGTTCGACACACTTTCAAGAAAGGATTGAAACATGAATCAGGGCACCATCAAGCGAATCACCGACAAGGGATTTGGTTTTATCTCCACGGCGGACGGCGGAAAGGATCTGTTTTTTCACAGCTCCTCGGTCGAGGGAACGGAGTTCAACGATCTCCGCGAAGGCCAGGAGGTGACCTATTCAGTCGGTCAGGGCCCCAAAGGACCCCGCGCCGAGAATGTTCAGTTGGTTGCCAACTAGGACGCAGACGAATCCCTGGGTGTATCCTCGTTGCGCTGGTCGGAATTTGACCAGTTTGGACGGAGAAAGTGCGACCAAGAGAATGATTTGGCGGGATGCCGTGAAAAAGTGAACCGTCACTTTTGACATCGCGAATTCCGCCGGCATGCCAGGCTTTGGCACGCCGACTGCACATCGGAAAGACAAACATGTCTTTCCTGTGGAGGTCTGCTTGTCTGATCGCCTTTGCCTGCCGGAATTCGTTCAACGACCGCCCTGGTGGGGCGGCATGCTGCAGACCATTCGAACGAGATTCTTTCCGCTACCCGATTACGCCCTCGATCGATTCCCACGCCGGGGTTTTGAGATTCCGCTCGGCGACGATTCGGGCGACCGGCTCACGGGCCAACTGATTCGTCCCGCTGACAATGCATTGCCGGGTCGACCGTTGGTTGTGTTGCTGCATGGGCTCGGCGGGACCTCGCAAAGCGTTTACATGCGCAGCTGCGCTGACTTCTTGTGCGGGAAAGGCTACCGCGTCGCGTGTCTGAATTTTCGCGGCTGCGGCGATTCGGGACGCCGCTGCACCGAAATTCATCATCCAGGGCGGACCGAGGATCTTGTCGCCTTGTTAGAAGCTCTACGTCAGGATGATTGGTCGCGCAAGGAATTATCCGACGGCGTCGTACTGGTCGGTTTTTCGCTCGGGGGAAGCGTACTGCTTAACTTTCTGGCCAATCCGTCGGTCAGCGAACGCGTGTTAGGCGCGGTCACGATCTCCGCGCCGCTGGATCTGAAGTCGACCTCCTCTACGCTGAATCGGCTATCACGATGGCCATTACAGTACTACTTGCTACGGCGAATGAAGTCGGAAATCCTCGATCGAGAGACCGATCTTCGCGAGGACGAAAGGCGCGCGGTGCGAAGGGCTGAAAGCGTTTGGGCGTTCGACAAAACGTTCACGGCGCCGAGGTGCGATTACCAAGACGTCGAATCTTACTATGAGCAGAATTCCGCTGGAACGCGATTGAACGAGATCCAGACGCCCACCTTGTTGTTGTTCTCATTGGATGATCCGGTCGTCGATGGCGACCAATACCGCCGAGTCGAGTGGTCGTCGAACCCACGATTGATCCCGGCAATCGTCGACCACGGGGGACACGTGGGATTTCATGCGCGCCCCGGCACTCTTCCCGAAGGAGCCCAGCGTTGGCACGAGAGCTGTATTCTGGAATTCGTCGAATCTCTCGGCGCCGGTCGGATGCCCGAGCATGAGCGCTGCGGGTCAAGTGAAAGCTTGTTTGACCCCAGGGAGCTTGAGCCACTTGAATCCAGAATCCCGTGACCAGGCGGTTGCATCTCGTGGCCACACGACTGCTCCATATCTCCGATCTCCACTACGGTCCCGCAAAAGCACGTCGGATTCCACGCGTAGCGAATGTCGTCGATTTCGAAAGCCATGCGGTAGCCGACGCAATCAGCTTCGCCACGATCGCGTCATCCCTCGATCAGCCCTTGACGATAAATGGTAGCAACTCGGATCGACTGAAATTGGCGGCTTTTAACGTGTTTTGTTAATCGTGCAATCGGATCGCAGACAAGTCGGATCGACGGATCATGAATTGCTCTAAATGCAGTCGTGCCACCCTGCTACGATCGCCGATTCAGGGGTGACGACACGGCCGTACGGTTCGGCTGTGTCGGCCAGTGATGCCTCACAAAATGGTGCCTTAAAACTCGACGGAGATTCCAGGGATGGGAAACGTCTTCTCTTCAGAAACGCAGCTGAGCTCGATCAAGGAGCTTTTGAAATCGGTTGCCGATCCACTGGATCTGAATGCATCGGTTCGGCTTTGGGATGGCGACGTCATTCCCCTCGGCCCCAATGTCGACGGGCGATTCACAATCGAACTTTCCGGGCCCGGGGTGATCGGTTCGCTGATGCGCCGGCCATCGCTTGAAACGCTCGTTCGGCTGTACGCGACCGGCCACATCAGTTTCAACGGCGGCGATCTGATTGACTTTACCCAAGCCCTTAAGACCGAACGGTCCAACCGTGCGCGTTTGAAAAAGATCAGCAAGATGGCGGTCTTCAAACGCACCCTTCCGTTCGTGTTTGCCAAGACGAATGCACGCGACCTGAAGGACGAATATCGCGACGACGAGGTCGGACGCGTTGAGACGAAGCGAAACAACAAGGACTACATTCAGTTTCACTACGACGTTGGCAACGATTTCTACAAGTTGTTTCTCGGTTCCGAAATGGTCTACACGTGTGCCTACTTCAAAGACTGGAACAATTCGCTTGACCAGGCACAGCTTGATAAGCTCGATATGATTTGTCGCAAGTTGCGGCTCGAGCCTGGAGAACGGATGCTGGACATCGGTTTTGGATGGGGTGGTCTGATTTGTCACGCAGCCCGACACTACGGGGTTCACGCTCACGGCATTACGCTTTCGCAAACGCAACACGACTATGCGAAAGCGAGAATTGATGAACTCGGACTCGCCGATCAAGTCACAGTCGAGATATGTGACTACGCTCACCATGAGGGTCAGTACGACAAGATTTCCAGCATCGGAATGTCCGAGCATATCGGGGTGGCGAACTATCCAAGGTATTTCAGCAAGATCAATTCGTTACTGCGCGATCGAGGCATCGTGTTGAACCATGCGATCGCAAGTCGAGCAAAGGCATCGAAAAAACTGACCAAAGTGATTCGTCCTGAGCGTAGGTTCATCTTGAAGTACATTTTCCCGGGGTCCGAATTGACACCAGTTGGGATGACGACTGACTTTCTCGAAAAGTGCGGTTTCGAAGTCCACGACGTGGAATCCTGGCGTGAACATTACGCATTGACGCTGAAATATTGGTGCAAGAACCTGTCCGCGAATAAGGACAAGGCGATCGAAATGGTGGGCGAAGAACGCTATCGACTCTGGGTCGCTTATCTGGCCGGTGGTTCGGCTGGTTTTTCAGCCGGATCGATCAAAATCTTCCAAGTCGTTGCGACCAAACGAGCTAAAAAAGGATTGTCGGGAATGCCTCCAACGCGAGAACATCTCTACCGCGCGGCATGAGCATGCGGTCATGGAGATGGCTGGATTGTCTGACGCATCGAGCGTCGGATTCTCTGTCACCCAAGGCGAACGCGTTCTCCGGATGCGACGGGTTGTCCGTCTGGCTCAAGTCCGAATTGGCGGCACGCGGTCGGCGAAATCGGGTATCCCTTAGGTGAACCTTTGTGATGCCACTGATGGCGGTGGATTTCGGGAATCTTTCGATGATTCCCAATCGGGTGTCCCCGCGCGTTATCGTGGATGCTGCTGCCGTGCATCGCGCTGCGCGAATTGATCGCGTTGAATGCAAAGGGCCACTAATTTGAGAGGCGGAAACGGGAGCTAGGCCGTGGATCCACTCATCTTCTTCATGTCGGACACCTGCTCGGTTTGTTTCACCGTGCCTGGTTCTGTTCTCCCGCATTGCCCATCGCACTCGAATCCATTAGGTGCCCAAGTGCGATGTTTCGTTTGCTGACACCTTGGAGTTTACCCTTCTTGAATGGGCAGGCCGATGTTCTCACCGGATCGAATCAAGAGGAAGCAACGTCGCGACCGTTTAGCCCGCTCTAAAGTCACTCGTCACCGTCGACGTTCGCTTGTCGAAAAGCTCGAACCGCGGTTGGTGCTCAGTGTTACGCCGGTCGGTGCTCCGATCTTGCACAATGATCCGTCGTTGGGTGTCGAACAATCTCACGTTCGCGTCGCCGCCGCGGTGGATGCGCCGCAAGACATCTTCGTGACCGTGTTCGAATCTCCTGATCGTGATGGAGACGGACTGGGCGTCTTTGCCCAGATTCATTCAGCCGCAAACATCGATACGATTCAGATCAATTCGACAACCACAGGTGATCAATCGCATCCGGATGTAGCCATCTTCGCCGACGGGTCGTTTGCCGTGACATGGCAGGGACCTGCGATTGATCCCAGTGATGGAATGGATGTGTTCTTTCGCCGGTTCGACAGGGACGGGAACGAGCTGACGCCGGAAACCCGAGTCAATACGACCTTCGCTGGCGACCAGGTTGACCCCGCCATCGCCGGGAACGCGCGGCGAGACAGTGAATTTGGAATTGTCTGGAGCGGTCCGGGCACCGATGGCAACGACATCTTCGTTCAATTCTTTGGTGCCGATGCTGCTGCCGCTGGCAACGAGCAAATGGTCAACACCACCGTGGGCGGCGACCAAGTCAATCCTGACATCGCAATCCAGGACGGATTCGTCCAGCAAGCGATTGTGGTTTGGGAAGGCCCGGACATTGACGGTACCGGTATCTTCTCACAACGGATGGCGGACAATGCACCCGACGGTGGTGAAGTGCTCGTCAACCAGGCGGCCGTCACGGGCAATCAACGCGATCCCCGAGTGACGATCGATGGCGTGACCGCCGTTTCTTTCATCGGACCCTACGATGGGGTTTCGGGACTGGAAGGCTTGTTCGGCGCTATAGGTTCCAGTGTTGATGATCAGCCGTCGTTCAATGATTTTGTGGTCAGCCAGAGCGGATTGAATCCGTTGGGTGGACATGACGTCGCCGTGGTGGATCAGGACACGAATCTGCAGTTTGTTTTCGGCTGGACCAATGGAAACCAGATCACTCTTGCCCAGTACGAGGGCCTGAACTTTACCACTGGTGCCGCGGTTCCCACTTTTGCAGGTCTACAGATTATCCCTGCTGACGTCGATGCGATCGATGGACTGACAAACACGGAATTGACGCATGCAGATCTGTCGTTTGCTTCGACCCTCGGTTCGTCCGGCACGTTTTTCACTGACGGATTGATTCTGGCATCCAACCCGATGACGACCGCGACTGGTAACAACCCGGCAAGGCAAACGGTCGCATGGGATCTTGACATCAGCCCGGAGCGGCTCGTCGACAATATCGATGCCGGATTTCCTGCGCGAGTGACCGTGTTTGACGATCTCAACGGCGACGGGATACAGGATCCCGGTGAGGATCCGATCGAGGGAGCGATCTTCTTTGTCGACAGCAATGGCAATGGCCGGCAGGACGCACTGTTGCCGCTGGAGCAATTCACGGTTGCGACCGATTCCAGCGGCGAAGCGTTGATCTACAACGATGACGGGTTGATCCCGATGTCACCGCTATTGGACGAATCGACCCGTGTGACCACCGAAACGATGGGTGCTTTGGTAACCAGTTACGTCGCGCAGTATTCATCGGAGCCTGAGATCGTCGACATCGGGTCCTTCAATCCAACCATTGTCAACTTTGGCGAACACGCAAGATTGATCGCACGTACCGGCGCGGTATCGCCCGAGATTCGCTTCACTGACGCCGCTGGTGATCCTATCGATGGCAGCGATATGAAGTTTCAATCGAGAGCCGGTGACTTCTTGACGTTTAAGGACGAAATCACGGGTATGACTCATCTGTTCGCCGTAAACCGTAATGGTGACACGTCGGAATTGCGACTCCTTGAGACTCAATCCGGGAAGTCGATCGATGTCGACGAACAACGATTTACAGATTCAATCGAGGAACGAATACAGCGAGTCCGATTCAATCCGGAGACTCGTACTCTTGAGGTGCAACGATTGTTGACGGGAGGTATGGCGGAAGAAATAGGACTCCCGTTTTTCAGGTTCTACGTCCCTGTACCGTTTCTTGATCCCCCGCAGATTTTTAGCGGCGAGACGTTGCTTGACTTCGCAGCGATCGACGCGTTTAAAGAAAATGACTCATTATTGGACATCATTGTGGCAGTGCGTACGGTCGACGGTTCGATCGTGTTACGAGCTTATCGAAATCTTCCTTTTGAGAATCGATGGGACGGTCCGTTCGAAGTCGGACGGATCGAAGGCGACGGGATCACCAAGGTCACGCTGCGAACCGCTCAACTCGGCAAACCCGATGGGAGTCAGGCGAGCGACGAATGCACAGATTTGGTTGTCATCGCTGACTACGACGATCCCAGTGAAACGGCTCTGTTTACGCTGCTCAGCAAAGGTGACGGCACTTTCACCGAGCCGACATTTGCCACCAACACTCTCCCTGCGGCAAAAGGAACACCGGGCTTTGCGGACATCAATGGCGATGGTCTCGACGACGCCATCATCGGCCGGGCCGACGGACGTTTCAGGTTGTTGGATGGATACCAGATCGGGTCAACGAGTGATCCGGGCACGATTTTTGGATTCATGTGGACCAATACGTACGACCTGGCTGATATCGCCCAATTCCAAGCCGGCGGGACCGTTGAGGGTTTCGAGGTCGTCACACAACCGGGCAATTTCTTTTACCGACATGCCGTCACGGAGATTCCCGAATCAACACCCGGATTGAACACAGCCGTCGGTTGGGATTCTGGCTTCAGTGATCCACGGCAGGAAATCAGTGGCAGAATATCGGATGATTCCGGCAACGGGCTGGACGGTGTTCCCGTTCACGTCCGCGATCAACTGGGCAATAAGATTTCGCAAACCGTGTCTCGAAGCCACGACGTCAACGGCAACGGCACGATCGAGAGCAGTGAGACAGGTCTTTACGAGATTCTGCTGGATCCATTCGCTGAACCTGTAACCGTGCGTGTGGACGTGACGGGCGGATTCTTCTACTCGCTACCAAGTCCTAACCTTGATTTCGACGAACCCGAATCGGGAGAGTATCTCGTTGACCCAACCCAGGGGCCATTCAATAACCTTGATTTCTTTTTAAGGCCAACCACCCGAGATTATGGAGACGCACCCGACACATACTTCACCTTGGAAACGAACAACGAATTGCTCAACGGCGCGTATCATTTTATCAGCCCGAGCTTGCGACTTGGATTCGTTGTGGACGGAGAGTTCGACGGCGCGCCGAGCGTTGGTGCCGATGGTGACGATCTGCGATTTGGCGACGACGAAGATGGGGTACGCTTTACAAGCAACCTAACACCTGGTTCGACGGCAACTCTTGAAGTTCTCGTGAGTGGCGACCCGGGGCTGTTGGACGCATGGATCGACTTTGACGGCAGCGGGACGTTTGATCCCGGCGAGCAAATCTTCGCCAGCGAAGCGCTGAACTTTTTCGTCAACCCGCTTGGTTTTCCCGTCCCAGGCAATGCCGTCCCAGGACCAACGTATGCCCGTTTTCGCCTAAGCAGCGCGGGCGGTCTGACGCCAATCAACGGTGCACCCGATGGCGAAGTCGAGGACTACACAGTTTCGATCATCACTCCGCCTCCCGTCGACTTTTTTGACTACGGGGACGCGCCCCTCGCGGTGGATAGCGGATTCATGAACGACTATCCAACTCGCTTCGATCTTGACGGAGCGGCTCATTTGATCGTCGACGCTGCTCCATACCTCGGAGCCATAGCACCGGATGCTGATGCGAATGGTCAACCCACCGCCGAAGCCGACGGCGATGATATGGATGGCAACGACGACGAGGACGGTGTCACCCTGATTTCGAATCTGGTTGCCGCCGCAGCAGATACCACGGCGAGCGTTGGAGTCGAAATCAAAGGCAATGGAAAGCTGGATGCCTGGATCGATTTCGATGCTGATGGACTTTGGGACGACGTCAACGAACAGATTTTCGATAGCATCGATGTCAGCGAAGGTCAGAATATCCTCAACTTCCCGGTGCCCGGTGGTGCGACAGCCGGTCTCACCGGCGCTCGCTTCCGGTTGTCCACCCAAGGTGATCTCGACCCGACCGGTGCGGCCACCGATGGGGAGGTCGAAGATTACTTCCTGCCGATCCTCGGTGCCGCCAACAATCCTGATGTGACTGTTGGCGTCGTCAATGACGATGTCACCATTGAATCGGGCAGTATTACTGTTCGCTCGGGAAGTACGATCCTGTTCCAATCGGAGGTCACCGATATCGGATCGCTCAGTGTCGAGGGGACCGATGCGGATGAGACCGTCACAATCGATCTGGGCGGCGGCTTTCAAATTCCGGCCGGCGGATTGAATGTCACTGGCGGTGGCGGGGTGAATTCGCTGCGAGTGGTCGGCGATGGCGAAACGCTCGATTTGACCAATCCGCTCGTCGCCGCCAGCAACTTCCAGCAACTTGATCTGTCGGCAGTCGATGTGAATACGGTGAAGCTTGACGCTGGCAACGTCGCTCAGTTGTCGCAGGCCAGCCGAATGGTCACGGTCATGATCGGCCAGGACGACAAACTCGATTTGACCGATGCGACCAATTGGCGAATGACCGATCCAATCGTCAATGGCTCGTTCATCTTGACTGCGAACAATGCCACCGGGGGCGGTAGCGAATCTCTGCAGGCAGTGGTTGCCGCGCCCTGGCAGAACTTCGTGCAATTCGGCGATGTCGACAACAGCGGCGAGGTCGAGGCATTCGACGCGTTGCTGATCATCAATGAATTGGGAGTGCGACGGTTTTCAGATCCCGACACGGGGCAACTGCAGGATCCGATGACGCTCAACCCATGGCCCGGAGTTTACTTTGACCAGTCGGGCGAAAATGAAGCTTCTGCATTTGATGCGCTTCGCGTGATCAATGAATTGGCCCGGCTCCTTGGATCCGAGGCTGAAGCAGAATCGATCGGCCGTCCGGCATTGGCCCCGACTGGTTCAACGGCGAACGATGCCAGTAGCGAAGCGGCCGATGTTGTCGAGGATGTGTCGTCTCAAGTGTCGACAAAGATACGAAAAGCCGTCGATGTATCGGGCGAGGGCAGTCGCTGGGCGATTCGTTCACAATCGGCTCCACCTGAGCGATCGGGGACTGATGAAGACAACGTCATTCCGGCTGAGAAGGTCGATGCGGTTCTGGCGCTTCCTTCATTCTTTGAGTGAAGATCGCCGTATTGGCTCGTCCTTAATGTCCTGTTTCTCTCCGGGCACACAGCTCGTTGGTGATTCCGAGGCATGAGCTGGCAGGCCGGACAGAGTCCCGCGTTCATGTCGCAAGTATTCAAGGTGCCGATGTAGCTTGCTTGTACCTGTCAGCTGCCGCGCTCGTCATCTGTCTACTGGTGCGGGACGTTGGGGGCGAACCGGTCGCGTTTCCTTTTCGCGCGCTTTGTAAAGATCGGCGGAGCTGCCACGTCGGATGGCGGTATCATCTTCGATACCAGTTTCGACATCGGCCGACTGATCGTGCCCGTTATTAACGCGACCCTTGGCAATATTCTTGACCACTTCCCCCTTCGTGGGCATGACTGTCTCATCGACATCCGCGACGCAGTACAGGTGCTTTGAGCTGCGCAAAACCATTCGCCCGTCGCTCACCGCAGGCGATCCCCAGAATGTTTCTTTCTCGTTCGTGACCTCATTCACGGCCAACAGCTTTACGCCCGTGCTTAGAGAATACACGTACATCTGGCCGCTTGCGTTCACGTAGAACAATCTGTCACCAGCAATCACGGGTGACGCGTAATCGAGTGAACCAAAACGGGCATTGCCGGTCCTTCGTGCGCCTTTCATGCGAATCTGATCGAGACGCTTGCCGGAGTCGGCATCGACGACTGTCAACACACCTCGCGATACAACGTAGATTCTCGATTGATGCAATACCGGTGACCCGTAGGTCGCGTTGACCTCGCTCCGCCAAAGAGTACTGGTGTCGCCGATGTCTCCGGTTCCGCCCACGTCCAGTGCGATGCTGCCGCCTCCTTGGCCGGAGAATGCGAATACCCGGTTTCCGCGCGCGATGACACTCGCATACGCTTGTCGCGAACTAGTTGCACTGGCGTACCAGCGTAACTCACCAGTGTCCGGATCCAATCCCCAGAGTTCCCCGGGAACAAGCATCACAAGATCCGTTCGGCTGTCATCCACTTTGACCAGCGTTGGCGAGCCCCACATTCCATCAAGGCCCGTTGCTTCCTGTTGCCAGAGCTTGTTCCCTGTTGTTCTGTCGAAGCTGATGATCGATTGGCTCTCTGCGGATGCGGTAACGATGACGGTGTTGCGGTAGACGACCGGACTCGAGGATGATCCCCACTTCGGCGGATCCGATTCTTTTCCGGCGTCCGCGCTCCATAGCTCGTTGCCATTGAGATCGAACGCGTAGACGCCTCCCTTCCCGAAAAACGCGTAGACGTTGGTGCCGTCCGATGCGGGTGTGTGCGACGCGTACCCGTGCGATGAGACTCCGGTGCCAACGATCGGGTCTTCCGGCAAGGAAGCCTTCACGTCCTGTTGCCAAATCGTCTCACCCGATTTCAGGTCGATACAAACGAGATGCCGAACCAGGTTCTCAATGTTGCCCGGGTTCTTTGGATCCAGCCCGTATCCGGAATAGCAAGTTACAAATACTTTTCCGCCAACGATGATGGGACTGGACGCCCCCGGACCCGGCAAAGCCGCCTTCCAGGCAAGATTCTCAGCCGGCGACCACTCGCTCGGTAGCGAATCGGAATCCTCAGCCACACCCGACCCGGAAGGTCCGCGGAAGCGTGGCCAGTCGCCGGCGTCGGCAATGACGCCAGAGAGACCCAGCCAGACGACGCACAATCTAAAATGTTTTGTCATTGGGAAATCTCGCAGCCGTAATGCTCGGCACCTGGCGGCAAAGTGC
>JAHELS010000141.1 GCA_024644085.1 Rhodopirellula sp.
GCAGCGCACCACCGGTTTGGCGAAAACGCGATTGTTCATCCCGAAGGGATGACAGCCGTCGCGCCTGCTGGCATCCCTTCGGGATGCGGATCTCGGGCGCGCAAGAGATCCGGTGGTGGCGCTGCGCTTACCACCGGCTAATGGCTGGGAATCCCTTCGGGATAAAGAGGAACCGATGGTCACGCTCGTTTTCTCACCGCGAAGCGGTTACAGCGATCAGAAGGTGGTCGCCCGCGTTCTTTACCGCGAAGCGGTTGCAGCCATTAGCCCGTAGTCACACCCGTTCTTTACCGCGAAGCGGTTACAGCCATTAGCCGGTGGTCGCGCAGCGCACCACCGGATTGGCGAAAACGCGATCGTTCATCCCGAAGGGATGACAGCCCTCGCGCCCGTTCTTCACCGCGATGCGTTCCACGTCTCTTTTGCTGACGGCGCTGAAGATTGTCAGTCGAGTTTTTCCGACCGCATTGTCGTGGTTGCCTGCAGGTTACCGTCGTAGATGAACGGCGGCATCCAGCTGACTTCCGCAAAGGGCACGGAAATGCTGACCGTGATCTTCTCGTTGCCGCGAACATCGGCCGGATCGGGTGAAACCGAAACGTAATCCGAAGGCACGTTGATCGAGGCCGCTTGCAGGTATTCCGAAACGATCTCAACCACGCCGTCCTCGGTGGCACCTTCCAACACTGCCTGTCGCGCTCCTTCGCGGCTGCCGTTGATCAACGTCTGTTGGACCATCAGGATGCGGCCGAATTCGATCATGCCAAAGATGAACACGACGAAGATCGGAACGACCATCGCAAATTCAACGGCGGCCACGCCGCGTCGTGATGGATCGGAACGTCGTCTACGCATGAAGATCTTTCGAAAGGTTTTTCGTGCCGGTGCCATGCTTCTCTGCCTAGTCCACGATGCGGGGTGACGAGAAGATGCCTTCGCTCTTGGTAGACGAAGAACCACCCTGGATCAATCCGTTGAATTTGACCTTGCCGGGCTGGACAATGATCCCCTTGCCACCGCCGTTCAAGTTTGCCGACATGATTCGAACGGCGACGAAATTGACGATCTTGAATGTCGCGTTGCTTCCGGTACCGGTAACGCTGCGGTATAGAGGCATGATTCTGGTCTGACCGGCGATCGCCTGCAGATCACTTTGAATGCTGGAGCTGAGCCCTGGGTCACCGGACAACTCAAGTTCGCCGTCACCATCCAGGGCCAGTTGACCGCCGTGGTAACCCATGTCGGCGGGACTGAGGCCGTTTTGGATTTGGTCCCGCAGGTGTGAGGTTCCGTTGTTGGACGTTCCAATATTGACGGTGCCAAGGTTTCCGGAACTGCCGGTCTTGTTTGGAAACAAAACAACTTCCTTGATATTGTCCGAGCCTTTTGAGATTTGACCCGTTGCCGGATCGTAAGCCCACTCATCTTTCCCGCCGCCTTGCTTGATTTGCTTGTTCCATTCTTTTTCCGATAAAACCAGTGGCAGCATCGGGACGTTTTCGCCGGTCGACTTGACACCCGTAACGTTGCGAATCAGCGCGGCGATGGCTTCGGATTCGACGGCCTGTTCCTTGTGTCCCATCACCCGTGCAAAGAACAGGGGTACGGCGCCGTTTTGTTCATGCGTGCGGCGAATGCGAACCTTGACGGCGTTGTAGCTATCGGGGTTGTCGTAGTACAGATCGTCCTGGTCCGAACCAAATTCGTAGCGACCGACACGAACATCCGTATTGGCGGCAACGGCCGCAGCGTGACCCAACACGGGGTTTGCGGACGAGAATTCTTTTGTCACGGAATAGGCCGATCGACTCGCCTCCTCCGCATCGCCCGAGCGGGCAAACTCGATGACCGCGGCGTGCGCGGCCGCGTCAGCTGTCCGCTGCGTTTCGGTTTTCGCCATCGCGATGTACCCGAGATCGACCGCGAAAGCGACCATTGCAAGAACGACCATCATCATGATGGCCGCCAGAACCGCTACAGCCCCACGCCGAGCGTTCCCCCGCACGGATAGTGGTTTGTTGAAACGGAGACGTCTCATTGGTCGGTGCCTGTGCGTGACATTTCACGACCCAGTAGCCTGGCGGCCTCAACTCGAGGTCCATGGCTTTGCGTGCCAGCCTCACGACTGGGTTGCCTTTGATGCGGTCGGCGTGATGTCGGAATACATCTGTGTATTGAAACAGGTAGTTCATTTTTCGCAGTCAATGCGACATTTCTGGTTGGGAAACTCGCACGTGCCAGCCGTTCGACGCACGGCCGGACGAATGGGGACAACGTCCCGAACAGGGCGACTTTGACGATTCGTTGGAATATGCGAATCACAACAGTTGCACGTCCCGATCCACGGTGCGCGCTGACTTTTCCGCACCCTCCGGGCGATCGGAACAGTTGATCCGACCGATCAATGGAATCGAGGGGCTGTGCGCACAGACCTTCGTTAAACGGACGCGAATTCTGGGCAAGGATGCTGTTTCGCACTGAAAAACAGACGACAGGGCGAATCATCGCGTGGGCTGCCATCGCAATGCTCGTCGTTGCTGCGCGCCCGGCCGGGGGACAAAACCCGGCAATAACCGATCAGAATCCCGACACACCCGGTGCCAACCATCTCGAAATTGTCGATCCGCTCGCTCTGAGAATCACGCCAGCGATCGACGAAGATGTTGTCGATCCACCCGTCGATTGGTGGCATGGCAGCGTCACCCAGAGCGTTTTGGACGTGCCGCACTGGGTCACCTTCGATCTGGAAACCGTGCTGCTCGATACGCTGCACAGCAGTCCGCGGATCAGCAGTGTTTCACGCGACGCGAGTATCTCGCTGGAAAAGATCATCCAGCAGGACGCAGCGTTTGACTCCACCGTGCTTTTCGACTCGACCCTTGGTCGCACAAGTGACCCCGCGGGCAATACGCTGGTTGGTGCGGATCGCCTGAACGAGGAATCACTGATCACCCGCGGCGGAATCCGGCGCAGCGGGCGACGCGGCACGATCGTGGATCTGGCCCAGGAATTTGAGTTCCTCGACAGCAACAGCAACTTTTTTGATCCCACGGACCAGGGAAAGACACGACTGAGCCTGTCGTTGAGCCAGCCGCTGCTGGGGCGTGGCGGACAAGTCTACAACGAGCGCCTGCTGACCCAGGCTCGTCTCGACGCGGATATCTCATGGAACGAGATGCGGAGCGATGTCGAACGGCGGATCGCAGATGTGGTCGCCGCCTACTGGAAACTCTATGAGCTGCGGTGTCATCTGCTACAGCAAAACGAATTACTCAAGCGTGGCCGGCGGATCGAGGAAATCATCCGCGCCCGGCGCGGCTTTGATGCTGGTGGTATCGAACTTGCCAAGGCCCGCCAACGGGTTGCAAGACGGGTGGATCGCAAGGTGCTGCTGACCGCCGAGGTAAAAAAACAACAGGCGCGTCTGGCAAGTCTGGTGGGATCGGAAGAACTTTCCGCCGCCCAGGGGACGCTCGAAATGATCCCGCTCGAATCGCCGGTCTTTCCCGACATCCAATTCAATCTGCGCGACGCGGTGCTGCAGGGCATCGAGAATCGGCCCGAGGTGAGGGCCGCCGCGACCGATCTCGAGTCGGCCGCGTTGTCGATCCAGGTCACGCGGGCCGAACTTGCACCACAACTCAACGCCGTCGTTGATACCTATCTCGCCGGGCTCAATGGCAATTACAACGTTTTTCAATCGCTCGTTGACCAGGTTTCCGAAGGTTCGCCGGGAGTATCAGCGGGATTGCGTTACGAAATGCCCTCTGGCCGCCGCGCCGCTCGTTCACGGCACCGCGAAGCCCACCACCGGTATCAACAACGCAGCGAAGATCTTCGCGAAGCGATTCAATTGACGCGTGCTGAGATCGAGACCTCACTGATCACCGTCAACACGGCAATGCAGCAGCAACGGACCAAGCACCGCCTGTTGGTCACCGCCATCAACGAAGAACGCATTTTGACGCGACGCTGGGAAATGATGGGTGGCGACGGCGCCGCAGTTGGAACCGTATTGGAAAACCTGCTCGACGCACAACAGCGACGCACCGACGCCGAACGCGAGTGGATCACCGCGCAAAGCCAATACCTCTCGTCGCTGGTGAATCTCCAACGAGCGATGGGCACGCTGTTGATGCGAAAGGGAATCGCACCGGTCAAGGAACAATGCGGCACAGCGATTCACTTCATTCAAAACGATTCAACCGATGGGCCGACGGGGCAGCTCGAGACTGGCACGTTCGCACCCAGCCCATCGGATATACCGTCGAACCTGGAAGAGAGACCCTAGCAATGACCTCATTTGCTAATAACAACGACGACAAGAATTTCACACCCTCTTCGCTGGCCGCGATTCTGGCTTTGATCGCGCTGGCCGCCATGGTTGCGCTCCTGTTGCCGTCCATGTCGCTTGCACAGACGGCTCAGCCGGCGAAGAATTCGTCGACGCGGTCCCAAAGTTTGATGGTTTACGAGGGCTTCACCGAACCCCGTCACGACATCATGGTGGCCGCAACCGAAATCGGACGGCTTGAATCGGTGACGATCGAGTTGGGTGATCACGTCAAGGCGGGACAGGTGATCGGAAGTCTCGAGGATGCGTTGCAAGCGTCCTCGGTCAGAATCGCGACGCTTCAATCCGAAATGACCGGCGAACTCAATGCGGCAAAAGCCGAGGCGGACCTGCACCGATCGCGAGTGGCGTCACTACGGCAACTTGCCGCCGAGGGCATGGCACGCCCCGACGAATTGACGCGCGCGGAAACCGATTTTCGAATTGCAACCGCGCGATACGTCGCGGCCGAAGAACAGCTGACTCTGCGCAAGCTCGAATTGGATCGATACCAGCTGCAACTCCAGCGCCGCAAGATTCGCGTACCGATGGACGGCGTGATCTCGAAGATTTTTCACAAACCGGGCGAATACATCACACCGGGCGATCCCGCCGTCGTTCGATTGTTGGTGATGGACAAATTGTTCGCCGTCTTCAACGTACCGGTGGAAGATACGACCGTGGTCAAGGTCGGTGCCCCGGTCAGGATTTACCTCCGCAGCAATTCGACGACCCTTGACGCGGAGATCACTTCGATCGCACCCGACATCGATGGTGAAAGCGGCACGGTCCAGGTTCGCGTCGAGTTGGACAACGCCGACGGCGCCCTGCTCGCCGGAGATCGCTGTACGTTGCGACTTGCCTCAGCCGGCCGGCCGAGCAGTGCCAAACGACCGGTCGCCGGCGCGGTCTATGGGAGGGCAATTCAACGGTGACGATTCCAACGCCATCGCGATCAGGCTCTCCGGAGTCGCCCGCGCTTCGCGTGTCTCTCGCCGGCACCCCTCAGGGACCGCCGCCGGACGCCGAAGCTGCGATCGCCGCTGCGCTGGAAAACGCTATGGCCAATCTCAACGCGGCGAGCGATTCCAGCGCTCCGGAAGCTGGGTCGACGGTCCCCGACAGCGCCAGAGTCTTCGCGTTGTTCGCGGCGATGTCGTCGGCGCGAAGTCGCCGCGATGCCGTTGTGCAATTTGTCCAGTTTCTCTGCTCACAAAGCGAAGGTGCGGTTCGCTGTGGGCTTGGAAAAGGCCGCATCAACTACCTGTTTGACAACCGGCTCGGCTGGCTCGGTCCCGAGAGTTCGGTTCACCAACAATTCGCGTCGTCCTGGGACGCACCCTCCCGCCGTGAAGACGACCCGATCATTGATGGTCCCAGCGCGTTTCTGCGCGGCGAGATTTTCGAGATCCATTTGCCTCAACCCGATGGTACCGGCCGATGTGTTGTCTGGATCGACGGCAACGACGGTTCGCTGCCCTCGTTGACCTGGTTGCAGTCGGTCGTGCCTGCGATCACAGCGGTGCTTTGGAGTCGTCCCAGCCGATCGTGGCCGAACTTTGCCATTCGACTGGCGCGACGTACATCGATTTCGCTTGCCGTCGCCGCACTGATCGTTGGACTGCTCGCGGTGTGGCCGGTTCACTACCGAGTCCCTTGTACTGCACGAGTGGAAACCACCCGGCAACGGCTCGTCTCGACGCCATTCGAGGCAACGCTACTCAAGACTCATGTCAAACCGGGTGATACCGTCAAATCAGGCGACGTGCTGCTCGAACTCGACGGGCGTCCGCTTCGACTCGAGCGTGAAGCGACCGCCGCAGAAATGCAACAGGTCGCAAAAGAACACGATGTCGCGCTGGCAACCCGGCGAATCGCCGACGCGCAACAGGCGGCGCTGAGAAAAGAACAACTGACACGTCAACATGACTTGCTGACCGACCGGCTCGGCCGGCTCGAAGTGACCAGCCCGATCGACGGCGTCGTCGTCAGCGGCGACCTTGAAAAATTTGTCGGATCCCCGCTCGAACTCGGCCAGGCGTTGATCGAGGTCGCGCCCATGAACCAAATGGTCATCGAGGTCGAGATCCCTGAGTATGAAATCGGTTACGTGCGTGCCGGAGCCGATGCTCGCCTGAAACTTGACGCGATCGGTGGAAAATCAATCCGCTCACCGCTGAGCGAAATCTACCCGTCCGCCGAGATGCGCGACGAGCGTAACGTTTTTGTCGGTCGAATCGCGGTGGAAAACCCACAGTACACGCTGAGACCCGGAATGCGGGGTGAAGCGACCGTTTACGGCCCGCTGAGACCGTGGGCGTGGTCGTGGATTCGCGGCGGCGTGGAGCGCGCACTGTGGTGGATCGGGTACTAGAGGACCGTATACGGAAAGCATGACCGTGCACCCGAATCCACCCAACGATCCTGCACAGAAAGAGGCTGCACGCGTCGCCATCGATCCGCTGGTCATCTTTGAGCTGCGCGAAGTCGGAGGGCGGAACTTCACCATTGCCCAGCACCCGGCGCTGGGAAAATTCTTTCAAATGGGCCCCGAGGAGTATCGCGTCGCGAGTCTACTCGACGGAACGCGGACCCTCAGCGACATTTTGCAAGTGCTCGAGTCGGACGGGATCCGATGGGATCCGAAAGAGGTCGCCGAATTCATCTCGAAGCTGGTATCGAGCCAGATCGCCGCTCCCGTCGGAATTTCGGATGCCGCCCAGCGGACGCAAAAGCCACCCACAGCCCAGGGGGCGAGAGAATCGGGCCAGGGGGAGAACGAGCGATCGTCGCACGAATCGTTGCAACATTGGTATCGCCGACTGCCGAAACTTCTTTCGTTGATGATCAGCCAGCGATTTCCGTTGATCCAGGGCCAGGGACTCGCGACGAAACTCGAGAAACATGTTGGCTGTGCATTCTCGATTCTCGGAATGCTCTATTGGGCCGGACTGGTGCTCAGCGGGCTGATGATTGTCGCCGCCCATCGCCAGGATTTTGCCGGCGAATTGCGGCGCATGTTTGACCCTGGTATCTGGCTGGTTCTATTGGTGATGTGGATCATTGCCAAGGTCATCCACGAAGCAGGACACGCGGTCGCCGCGCGATATCATGGCGTTCATGTCGGCAAGATGGGCATCATGTTTTTCTTTCTCGCGCCCCTTGCTTACGTCGACGTTACCGACGCGTGGAAGCTGAAGAGTCGTTGGAGCCGCGTGCAAATCGCACTTGCCGGCGTCTATCTGGAATTGGCCGTTGCCGCGCTCGCCGCGTGGGCATGGTGGTTCTTGCCCGACGGGCTTCCGCGCCACCTGGCCGCTCAGTTTTTCCTGGTAGCCGGGCCGGCAACCTTATTGGTCAACGCAAACCCGCTGCTCCGACTCGACGGCTACTACGTCGTGTCGGATCTGACCGAGATACCAAACTTGCGGATGCACGGGCGTAAGCAGCTGGTCGCGTGGATCGAAAAACTCGTGTTGAAAATCGATCCGCCGCGGCCGCTACTCTCCGGTTGGCGACGAGTCTTCGCGACGTTTCATGCCGCGTGCAGTGTCGTTTTCCAGGTCGTCTGGATGGGCGGACTGATCATCGGGGTCTCGATGTGGTTGCCGGGCATTGGGCTGCTGCTCGCGATTGCCGCATCCATGCTTTGGTGCATCATTCCTCTGTCTCGCTGGGTTTACAAAGTTTGGATTCACGAACCGGGCGAACGTTGGTTCATGAATTCGAAGCGGAAACGGCTGATTGGGCTCGCAATGTTGCTGGTGCTGATGTTTCAGTACTTTTGCGCGACAAATTCACCCTTGGCCCGACGGGTTCCCGTCGTCGTTCAGTTTCGCGACGAGCAAATCGCGCGCGCCTCGGCCGATGCGTTCGTCCGCGATGTCTATGTACGTCGTGGTCAACGCGTGTCGCGTGGGATGTTGCTGATGGAACTCGAAGACCCCGAACTTCTGCTTCGACGTGACAAGAAAGCGGATGAACTGGAGCTTGCAAATCTTCGCGCGATCCAACTCCGCCGCCAGGGTGATGTGTCAAAGTCGGCGGCCGAGATCGAGAACTCAAGAAGTCTGAGACGCCAGCTGGCTGAGTTGAATGATCAGATCGACGGATTGAAAGTCGTGGCGACGCGAGCAGGCTTGATCGTCAGCACATCGATCGATGAACTGCAAGGACGCTATGTAAAACGGGGCGAAGAGTTGCTGAGAGTTTCCGAGCCGCAGGAAAAAGAACTGCTCGCGGCGATCAGTGAATCGGACATGCAGGCCTACCAGGCGGCGGCGCGTCGCGCTAAGCCGGCTCAGGTGCGACTGCGCGGCGGACAACGATTCGCGGCCGTCCCCGCCAACCTGCGGCCACGAGCTCGAAGGTCGTTGCCGCATCCCGCTCTCGCCGCAACCGCGGGCGGGCCGCTGGCCGTTGAGCCTTCACCCGACGACGACGAAGCGGTCCGTGTCATCCAGCCTCAACTCGAAAGCCGCACGCTCGTTGACCCAGTGACGAGCGTCGAAATCCGCGCCGGCCAGATCGGCATGATGACCATCGCCGACGATCGGTCGTTGATCACACGACTCTTCGATTCGGCCAAACGTTAACGCTCACGGGAACGTCGTTCGCAAAGCGGCGAAGCCGCGCCAGCATGTAGCTGCGGGCGTCAGCCCGCAGAACGCGGAAATTATTGTTCCCACAGCGGCGAAGCGGCGGTAGCAAAACGGGCGTCCAGATTGGGTTTGATCGACAGTACCTGTTCGAGGCCGAGCATCACGCCTGAGTGCTGTCGCCGCTCCGCGGCTGGGACGATTCCTACGATCGATTCCACAGGCTGACGCCTGTGGCTACCTGCTGTCGCCGCTCCGCGGCATGATCAGCCGCGGGGAATGCGAGACGCTGTGTCATTGTTCCCACAGCGGCGAAGCCGCGCCAGCGTGTAGCTGCGGGCGTCAGCCCGCAGAACTCGGAAAACATTGTTCCCACAGCGGCGAAGCCGCGCCGGCGTGTAGCTACGGGCGTCAGCCCGCAGAAGACAGAGGACATCGTTCCCAAGGCGGCGAAGCCGCGCCAGCGTGTAGCTGCGGGCGTCAGCCCGCAGAACTCGGAAAACATTGTTCCCACAGCGGCGAAGCCGCGCCAGCGTGTAGCTGCGGGCGTCAGCCCGCAGAGAATGAGACATCATCTTCTAAGAAGCCGCGGAGCGGCGTTAGCATGTCGGTTGTGATACGGGCATGCCATGACTCAGCGAAAGCACTTGGAGCAAGCATGAGCACTTACACGAAATTGACATATCACGTTGTTTTCAGCACCAAGTACCGAAGAAAATCTATCCTCGAGACTTTTCGCGAACGGTTGTATGAATACATCGGCGGAACGATTCGCGCAAAGAAGGGGCATCTGATTGAGATCGGAGGCATTGAGGATCACGTGCACATTCTGCTCAATCTGTCACCGATGAACGCGGTCGCGGATTCAATTCGTGATATCAAAGCGAACGCATCCCGATGGGTTAACGAGAGAATAGAGTGTCCCAGTAGGTTTGAATGGCAAAAGGGATACAGCGCCTTTACGGTAAGTTACTCTCAGGTCGATTCTGTTCGCCATTACATACGTGATCAACGCGAGCACCATCGTGAAAGAACGTTCGAGGAAGAATACGTCGCCTTTCTCGAGCGACATCAGATTGGGTTTGAGCGAAAGTATCTGTTTGAGGCTGAGCATCACGGCTGAGTGCTGTCGCCGCTCCGCGGCTTGGACGATTCCTACACGATCGGTTCCACAGGCTGACGCCTGTGGCTACTTGCTGGCGCCGCTCCGCGGCATGATGAGTCGAGGAGAATGCGAGACGCTGTGTCATCGTTCCCACAGCGGCGAAGCCGCGAAAGCATGTAGCTGCGGGCGTCAGCCCTCAGAACTCAGAAACATCGTTCCCACAGCGGCGAAGCCGCGCCAGCGTGTAGCTGCGGGCGTCAGCCCGCAGAACAGGGGACATCATCTTCCACGAAGCCGCGGAGCGGCGGTAGCAAAACAGGCGCCGATCAACGCCGATCATCACGCGTGGCTGGGCAGACTCGAGGGATCAAACGCCTCGGGTAACAACTGCGAGAGCTTACGGGTGCGACGCGATCCGTCGATGACGTCTACCAATAATACGGTGACATCGTTTCCGAACTCAGTCAGAAATTGTCGGCATGCACCGCACGGCGGCACGCCACCCACGCTCGCGATCGCAATGGCGCGCCAACTGCGATAACCCGCCGCCAGCGCCGTCGCGGCCGCGACTCTTTCGGCGCAAATGCTCAGCGAGTAACTCGCGTTTTCGACATTGCACCCGGAAATGGTATGACCATCGTGCAACAACAAGGAAGCGCCAACATAAAAGTGACTGTGTGGTGCGTACGCCTGATCACGTGCTTCGATTGCGCACTTGATCAAACGGTCAGCTTCGGCTGTCTTCAATTCAGGCATGACGACCTCGATTAATTCGAGAAAGTTTTTGCCGTTGGTCGAAGCCGTACTTTGGCTACAGCTCGACCGGAGATGTCGATCAGCACTGACCTCAGTTTCCGAATCGTTTCAGAATCAAAGGTCGCGCCGCCACCTTGCTGGGACTGATCTCCACCGCCCGGGCCAAGTCAATAACATAGTCGCTTGCGTCGCGCGAGTGGCAATGCAGCGAAAAAATCGGCTGTCCCTTGTCAATATGGTCACCGATTCGTGCATGGACGCGGATTCCGACGCTCGGATCGATCGCATCTCCCTGCTTGCGGCGACCCCCTCCCATTACCACGACCGCTTGCCCGATCGCGGCACAGTCAAATCCCGCTACGTAGCCACTGGCCGGTGCGAGGACTTCGTGGTCGGGCGCGAGCTTGATTGCTCCATTGAACTTTCCACCCTGTGCCTGAACCATGCGTTCGAAACGCTCCATCGCCTGGCCGCCGTCAAGTAAATCTGCAAGCCGTTTGTTCGCGTCGAAGCGAGATGAATCGTGGCCGATCTGCACCAACAATTCGCAGCACAGCTCGAGTGTCAATTCGCGAACCACGCCAGCACTTCCGCCCAGTACCTCGATCGCCTCGTTGACTTCGATTGCGTTCCCGATCGTCTGCCCGAGCGGTTGGTCCATGTCCGTCAAAATTGCGGTGGTCGGCAGTCCGGCCTGGTTACCGACTTCGACAATCGATTCCGCCAGATCGCTGGCTTCCGACACCGTCTTCATGAAGGCGGCGGATCCGGTTTTTACATCCATCACCAGCGCATCGAGGTTGGCGGCAAGCTTCTTGCTCAAAATGCTCGCCGTGATCAGTGGAATGGACTCGACCGTTCCGGTGACGTCGCGGAGTGCGTACAATTTACGATCTGCCGGAGCGATCCGACGACTGGCGCCGATGATAAAGGCTCCGGCGTCACGAAGCACCTTGCTCGATTGCTCGGATGTTAAGTCAGCTTGGAAACCCTCGATCGATTCGAGCTTGTCGAGCGTGCCGCCGGACAGTCCAAGACCACGACCGCTGATCATCGGGACATGCAAATCACATGCAGCCAGCAGCGGCGCGAGAACCAGGGAAACCTTGTCACCCAAACCACCTGTGCTGTGCTTGTCCACGCGGGGAGGGTCGCCGCCGACGGAAGTGTCGCGAGATAAACGCTCGCCGCTTTCGAGCATGGCGCGCGTCAGAGTTGCGGTTTCCCGTCGATCCATGCCGCGCACACAGATCGCCATCGCCAGGGCTGACATCTGATAATCAGCGACTTCGCCGGAACAAAAACCATCGACGAGGAATCGGATTTCGTCGTCCGCCAGTGTTTGGCCGTCACGTTTTTTTGCCAGCAGTGTCGATACGAGCATGTTCGTCGTCATTGAAATCTATCCGCCCTTCCTGCGATCGCCCGATGCAATTTGCGCCCAGACCGTTATATTGCATTGAGCCGAGCCGAGCGATGTTGGCCCGATCCTTCCCAGGCACTGCGATGACAAGTTTCACCGACCGTCCATTTCGCCAATTGCGCTCTGTTCGCATCGCAATCACTTTCTTGATCCTGATGATGACTGTCCATGGCGCGGTGGCCGACGATCCCGATTCGGTCGCTCCGAGTGAAACAGCTCAAGCGGACGCAGCGTCGGTACACGGTCGCGCACTCTCGCGAGCCTTCCGTTTGGCCGCGCGCAAAGCGACGCCGTCGGTCGTCACCATCCTCTCGTACGGCCAGGAAAACGTGCTACGAGCCCGCCAGGCACAACGCGACGAAGAAGACGGCGAACAACCATCCGAGCCACCCGCCGAACCCGACGAGAACGAATTGACCGGTCTGGGTAGCGGTGTGATTATCTCCGACGACGGCATCGTGATCACCAACAATCATGTGATTGCCGGCGCCAAGCGTGTTGTGGTTCAACTGTCCGACGAGACTGAGATCCCGGCGAGCGACGTGCGAGGCGACTCGGCAAGCGACGTCGCGACACTGAGAATCAGCCATGAGGATGGATTTCAGGGCGCCGAACTGGGTAACAGCGAGCGGTTGGAAATCGGCGACTGGGTGCTGACCATTGGCAGCCCCTTCCGACTCGAAGCAACCGTTAGCGCCGGAATCATCAGCGCCAAGAACCGATCGCTACGACGAATCACACGCGGCCGCTTGATACAAACCGACGCCGCAATCAATCCCGGAAACTCGGGCGGCCCAATGATCGACCTCGACGGTCGCGTCGTCGCGATCAGCACCGCGATCGCAACAAGAAACGGAGGGTACCAGGGAATCGGGTTTGCAATTCCAATCAATCATGCAAAGTGGATCGCGGAAGAACTCGCCAACCACGGTGCCGTCCGCCGCGCGGCGATCGGCATTCGGATGGCCGAGCTGAAACCGGGAATTGCCGCCAAGTTCAAGTTGCCGCCGGGCTTGGGTGTGCTTGCCTACCAAGTGATCGAAAACTCCGCCGCCGATCGCGCCGGAATCAAGCCGCTTGACGTGATCGTCGAATTCGCCGGAGAAAAAGTAAGCGATCCGCGTAGCCTGCAGGAAGTCGTCGAGCGAAAGCCGGTCGGTTCGTTCCAGGAAGTGAAGATCCTTCGCAGCGGTGAAGAGATCACCGTGAAGGTCGAGTTGGCGACCATGGAAGATCCCACGATGCAGAAACAAGATTAGTCGCGCCGCCCCTCACACAGGGTCAGGAGGGCGCCCCGGCTCAGATCTCGATTCGTTCGCGGATGAATTGGGGCCTTGGGTCGCTCTTCCCCTTTTTGTCGCACTTGAAGAATTCGCTGACGTAACGGACCTGTGTCCTTTTCTCCGGCACCTTGAATCGGTCGCCTTTCTGGAGCACCGGTCGGTACTCATCCATCCGCCCGAACTGGCGAGTGCCCGCGGCCTGGCAAGGGAACCAGTGCCCGTTGCCTTCTGGATCCTCGAGGTAAAACTCGGGATAACAGTGATCGGGGATCCAGACCATGCGGGCGGGGACCCTCGCGTTTCGGCAAAGTGCGACAAACAAACTGGTCATCTCTTCACAGTCACCCTTGCCGTCGCGCAGCGCCTGGGACGCGTTTTTCAGCGATCCTTCCACATAGTCGACTTTTTCTCGCACGTAATCGTAGATCTGTTCCACGCGTTCCCAGTCGCTGGCCGCCTCGGTCGCCGCGATTTCGCGCGAGGCCGCCTTGATCCGGCTGTTGGAAGCATCAATGTAGGGACTGTTCCCCATGTACATTCGCAGTTCGCGGCCAGGCCTCTTGGGGATTCGCAGGTCCTCGGTGACCTCCGGCCCGAGAATCCGAGAGCGCTCGATCTGAAACTCAAACGTCATCTCAACAGTCGATCCACCAGGAACGCGGGCCATCGCCAGAATGACTTGCTTGGCACCACCAGGCATTTCACGAACGTCCCAACGATTGACCAACGAATCGATCGTGCGGTCTGTGATCGTCACCTTTTGTTCTGGCCAATCCATTGGAACCGGAAAGGTCGCGAGCACGTCGGTGCAGGTGACCGGTGTCTCAAGGATCAACCCGATCCGCCAATGCTGGGTCTGTGGAGATTCGTAACTCAGTCGCGCTGAGCTCGCGGCCGAATTCTCATCGCCATTGGGGTCGGTCGATTCATCGCTGTTGCCAACGAGATCCTGGGCAATCGTTGCCGACGCGCAAGATGAGATACAGGCAACCAGGGCTTGCCGTCGGGACAACAGACGCGACGAGAAAGATATTGGCATGCGAATACCCGCGAAGCGATCATCTCATAGGAAGGAAAGCGGGATAACCGAAACGGTCGGAGCAAATACTTGCACAAGGCAATCTTTGCTCCGACCGTCGCTCGCTATCTTGAATCCCTGTGAACTTGCACCAGCAATTGGTGAACTTGCACCAGCCTTCAGTGTAGTTGCACCAGGAAAAAGTGTCGTCGTATCAGCCCAAGGGGCCGAAAATCAGGTGCTGATTGTGTGCCTAAAGGGCGGTCGAACCCGACGGCAACGGCTCTTCCCAAAGGATTCGATTCCCGTCGCTGTCAAACTTTCGTGCACTGAAGTCGTCCGACTGAATCGGGGCAACATTGCTGGGATAAGTCGGAGAGCCGATGATTTGCTGTGAGCCGCCAATGATCTCGCCCGACATGTAGGGGTCGCTGACCACCGGTCCGTAGCTGTCCACGACACCACCACAACCGCAATCATTGATACAGCCGCAATCGCCGTAATTCATGGGATATTGCGTGTTACAGGTGCCACACGATTCACCCGTCGCGGTTTGTCTACCGAACAAGCGGCCGGCGAGGCATCCGCGACGTGGAGCCGTCGCGACGCCCGAGTATCCGCTAGGATTCTGTGTGGGTGCGGGCGCAACGTAGGGTTGTTGACCACAAGGTGCCTGCATCGTGTTGCCGAATTGCGGCGTCACGTTTGACATATTCGTACAGAGTCCACATCGGGCACCGCGGCCGAACAAAAAGTTTCTGACTCCGGAACATCCGGAGCTGAGGCTCATAAGCGTTACAACCGCAATGACCGAGCAAATGCGAGTGTTCATTTTATTTTCCTTCATATGCATAGCGAGCGTATTCGGTGATCTCAATCATGAGACCGAACAAAATTAGGTCGCTATCGGTGATGTGCAAACGCAACATCGTTTTTTTTCAGCAACAATGTGATGACATAGTTCAACAACCTGATATTCAACTAGCCGTGATTCGCATGCCTCCATTTCCCCGCCAACCGATACTCATTGTGCAGATTGTGATCGCAGCACTGATGCTGACGATCACATCGCCCACGGGAAGCGGCGAGGCACCTGATTCGTATCGCCCCGGCGATGGTGACCGCTTTTGGCGGATCAGCACGCGTCGGCTGCCAAAGAACCCTTGCCAGTCGCAACTTGATTCACCTGCGTTGGACGTGCGATCCGTTACCGCCTGTGGACAATCGACACCGTCGACGTGGGAGGATTACATCCAGACGGTTGGTGACGGAACCAGGGATGCCGTGATTTATGTGCACGGGAATCGAATGGACCGTGAAAATGCGATTAAGTATGGCCTGATGATCTATCGGAAATCAGCCTGCCGCCGAAAGGGTCGACCGATCGATTGGATCATCTGGAGTTGGCCGAGTGAAAAGAACGGAATCCTGATTCACGACGCCCGACGCAAAGCGAACCGCTGCGACACTCAGGCACTCTATTTGTCGTGGGTGCTGCGTCGTCACGTCGAACAGAATGTGCCGACCGCGTTGATCGGTTTTTCCTACGGTGGCCGCATCATCACCGGCGCATTGCACGCGCTGGCCGGCGGCAAACTCGGCGGTCGATCGTTACCGGAACCGCCGATCACTGGAATGCCATTCGACGCGGCGTTGTTGGCGGCCGCGGTGGACAGCAATTGCATGTCGCGTTGCGGAATTCACAATCGAGCCACGAAGAATCTCGATCGCCTGGTGCTGCTTTACAATCGAAAGGACGTCGTTCTGAAACGCTATTGGCGGCTCGAACGTATTCGCGGTAACACGGCACTTGGATTCAGCGGCAGCCGTTCGTTTGCTCCCCGAGCCGATGGGACAGCGCTTTCGGTTCGGTCTCGCGACTGCTCGTCCGGCGTGGGAATTCAGCACAACGAAATGGATTACTATGAACATCCTTGCTTTGCTGGATCCGAAATCGCAAATCTGATCGATGACCTCCAGATCAACCACTGACGTCGGGGCGTCATCGCCGGTCCATGCACCACTTGGCTATTGTTGCGGCAAGTGGCTTCCGCAGACGCAGCTGAAAATCGGCATCGATGATGCAGGATTCCGGCACGGCGTGGTCGCAGTCGAGCGGTTGAGAACTTACGGCGGAAGAATTTTCGCCATCGAAGCCCATCTTTCGCGTTGGCAAAACTCCACGAGCCAACTCATGATTGCTTCGCTGCCCCCGCCTGAGGCCACCGCCTCGCTGATGCGGGAATTGCTCGAGAGGAACGAGACAACGGTGCGAGCGATGGGTGACGTCGGGATCACGATGTTTGCCACACCCGGAACAGCCTCCGGCGAGCCGACATTTGGACTTCACCTCAACGACTTGGATCACGAGCGTATCGC
>JAHELS010000380.1 GCA_024644085.1 Rhodopirellula sp.
CTCGCCATCACCTTCGGTCAAGATGCTAGATTTGTGCCCGAGGCGGGCCAATCGATTGACAGTGCCACCCAGGACGCAATCGATGAATTGGCCGCGCGAATCGTGTCGCAAATGGAACTACGTTGGTGAACAAAGTCTGGAATCTCGGTCGACGGAGCCTCGAGTTGCCACGTCGACCGCTGGTGATGGGCATCCTCAACGTTACGCCTGATAGCTTTTCCGATGGCGGGAAACACAACGACGCCGAGCGTGCTGTCGAGGTCGCACTCGAAATGCAAGCCGACGGGGCCGACATCATCGACATCGGCGGTGAAAGCACGCGGCCCTACAGCGATCCGGTCGGCGCCCAACAAGAACTCGATCGCGTCATGCCGGTTCTGGAAAGACTCGCTGGCCAGCTAACGATCCCGATCAGCATCGACACTCGAAAATCCGAAGTCGCCGCCGCGGCAGTCGACGCCGGCGCCGAGATCATCAACGATGTCTCGGGACTCGAAGGTGATCCCGAAATGCCCCACGTCGCTCTGCGGTGCAACGTCGGGCTGTGCATCATGCACATGCGCGGGACTCCCCAAACGATGCAGGACGATCCGGCATACGATGACGTTGTCGGCGAAATTCGCGATTACCTGGTGCAACGGCGTGAATTCTGTTTGAACCTCGGAATCGAGCATGATCGTATCTGCCTCGACCCCGGAATCGGATTCGGAAAAACACACGAGCACAATCTCCAACTCCTTCGGGCGACCCGCCAGTTCACTGAAATCGGGTCACCATTACTGGTCGGACACTCACGCAAGGGATTCATTGGAAAAGTTCTGGAAGACAAGAACGCCGACCGCACCGCAGCGACCCTCGGCGTCTCGATGGCGCTCGCTGCAGCTGGGGCCAATGTGCTCCGCGTCCACGACATCAAGCCGACGGTCGATGCGTTGCGACTTTTCGAGGCGACCGGTGGGCTGGGCGAGCCCTGATCCGGATCTTGCCAAACGCACACTTGGGCGGGTCGTATGAGACGGCAATCGATGCCGATTGAGGTTGCGCTGGAAGACCGAGCGGCATCGGTCAAATCCCGCCGGAGCGAGGTTTGAAGGTGCCGGTATGAGTACCGGGTGCTTCTGGCCCTGCGGCGGACCGCAGCTCATTGGCCGATCAGCGTGGAGTCTGTTTGACGTCCGACGAGTCGTTGGTGGCTGAGTTTGGATCGCGCTCACCAGAGTGCCTCCTGGCCGTCTCGTCCCCGGTTGGCAGGGAGGGCGGACCGAGCACAAAGGTTTGTTTGACGCCGTGGACCGACTCGATTGTGAATGTCGTCGTGTTCATGGATGCAGCTCGTAACACAGAGCGATGAAACGTGTAAATACCACACGTAAACCATCGGTCAGGAACTTTTTCAACGAGACAATAATTTGGCGACGCCGTGGCGAACAAATCGACTTGCGATCCGTTTAGGAGGAATAGACCAGTCATAGGCGTCAAAAAGTTGGTCCCGAGTGATGGCATTTCAGCCGCCGTTATTGGTCTACACTGGCGTCGAATCAACCGTCGCGTCAAATCGACACCGGCGTCACCAACATGGCATCGCGAGAGGGTTCCACGAGGATAGGACAGATATGAAATCCATCATTCTTTTTTTGTTCTTTGCATGCGTTTTCGTCTTTCCCGATGCATCCGGGGCAGACGACTTTTACGACCCGATCATCCGCGAAATTGAAGGATGGAGCGTCGCTGTCGATCCGGAATTATTGGCTCCAGCAAACCGCGACGTCGGCCAGGAAGCCTTGACCGCATTGGCCAATCACCTCCAGCGCGTTCGATACATTGTTCCACCCGACCGGGTCAAACAGCTGCAGGAACTTCGCATCTGGATCGACTGGCAGCACGACCTCGGAAATATGCAGTACCACCCTGATCGAGGTTGGTTAATTGCCAACGGTCACGATCCACGTCTGGTGAAACATGTTCACATCCCGCGAGCCCGACAACTGCTCGATCCCGGCCAATGGGCGAAGCATCCCTACGTCGTATTGCACGAGTTGGCCCATTCCTACCATGACCAGGTGCTCGGATTCGATTATCCGCCAGTCGTCGAAGCTTTCGAGCAAATCAAAGCGTCAGGGGAATATGAAGACGTGCTGCTGTACACAGGCCGCCGCGTGAAACACTACGGGCTGAGCAATCACAAGGAATACTTTGCTGAGTCCTGCGAGGCCTATTTTGGCGTGAACGACTTCTTCCCCTTCGTTCGTGCTGAATTGAAAGAACACGACCCGCAGATGTTTGACTTATTGAAAGAAATTTGGGGCGAAGTCAAGTAACCGCATGCGAGTCGACTTTGTCATTACCGAATTGAATGTCGGCGGCGCCGAGCGTTGTCTGACAGAGTTGGCGCTCGGCTTGAAGGCGCGAGGTGACGAGATCCGCGTTTTTTCGCTTGCGACCTTGCCGCGAGACCATCAAGGCGTCCTGGTCCAGCGGTTGCATGCAGGGGGAATACACGTTTCCTCGGCAGGTGCCGATTCGGCGACCAGGACCCACCGCGCCTATCGTCAACTGTGTCGTTGGTTCGCCGAATCGAAACCCGATGTCGCACACACGTTTCTGCACCACGCGAATGTGCTTGGCGGGTTTGCCGCACGGGCTGCGGGCGTACCGGCGAGAATTGCTGGTATCCGCGTCGCCGAGCCGAGGCCACTTCGATGTTGGATTGAACGGTCCGCATTGAAGCGGGTGCACCGCGTCGCCTGTGTCAGCCGTGGTGTCGAGCGATTCGCTGTCGAGTTTCTTGGATGTGACTCGGGCAAGACGATCGTCATCCCGAACGGCGTCGACGTCGACCGCTTCGCGTCGGCCGAGGCCTTTCGATGGTCACGGATTGGGTGGCCCGATGACGCGCAAGTCAGTCTCTTTGTGGGCCGATTCCATCCCCAGAAAGGCATTGAAAACCTGCAGCAGCAGGTCGATTGCCTCGCCACCTCCAATTCACCGCGGAGGCTGCTGATGGTCGGCGAAGGGCCGCTTCGTGGCGAGCTCGTCGATTGGGCCAAGCGGATTGGAAATGATCGGGTTCAATTGTTGCCATGGCAGTCCGATGTCGCGCCGCTGATTCGCGCGTGCCGTCTCCTGGTTTTGCCGAGCCACTACGAAGGGATGCCCAACGTGGTGCTCGAAGCGATGGCGGCGGGCCGGCCGGTGGTTTGCAGCCGGGTGGAGGGAAGTGATGAATTGTTGGCCGACACCATCGTTCAACAAAGTTTTCCGGTCGGGGATGTCTCGGCAATGAAAAACCTCGCCGAACAGTTCCTGTCCGACGAGGCCTTGTGCAATGAGATTGGCATTATCAACCAGACGCGGGCCAGAGAACATTTCTCGCTTTCCGCGATGGTCTCGGCGTATCGTGATCTCTATTGTTCGCTCTTGTGACGCCGACTCGATTTGGATTGGCTGTGCGACAGAGGTTTTTTGTTGATTGGACGAAGGTAGATTTCCTCTTCGTAGCTGCTCGGGCGGACCGGCTGGTAAGTCCGCACGCGTGCCTCGTCGTCGCTGAAGGGATCCGTAAGATTCTCAAAGATGGAATCGCGGCGATTGCGCGGGTCAGGCTCTGGCAAGCGAACAGGTGGAGGAACTTCCATTTCCGGCGTTTCAATGATCACGTCTCCACCGAGATGCTGTCCCTCTCTCAGCGGTTCGATAGTCGGCTCGGACATGTGCATTTGAGGCATTCGTCCTGCGCCTTCGTACTGGCTCGGGCCGGTCGGTGTGATCTGGACATCCTGTGTCGGCCCCGAATAAGGAAGCGGCACGGGACGAGTCTCGACGCGGGGATGATGATGGGAATGTGGATGATGGTGGGAATGCGTGGGCGTTGACAAATCGAGGATCAAAGCCGCATCGCACGCATCATCACAAAGCTTGTCGTCGCAACCGCCCTTTTCACAGTGCAGCAGCTTGTCAATTCCCTCCGATATCGCGTCGATCGCTTTGAACAGACAATTGTCTTTGACGTCGCAGCAACCCGATGAACAGGACGAACAGGATGAACAACTTGAGCAGTCGGGTGCCGACGGCGGATTCACGACGCGCGTTTGCTTGCAGCAGTTGCAATTGCCGGCAGACACGAAACCTGACTCCAGTACGAAGCATGAGG
>JAHELS010000381.1 GCA_024644085.1 Rhodopirellula sp.
GCTATGAGGATCTGCCAACGCCGGCACTGGAGCAATTCCTCCACAATGGCGCCCGCGCCATGATGGACATGCCAGGCGGCACGCTGTTCGGTCTGAAGTTCCTTTTGACCAGCCCGGTGTTTCGCAAACGCGTGATCTCACACGTCAAGGATCCCGTCATTGCCGATTTCTGGACTACCGACTTCGCCGAGCACATGCCGGAACGCGAACAGCGCGAGCGTACCCTGTCGACGCTCAACAAGATCGGCGCGCTGATCGCCGATCCGGCCATCCGTAACTGCATCGCCCAGCCGCGCTCGAAGATCGACTTCGCCAGGATCATCAACGAGGGCAAGATCTTCATAGCCGCCCTGCCGCAAGGCAGGCTAGGTATCGACAAGGCGGCCCTGGTCGGCTCGCTACTGTTGAGCCAATTGCAGCTGGCGGCCCTGTCACGAGCAGGGGAACGCAGACCGTTCCATGTCTACATCGACGAATGCCATCACTTTGCGCCGGGGACATTGGCAGAGATGCTGTCGGGCATCCGCAAGTTCGGCATCTCGATGGTACTGTCGCACCAATATCTCGACCAGCTGCCACCAAAACTGAAAGCGGCGATCATGGGCACGATTGGTACGACCATCGCGTTCCGAATCGGTGTTCTCGATGCACAGCTTATCGAACCGGAGTTTCGACTGACCCGCGAAGATCACTCGCTCTGCGAACTGCCACCGTATCAATCGTATGTTCGGATGAGAGACCGGACACTGAGGCTCTTCATGCCCGAGTGTGACTATTCCGTCTGTCCCGGTGCAGCAGCCAAGATCAAACGCTTTGCACGGTCCCAGCTCGGCTGCGATCCTGTACGTCTGAATGAGCGGCTTCGCCGCTTTGTCGCCAATTCGGCGACGGAGTCACGTCCAACTCAGCGAAAAGATCGGGGGAAATGGTAGCACTGTCGGCTACTGACATCTGACGAGGTTCAGCGCGCATCCAATGACCGCACGGTCATCGTTCCACTTCAGACCTTTGCGCGCATAGGCAATGCGCTCGACTACCAGAAACTCCGGAACGTCTCTTTCGTTCTCGCCCGTTGCAATGTCGAGCAACAGCTTGCCGAACGATCGGCCATCACGCTCCGATGCCACGCGAAGCTCGACGTCCAGCAACTTCACATCCTGTCCCTCGTAGATCTGCAGGGAAGGAGAGCTCACAAGCGGGAGGAAGCCACTGTCTACAGTGATCCGGTAGTTCGGGTTTTTGTTGACGCCGGCACAGATCACCTTTCGAACGGACAACGGCTTGCTCCGTACTCCCAAAGCGAACAGAGACATATCGAGTAAGTCCTTCGATGCACCCGACGTTGCAATCGCTCGGTCGCATCGAGCTGCCTGAACGCGCTGGTTGAACTGATCGCGTTGCTGATTACAGGTTTGCACCAATTCGACAGGCGGTTGATCCTTCAGGTTGCAGAGCCTCCACGCAACGTTCCCGGACTCGGCAAGCGGCGTGGCCGAGCGGAATGCCTTCGCGATCTCGGCCTTGGCATTCGCGACTGCCGCATTTCGGTGAGCCTGTATTCCGCCTTCGTAGCGTTGCAGTATCTGTCGCTGTTGCTGAGCCGTGAAACCCGGGAATGATCCATCAAGTCGGAACCAACGGTTGTCTCTCAGACCGTCCAATGTTGTAGGCTTTGCCTTCATCGTTGCTATGCGCTGATTGCTGTACTCTCTGACGAACCGCTGACCATAGCGTTCGGCACCAATGGCGCAAACCTGCCTTGCCCGCGTCCTCGCGCGAAGCGGAACCGGGTTGGCGACCTTCACCGCATACGCCAGCAAATGGGCCTCGCATCTGTTGAACGCGTTGACCGGAGCGAGCTGCTTCGGCGTCAGATCATCGAAGAACTCGTCCACCTCTTCCACGGTCATGATCTTGTCCATCAGGTCGAGCGTGCTTGAGGGCGAGCCTGTCTCTGTCTGGCGCCACCTGGAGCTGTCGGCCTGATCAACCGGTACACCGTTTTTCAGATTGCGGTCGTCTTGGGGCTGCGTCCCTCCGGGATTGAACGCCTCGACGATCCTCGGAGCCCGCCCATCCTCTGGCTTCACGAAACAGAACCGGTTGGTGGTCACGAGGCTGGTGACGCAGAAGATACGGCCGATGGAACTATGATACGCATTGCGCCCGTTCAACACGGGCTGGCGCCCACGCGAGACGTCCACGATTGTCTTCAACCCCGATGGCCAGAGATGAACCAGGACACATCGCTGTTGCGACGGACAGGTGATCTCCTGCACGCATCGCTGTTCGTCTGTCTTCATGCCCTGACCGTTGTATGTCACGCACACGCCGGCTGACCGGTTCTGACGATTGAGTCGCTGCTTCAGTGCGCCTTCGAGTTCGCGGCCGAGGTTCTTGCCAAGGCGATCTAGTCCGCGGCCGAGTTGATCAAGGAAGTTTTCCGCATTGGCTGGCGCAGCCATGAGCACCGTAGTGAGAAGTATGAAAGCAATCCCCCGCATGACGTCAATCTAGCGAAGATTGGCCGGTGGGCAATCCGAAGCGCCGAGTAATCGACAGGTCATGTGGATAACCTTTTTCGAAACTTGACCTGTCTGAGCTTAGACGGCTCAACTCTCGTACGGGGGACAGGGGGATTTGCCGATGAAAGTCCTGATGCGTCATGAACAGACTCAGGGTCTGTTTCGTTCGGTGCGCTTCAAGCTTTGGGGCAAGGTCGAACTCGAAGGGGATGAGAACAAGATCATCGACCGGTATGATTTCCGCCATGCACTGCTGATCCGAGAAACTATTGAAGGACTGGCAAGATGGTCCATCATCATCGGGCTTGTCGCTTCGATACCTGCATTCTTCATCTGGTCGGGGTTCCTGGGTCGCGCGACCGGCACACCGCTCGCCATTGCCACAGGCGCATTCATCGGCTGGTTCTATTACGACCGGCTGCGCGAGACCGTCTCCGTCAAGGACTTGCTGCACGGCCGTTACTTTCGCTGCAAGTCGATCATCGACATCACACAAAGGGAACAGCGTCTCCTGGACATGGTCGCCGTTCTTCGTTCCGTCATGGAAGCCGCCAAGCATTGGGATGGAACACAGGCCTCAGACGTTCCCGTGTATGATCCCGAGACCTCGCGGCAAATTGTGCTCAAGTCCTTTCCGAGGTTGTGGCTATGAACAAACCCATCGGGGCGCGGCTGCATCGCTTTGTCTATGGTTTCTTTCGCAAGACCGACCGCCAGGAGGCAGCGGCACTCTACGGTCGTGTCGAGCAGCTGCTGGCATCGAACCGCGTACGAACCGAAAGCCAGGTCGAGGCGCTCATCCGTCGCATCGCCTCGGATGTTGTCACCACTCTGCACCTCACCGAGCGGCGGCATGACGAGGTCTACTATTTCGTCCAGCGACTGGTTGACTTCGAAGCCCTGTTCGAGCTTCCCAATATCGACTTCCGCGATTCCCGCTCGGTCAGCCAGTACTGGGAGCTCAGTGACCAACTCCAGGCATTGAAAGCCCGACTGGAGAGGTTCCGCGCCGTTTGCGATGCCCTGACCACATTCACCCTTGCGTGTTTCTCCGTACTTGACCAACAGCTCGGCGAACTGCCGCACGAGGACGAACAAGACGGCATCGCCGTGTCGACGTCTCGCCTCGAACGCATTGCCAATCTCGCCGAGGCGGTTGAGCAACTGGCCGTCGCACCATTCGAGGATCAGTTTGAGCAACTCGATGTGTTTGCGCGTCTCAGGCAGCGACTTGACACCAACTTCGTCATTGCCTCGGGCGGTACCTTGGATGATGTCCACGACTTCTCGCGGGCCTATCGCATGCCGTCCGAGTACAAGGCCAAGTCCCCACGCGACCTGGTCACTGCCTATCTCGCGGGCACGCCGATGTTGCAGCTGTTTGGCGGCGAGGAAGATTTTGTCATCCCGCAGAGGGTGCGGTTCGAGCACCATCACATCATCGCCGGTTCCGGCCATGGCAAGACCCAGACCCTGCAGTACCTGATTGCCGAAGACCTGAAGGCGGTGGAGCGCGGCGAACGCAGTGTCGTTGTCATCGACAGCCAGGGCGATCTCATCAACCGAATCTCGAACCTTGCTGTTTTCGCCCCGGGAGAACCGCTGCATGACCGGATCGTGCTTA
>JAHELS010000382.1 GCA_024644085.1 Rhodopirellula sp.
ATCCCGAAGGGATCGCAGCGCGCCGGCTGTCATCACCTTCGGGATGAGAACGCGCTGTAGAACGCAAACCGTGGGTGCGCTGCGCGACCCACGGCTAATCGCTGAGAGTCCCTTCGGGACAGAGAGACATCACCAACGTGAACATGGTGATCGTCAACGCGGTGAACAATGCGATCGTCCCTTCTTTACCGCGAAGCGGTTGTCAGCCATTGGCCGGTGGTAAGCGGAGCGCCACCGCCGGTTGCAGATCAAGAATGAACGGCCGATCCCGAAGGGATCGCAGCGCGCCGGCTGTCATCACCTTCGGGATGAGAACGCGCTGTAGAACGCAAACCGTGGGTGCGCTGCGCGACCCACGGCTAATCGCTGAGAGTCCCTTCGGGACAAAGAGACGGAGCAAACGTCGCCAACGCTGACCGCCTACGCCAGGATGGGTTTGATCACGTGCGCCCGTTCGACGCCGGTCAATTTGGTGTCGAGTCCCTGGAACTTGTAACTGAAGTGACGATGGTCGATCCCCAGTTGATGCAACATCGTCGCGTGCAGATCTCGTACGTGGACGACGTCTTCGACCGCGTTGTAGCCAAGTTCATCGGTCGCACCGTGGCTGTAACCCGGCTTGATCCCGCCGCCGGCCATCCACATCGAGAATCCCTTGATGTGATGATCGCGACCGGCGCCGCCCTTGCCCTGGAACATCGGCGTCCGGCCGAATTCACCGCCCCAGATGACGAGCGTGTCCTTGAGCATGTCACGTTGTTTCAAATCGTTCAGCAGTGCCCAGGTCGGTTTGTCGGTCAATCCACAACAGATATTCATGTACTGGACCAACCCGCCGTGGTGATCCCAGCCGCGATGATAAAGGTGAATGAATCGCACGCCACGCTCGGCCAACCGCCGCGCGAGCAGGCAATTCGACGCGTAGGTGCCGTCGCCGGGCTGGGCACCGTACATGTCGAGCACATGTTGCGGTTCATCCGAAACATCGGCCAGGTCCGGGACGGACGTCTGCATTCGAAATGCCATTTCATACGTTGCAAGCCGCGTTTCGATCTCCGGATCACCCGAGTCCCGCAGACGATGTCGATTGATCGCACCCACGGTTTCGATCAAACGACGCTGTTGGCCGAGGGATACACCGCGAGGCGGATCGACGTAGTTGACCGGTTGCCCGCTGCTGCTGAATTCGACGCCCTGGTACCGGCTCGGCAGAAAACCGGCCGACCATTGACGCGAGGCGATCGGCTGGGGATTGCGCCCGCCGACGCTGGTCAACACGACGAAGCCGGGAAGGTCTTCACTCTCGCTGCCGAGTCCGTAGGTGACCCACGAACCCATCGACGGGCGACCGCTGATCGCGGTGCCGGTGTTCATGAACGTATGAGCCGGATCGTGATTGATCTGTTCGGTGACCATCGATCGGATCACGCAAATGTCATCCGCCATCTTTTGGTGATAAGGCAGGAAGTCGCTGATCGTCTGGCCCGATTCGCCGTACTGTGCGAATTTGGTCAGCGGCCCCTGGCATTTGAGCGCCTGACCTTGCAGCTGTGCGATCGGCTGGCCGGCGGTGTACGACTCGGGCATCGGTTGGCCGTCCAGCTTGGCAAGTTCCGGTTTGTAATCAAACGTTTCCAGGTGCGAGGGTCCGCCCGCCATGCAAAGGAAGATCACCCGTTTGACGTGCTGGGGAAGATTCGGCAGATCATCGCGCGCGGCCTGGTTCACTCGCGTAGCGGCCGAAAGATCGTTCGACAACAGCGACGCCAATGCGGCACCGCCGAGCGAGATCCCGCCCTGTGTTAAGAAGGTTCGCCGGTTGGCAAACGTCGGATCGATTCGAGGTTCCATCGCTGAGTTCTTACTTTCGTGCAGTGCTATTATCTTGACGTGCTTATTGTCTTGATGTGCTTATTGTCTTGATACGGTTTCGTAAAGGTTCAGGATCGCGCGGGCGACGCTGGTCCAGGCGGCGAGTTCCACCACGTCGGCCTCCCCGAGGTCGATGTTTTTGTCGGCCACGTCGATCAATGCTTGGGCGTTTTCAGGGTTCTGTGAATAGATTCGTCGTTCTTCGGCGAGCAGTCGTTCGAGCGCGGCGCGTTCGATGCTATCGGGCTGGCGCGAAAGGGCACGCTCGAAACCGCTGGCCAGAGCGTCACTGTCGCCCCCGCCGGGAGCTCGAATCATCTGCGCGGCAAACGCTATCGCAGCGTCGATCATTGACGGATCATTCAGCAACACGAGAGCTTCCAGCGGCGTGTTGGACCGCGGCCGCTGAGCCGTGCACTCCTCGCGGCTCGGCGCGTCCATCGCCTTGAACATCGGATGCAGAAACTGGCGCTGCCAATGCACATAGACGCCGCGGCGATACAGGCTCGCACCACGGTCGGGAACGTAGACGCGTTTGGGAAAATTCAAGTGGCGAAAGTATCCCGCCGGCTGGTGCGGACGTGCGCTCGAACCTCCCACCCACTTGACGAGCAAACCACTGACCGCCAGCGATTGATCGCGGACCATCTCGGCTGGCAATCGGTACCGCGATTGGCGCGCGTACCAACGGTTGAACCGATCATCCGCCAGCCGCGCCGGTGATGTGTCGGACGATTGCCGGTAAGTCCGGGAAAGAACCAGGCGGCGAATCATTCGCTTGTTGCTCCAGCCGCCGCGGATGAAATCGACGGCGAGCTGGTCGAGCAGTTCCGGATGGGAGGGCGGTTCGCCCTGGCCGCCAAAGTCCGCCAGCGAAGTGGACAGCCCCCGGCCCATCATCAAGTACCAAAGTCGATTGACGTGGACCCGCGCGGTCAAACCGCCAGCGCCCGACTCGGGATCGACCAACCAATTGGCCAGATCGAGGCGATTGGCGCGGCGGCCGTCCGTTGCGATCTCCCCGAGAAAATCGGGAACCGCCGGTCCGACCACCGGGCCGCTGTCATCGAGCCAGTTGCCGCGCGGCAGCACGCGAATCTCGCGCGGCTCGATCGCCTGGGTGACCATCGTCAATCGCTCCTGCTGTCGGAGCGCTTCGCGCTGGGACTCGAGCGCCGCGATTGCTTTTTTTGCACCTTCCAATTCGCCGGCGATGTCCGACGACGCCAACAATTCGTTCCACTCGGTGATCCTCGATTCGATTTCATCCAACTGCTGGCGTTGCCATCGGCTGAGGACGGGAATCTCCGGCGGACGTTTGGTCGGCAGCGAATTCGTTCCCACCTTGAAATGTTGCTGTTCGTCGACATCGGCAAAGAAGGCGACGAGCGAATAGAAATCGTCGATCGTGTAAGGATCGTATTTGTGATCGTGACACTGGGCGCAACCGACGGTGGCACCCATCCAGACCGCCGAGAGGTTTCGAATGCGATCAGCCGAATAGATGGCGAGGTATTCCTTGGGTTGAACGCCGCCCTCGTGTGACGTTTGCAACAGCCGGTTGTAGCCGGTTGCGACGAGTTGTGACTCAGTCGGATCGGGCAACAGATCGCCGGCGAGTTGTTCGCGGGTGAATTGATCGAGCGGCATGTCGTCGTTCATCGCATCGATCACGTAGTCACGGTACGGCGCAATGTTCTGGTCCTGGTCGCCGTGGTATCCAACGGTGTCGGCATAACGGACCAGATCCAACCAATAGATCGCCATCCGCTCGCCAAAGGCGGGCGAAGCAAGCAGTCGGTCGACCAGCTTCGTGTAGGCGTCGCGGCTTGGATCATTCACGAACGCGGCGACTTCTTCGGGCGACGGCGGCAATCCCGTCAAATCGAACGTCACGCGGCGAATCAAAGTGCGCCGGTCCGCATCGGGTGAAGGCTCGAGTTGTTTGGCGTTTAACTTCTCAAGGACGAAGTGATCGATCGCATCGCGCGGCCACGCAGAATCGAGGGGCGGGACCACCTGGGGCTGCGGCGGCACATAGGCCCAGTACGATTCGTACGGCGCGCCCTGGGCAACCCACTGTTTCAAGACTTCGATTTGCTGCTCTGTCAGCCGCTTTCCCGATTCCGGCGGCGGCATCAATAGATCGGGGTCATCGGAAACGATCCGTTGGATGAATTCGCTTCCTTCAACGTCGCCCGGGATGATTGCGTAGTCCTTGGCGTCTTCTTCGATATCGAGGCGAAGATCCGCTTCACGATGT